>JANQII010000096.1 GCA_028282195.1 Prolixibacteraceae bacterium
GCGTTAAAAAATCGTTTATCCGGCAGCTGCCGGACTATGCGCAGATTTTTTGCCTTGCCAAAAACCAAAATAACTTCAACTTAACCGTCATTTCAGACATGACACGACACTTCTATGTTGTAATCCAAGTCTCATACTCACTTTTTTTAAAAAACACTTCATTTGATACTCGTTATTTATCACTTTGTCAGACACATAGGCCTGTTATCTCCGGGCAATTATGAGCCAAAGGGAAACCCTTGGTTTAAAACAGTATGGGTTCGACACCCATACTGTTTTATCAATTTACCTCCGGTATAAATAATCGCCGTTGGTCACTCTTGGTTATGTATTGGTAATCCCTTATAAAAACAACCTTCTATCAACAGTCATGTTTTCATGCTGCATTTCCTTGTTCAATTTTTTATAGTGTGGGCTACAGACTAGAAGGAACAGTCAATTTATTGCTGCAAGTGTCGAGAGGTAGTCCCACTACTTTTTGATTGTTTTTTAAGATTGCCAATTCTATTTAACAACTCCTTTAACATAAGGCTCTTTGTTTACCAGTACATATTTTATTCTGCTCAATAATTTTTTTGCAATATTTACTATCGCTTTATTGGCATCCATCCTTTTTACCATTTCCCCATATTTCATCATTAAGGCAGGATCATGTCTTATAGCTATCCATGCACTTTCGATCAACATGCCCCTTAAATGCCGGTTGCTTCTCGGGGTAATCCCGCCAGCCCGGTCATTTTCCCCACTTGAGCTAGTGCGGGGCACCAAACCAACATAAGAACATAAACGGTCAATGTTCTTAAAGCGTTCGATATTATCAAGCTCGGTCAGGATAGTCATTGCAGTTATAAGTGCCACGCCCGGTACTGTCCTGAGCAAAACAATTAATGCTGAATATTCACTTTTCTTTTCTAATTGTCGAAAATTGCGGTTGGCCCCTAATAATTTTTTCCTTAAATGTTCAACGGTTTCGACTATCTGGACCAGTACCTGCCTGCTATATCCTGACCCAAATTCCAAATTCAGGAGCCATTGGGTATAAAGCCTTGACCAATGAGCAGGGCCCCTGGTCAATTCAATAGGTATTTTTATACCATTGTAGTACAGTAATGATTTGGTCCTGTTTTTAAACCTACTGATCTCTTTAACCAAGGTCCTTCGGTACCTAACCAATGACCTTAACCCTTCTATTTCCATATCGGGTACATAAATAGCTTCAAGTTCATTATTATACAAAGACCGGACAATTTTTCTACTGTCCCTGCCGTCTTCCTTTTGTTTGCGCTCTTTATCGGTTGTTGGTATATCAGCCGGGTTTGCTACAATATTGGCAATCCCCATTTTTAATAATTGGCGGTGTGCACTAAAACCACAGAATCCGGCTTCATAGGCTGAATAATAAGTCCCATTTGGATAGTTCTTATCCAAATATTTCCTTAAATCCTCAGCTTTCGAAGCTTGTGAAAAAGTTTTACATATTATCCCATTGGTCATAATAGATACCCGCCAGGTTTTTAAATGGGCATCAATACCCGCATAAATTTCTTTTCCCGTAAAATCTAATTTGTAATTTTGCTCCTGCATAAGTTTCTTTTTTGCTTTAGCCCTCTAAATTATTTGAGTGGGCTGAAACTTATGCACTAATTCATTACAAACATAAGGACTAGTAGAGGGTTTTTGAATTAACGTTTTACTCATCGGATGACTAAAGTACCCGATATCAATAAAGTCATCCGATGAGTTTTGCAACGAAATTTAATGAACGCATTACTAGTCAACCAGTAATTGGTAATTAGCCATTAGTAATTCTCTATGCCCTAAGCGGTCAGGGAGCTTGATACTTGGTTCTTGATTTTGAGGATTGGATTTTGGATTTTTAGTCGCCAGTAATTGGCAATTAGTCATTAACTATTGGTCATTCTCTCTGCACCTAGCCCTATGCCCTAATCCCTAAGCTCTTAGCTATTTCCCATTCACCTTCTCTCATTTTCTCAACTTCTCCCATTCCCATATGCACATAAAATCTACTTTCACAGAGAAAGCTGACCATTCGAATTATTAATTGATCCCTAGTCCAGCTCAACAATCGTAATACCTGAGCCTCCAAATTGAACATGCTCATCGCGAAAAGAACGAACTATCGGATCTGCTTTCAGGAAATTGCGAATAACTTCTTTCAAAATACCATTGCCTTTTCCATGTAAAATCCTCAATTCATGCACATCAAGCATAATTGCCTCATCAATAAACGCCTGAATATTTGAAATAGCTTCTTCGGCTCGTTGTCCTCGGATATCAATCTCCGACTTGAAACTCATCTTTTTATCAGACAATTTCCGATGAACATTAGGCAAGGTTTTATTCGTTCCCCGAAGTTCTTTTTTGGCTTCGTTTTTACTTACCCGCTGTAACTTTTTTCTGTTTACAGAAGTGCGCAATTGCCCAAAAGCAACAATTGTATTTTTAGGGCCAAGCTCTATGATCTCACCAATTGTAGATTGCCCTTCTATTTTTACATTATCGCCAGGAGCAAGTTCCTCTTTTTCTTTTGGCTGAACTTTTTTCTTTTCAGCAGGCTCAGGTCGTTTTTTATTACGGCGTTCTTCTTTTTGCTTAAGCTTTTCAATTTTACGATTTATCCAATCCTCATCCTTTTCAGATTTCTTCTCTTCCAGTTTTTCCTTAAACTCCTGCAGGTTTTGTCTAGCAGCCCTGGTTTTTTCTTTTTCAGCCTGGCTTTCTTTTATCTCCCGAATCGTATTTTCAACCTTTTTATTGGCTTCTGAAATAATTCGTTCTGCTTCTTCCCTCGCTTCTTCAACAATCTTTTTACGCTGCTTACTAATGTCCGAAAGGTCAGTCTCATAGCGCTCAGCTAAATCATCCAACGAGCGTTCCACTTTTCGGATTCGTTGGCGCTTGGACTCCCAATATCGTTTATCACGAACGATATCTCGTAAATGCTTGTCAAAATGAATATGATCTTTTCCAACCTTTTCCGTTGCGTCCTGGAGAATATCTTCCGGCAAACCAATTTTACGGGCTATTTCAAAGGCAAATGAACTTCCGGGCTTACCAATCTGAAGCTGGAACAGGGGTTCCATTTTATGCGAATCGTACATCATTGCACCATTCTCAATTCCCTCAGCTGAAGAAGCAAAATGTTTCAGGTTGGTATAATGAGTTGTTATTAATCCAAAACAGCCTTTTTGATTTAGCTCATCTAAAATGGTTTCTGCAATTGCCCCTCCAAGCATGGGTTCCGTGCCTGTACCAAATTCATCAATCAAAACCAAAGTTCGTTCATTTCCATTTTTCAAAAAATGCTTCATATTAAGCAAGTGTGAACTGTAGGTACTTAAATCATTTTCAATCGACTGCTCATCACCAATATCAATAAAAAGCTGATCAAAAATTCCGGTCCGGCTGGTCTCATCAATGGGAATCATCAATCCACACTGAAGCATGTATTGCAGTAAGCCAGCCGTTTTCAGGCAAACAGACTTACCACCGGCATTTGGCCCTGAGATCAACAAAATATGTTTTTCAGGACTTAGCTGAATATCCAGCGGAACAACCTCCCGTTTTTCTTTCTGTAAATTGAATTTCAGCAATGGATGCACAGCCTTCTCCCAAAATAATTGACATTGATTCTCAATCATCGGTTTTATAGCATCCATCCGATTGGCCAGCAATGCTTTTGATCGAATAAAATCAATTGTTCCCAGAAACTTATATAAATCAAAAAGATCATCCAGGTATGGACGTATATCATCCGAAAATTCAACAAGTATTTTAACAATCTCCCGCTTCTCGGCATACTCAAGTTCCCGAATCTCATTATTCATTTCAACCACTTCGGAAGGCTCGACATAAGCCGTTTTCCCTGTAGCCGATTCATCATGAACAATTCCTCCAAGTCTTCTTTTAACAGCAGATGAAACCGGAATTACCGGGCGGCCATCGCGAATTGCTACAGATGCATCTTCATCAACTAAACCATCTCTTTGAGCTTGCTTTAAAATACTATGCAGGCGCTTGGAAACATTTGTTTGCTTATTGTGTAATTGCCTACGGATTTGTGCCAGTTCAGGTGAAGCAGAATCTTTTATATTCCCATGCTGAGTTATGATTTTTTCAATCCGATCTTTAATAAATGGGAATAACTGAACCCGCTTAATCAGCTTTTTCAAGCTTGGATAAAGTGTTTCATCCTGGTTTTGCAGAAAGCGGACAATTCCGGTTATCGTTTCCAGCGAACGTTTCAAATCAAACAGCTCACCAACTTCCAAAAACCGTCCTTCGGTTCTTATTTTGGAAAGCGATTCCCTTAAATCGAAATAAAAGTTAGTTGGAAAATTATCAGTTTCCCTAACTAAGCGGGCAAATTCATCGGTTGCTGAAAGTTCAAAATTAATTTTGTTAAAACTGGTCAGGAAATTGATGTCGTCCACGCGATCTTTCCCAAGCGAACTTAAACAGCCCGACTTTAAAAGGTCACGAATTCGGCCAAACCCAATTTTAGTTTCGAAATTTTCAGGATAGATTTTTGCCATTTATACTGTTTTGTCCGGCAAAAGTAAAAAGAAAGCTGCTTTTTAACGAATCTAAAGAATTATTTAATCGCTTTATAAAGTTCCTGCACCCTAAATGGTTTGTAAAGATAAGCATCCATTCCCGCCTCAAGACAGGCTTGTGTATCCTCCCTCATATCACTGGCAGTCATCGCTATAATCTTTACTGGCTTTTCAATCCCATTTTCTTTTATATAGTCCCTGATTTGTATTGCTGCTTCTTTTCCATCCATAATGGGCATTCTCAAATCCATCAGAATTAAATCGTAATGTTTTTCTTTGAATTTATCAACGGCTTCCTGCCCGTTAAAGGCGGTATCAATACTTTTAAATTGATCCCTGAGGGAAAATAAAACGACGCGGTGATTGATCTGGTTATCATCGACAACCAAAACTTCCATGGAGTGGTGAAATTCTTCGTTCATACAACAGAGTTAATTTATCAAAAGCATCAGTTTTTTGGCACCTTCTCATCCGGAAAACGTTCTGCATACTCCTTCCAAAAACCCTTCACCTCCGTTTTCATTTCTTTCCTTAACAACAATATGCCTATCAAGTTCGGAATTGTCATCAAAGCTATAGTAATTCCTGATAATGTCCAAATAATAGTTGTATCTGTAAATGCCGCTACAAAAAATCCCATAACATAAACTATCCGGTAATAAACCACGGCTTTAATTCCAAACATATATGTCACAGCCCTATCGCCATAATACGACCATGATATGGCAGTTGAAAATGCAAAAAGTAATAAGCCAATTGCGACAATATACCTGCCATAAGGCCCCAGCCAGCTTTTCGTGAATGCTTCGGTTGTCAGTGGTGCACTATGAAGCAAAGATTTTCCGTGCAACTGGACCTGTTCTGAATTAACGATACGTCCATCATCTACCTCAAGTTTCCCGCTGAACTTTTTCCCATTGTTAATAACTTCAACATTTTCCGCTACTGATCGGGCATGCAGAATTGTAGGCTGGTTGATAATTTTTCCATTTTCAACCATCAATTCACCCGAAAATAGTTCTAAATCACCTTCTCCCAGCAAGAAATTACCTAACTCTTCCCTACCTTCTTCTGTTTGATCGGAAACATTTACAGCTAATATTTTCAAATCAGCATTTTCAAACTGATTATCCAGCTTTTCAGTCCAAACACCAGATGAAAGAATAACCAGGCCGGTAATGGTACAAATTATGATCGTATCAATAAAGGGTTCAAGCAAAGCAACCAAGCCCTCCGACACAGGTTCATGAGCTCGTGCTGCAGCATGCGCTATCGGAGCTGACCCCTGCCCTGCCTCATTCGAGAAAAGCCCACGGTTTACCCCCCGGTTAAAAGCGTAGGCAAACCCTGCACCAAGGAAACCTCCTGTGGCAGCACTCCCTGTAAATACATCCTTAAAAACAGCCACTAACGATGGAATAATATTATCGTAGTTGTAAAAAATAACAGCAAAAGCCCCCAGCAGATAAATAAAAGCCATTGTTGGTACCAATCGTGATGTAACTTTTGCAATTCGTTTAATTCCTCCAATAATTACAAAACCCAACAGCAATGCCAAAACTCCCCCGGTTAAAACTTTATTAATACCAAACGTTGAAAAAACAGAATCTGCAATTGAATTGATTTGAGGCAAACTTCCTGTTCCAAAAGAAGACAAAACAGTAGCAAACGCGAAGATAAAAGCAAGGGGCTTCAGGTTTAAGCGGTTTTTCATGTAGTACATGGGACCACCGGCAATTGAACCATCTTCAGCTTTTTCCCTGTATTTATGAGAAAGTGTTACCTCCACAAATTTGGTTGTCATACCCAACAAAGCGGTAACCAGCATCCAAAATAATGCGGCAGGGCCACCGAGGTGAATTGCAAGTGCAACCCCTGCAATATTACCTGTACCAACTGTACCAGACAATGCAGTAGTTAATGCCTGAAAGTGGGAAGTATCACCTTCGTCCCCTTCTTTATCAAACTTTCCACGGACAATCCGGACTGAATGCTTTAAATAGCGAAATTGTGGAAACTTAAGGTAAAGCGTAAAAAAGAAGCCTGTGCCTAAAAGTAAAAAAACGAACCAATCGCTACCGCCGATAAATCCGTCTATTAATGATAAAATCTCATTTAATTGATTCATATCCTGTGTCCATTTGCCAGCCTAAAATAACATTTACATTTCTGATGTTAAAATTATTCTGGAAATTATGTTGATTTATTGATCAGATTTTACATCGATGGATAAAACCCATACCCAACTGAATTATGACTATTAAGAAGAATGAGTTACAAAGTTGCAAAGTTCTGTTAACCTATAACTTTCTGGATTCTACTATATAACTTCATTTTTCAGATTCTCGGATCGTTCCACCACACCCCGTCATCCTGCCGGCAGCTGCCGGACGGGATGACGTTTCTCTTTGTTGGTTTCGCCATTTCGCTCCTTCGCCATTTCGCTTTTCATACTTTGCTAATTTATTTATAATGACCTTAGCACACTTTCCTGATCGAGCTTACTGGACTCTGGGTTCTAATAGTAGTGGGTTTTTGAATTAACGTGTTACTCATCGGATGACTAAAGTGCTCAATATCAACAGAGTCATCCGATGAGTTTTTCAACGAAACTTCATGAACT
>JANQII010000108.1 GCA_028282195.1 Prolixibacteraceae bacterium
ATTTAATCCCTACGGGATATGATTTCAGGTTCTCGATACTTGATACTCGTTATAATCAAGGACCCAGGCATTTGGGAATGAATCTCCCGTCCTATCAAACCCCGAAACACGCCTGCCTGCCCTAGGCAGGTAACCTGAAACACGCAACCCAAATTTTTCATCTTCCCCCCAAGGCTTCTTTGCGGTTAAAAAACCGCGCTGCCCGTTTCGTTGAAGTGCCGTATAGCCATATTACCACTCTACCTGATAGTTTAATTAATTCAATAAAACCAACCCGGATTATGAAGTGATCCCAAAAAAATCCGACTCGTATGAGCCGGATTCAGTATTGTTGTATAAGGTATTTCTAAAGTGATTTTGCAACTTCAACTTCGTGGTATGCTTCAACCATATCGCCAACTTTAATATCGTTGTAGCTTTCAATGTTCAAACCACATTCATAACCTTTTTGAACTTCCTTCACATCATCTTTAAAACGTTTCAATGAACCAAGTTCCCCGGTGTAGATTACAATTCCTTCACGGATTAAGCGAACTTTGCTATTGCGGTTGATTTTACCATCGCGAACAATACAGCCAGCAATTGTTCCAACTTTTGTAATCTTAAAGGTTTCAAGGATTTCTGCAGTTCCGGTAATTTCTTCTTTTATATCCGGGGAAAGCATACCTTCCATTGCAGACTTGATCTCGTTGATTGCATCGTAAATGATGGAGTATAAGCGGATATCCACTTCTTCCTTTTCAGCCACCTTACGGGCTTGTAAACTAGGGCGAACCTGGAAGCCGATAACAATTGCATCAGAAGCAGTTGCCAGCATAATGTCAGATTCGGAAATAGCACCAACCGCTTTGTGAATTACATTTACCTGGATTTCTTCAGTAGAAAGTTTGATCAGAGAGTCAGAAAGTGCTTCGATTGAACCATCCACATCACCTTTAACAATCAAGTTCAACTCCTGGAAGTTTCCAATTGCAATTCGACGACCAATTTCGTCAAGCGTAATATGTTTTTGTGTACGCAAGCCTTGCTCACGGGCAAGTTGTTCGCGCTTATTAGCAATTTGTCTTGCGTCACGCTCATTGTCAAATACTACAAATTTATCACCTGCCTGCGGTGCACCATCCAACCCGAGAATGATTACCGGTTCTGATGGACCGGCTTCGTCAATTCGTTGGTTACGCTCGTTAAACATTGCTTTTACGTGTCCGTAAAACTGCCCGGCTAAAACGATATCGCCCTGTCGAAGTGTCCCGTTTTGAACAAGCATGGTTGCAACATAACCGCGTCCTCTATCCAACGATGATTCAACAATAGTACCTGTTGCTTTTTTATCTTTATTTCCCTTTAATTCAAGAAGTTCAGCTTCAAGAAGAACTTTTTCAAGTAGATCTTCTATGTTCGTACCATTCTTTGCAGAAATGTCCTGACTCTGATATTTACCACCCCATTCTTCAACAAGGAAGTTCAGGTTAGCAAGTCCTTCTTTAATTTTGTCAGGATTAGCGCCAGGTTTATCAATTTTATTTACGGCAAAAACAATAGGTACACCTGCTGCTTGTGCGTGGTTGATGGCTTCTTTTGTTTGCGGCATGATGTCGTCATCAGCAGCAACAATAATAATAGCAATATCGGTTACCTGGGCACCCCTTGCACGCATTGCTGTAAATGCCTCGTGACCCGGAGTATCAAGGAAAGTAATCATACGACCGTCTTCAAGGCTTACGTGATAAGCTCCAATATGCTGGGTAATACCACCTGCCTCACCGGCAATTACATTAGTATCCCGAATGTAGTCAAGTAATGAAGTTTTCCCGTGGTCAACGTGTCCCATTACAGTAACAATTGGTGCGCGTTGATGTACTTCTTCCGGTTCTTCGTCGTCCTCTTCAATTGCCTCAAGAATGTCTGCACTTACAAATTCAACTTCGTAGCCGAATTCTTCAGCAACGATTGACATTGTTTCTGCATCAAGCCTTTGGTTGATTGATACAAATAAACCAAGTGCCATACATGATGAAATAATTTGGTTTACACTTACATTCATCATGGTTGCAAGTTCAGCAACAGAAACAAATTCTGTTACTTTCAATATATTCTTTTCTGCCGATTGCTTTTCAACTTCAGCAGCAGCTTTTTCACTGGCAGCTTGTCGTTTGTCACGACGATACTTGGCACCTTTCGACTTTTGCTTTCCTGAAGTTAACCTTGCTAGGGTATCTTTAATTTGCTTTTGTACATCTTCCTCGCTAACTTCTTTCTTGATGACACGTTTTTTCCCTTTGCCTTGTTGTTGGTTAGCTCTTCCTCCACCTTGCTGCTTATTACCAACATTTACTTTAGAGTTGTTATCCTTTTGGATACGACGCCTTTTTTTCTTTTGATTTTGGGAGTTCTCGTCAGTAGAAGAAGCGACAGGTTTATTTTTAGGGAGATTAATTTTTCCTACTACAGTTGGACCAGATAATTTGTCAACTTTAGTTTCAATTTGTTTATTCTCTCCATTACTTTTTTCAGCTTTGCTGGCTTTTTTCAGTTTGATGCGTTCTTTACGCTCTTCTTCTTTTTGCTTCTTTGTCTTTTTCGCAGGGCGGGTTTTTTGATTGATGGTTGATAGATCAATTTTTCCAACAACTTTTACCTCATCAACCTTTGGGATGTCGGTTTTAACCTCTTTGGGTTCTTCGGCTACTTGTTCTGTAGCTTGTTCTTTAACTATTTTTTCCTGAACCTTTTCTTTCTTTTTTTCTTCAACAGGTTCTTCTTTTACTTCTTTCTTAACAGGCTCAGCTTTGGGTTCTTCCTTTACCTTTTCAACTTTTTTCTTAGGTTTTAGGTCATCAAGATTAATTTTCCTTAAAACTTTAGGCTGAGTAGTATCTTTCTTGTCTGGCTTTGGCTCAACTATCTTTTCCTCTGTTGTGGCAGGTTTCGCGGCAACTGGCTCTTTGGGAGAACTGCCAACATTAGTTACAGGAGCTTTTTCTTCTGATAGTTCTTCTTCCTTCTGAGAAACTTCAGTCTCTTCTTCTTCAAGGGTAATCACTTCTTGTTTACTCCGATGACTTTTTAAGTTTATCTTCTCAGACTCTTTTTTCAGAGAGATATCACTTTTGTATTCTTTCTCAAGCAAACCATAAGCTTCAGGAGAAATTTTTGTATTAGGATTTGAGTCAACATCGAACCCTTTTTTGTGCAAAAATTCGACGATTGTTGAAATCCCAACGTTAAATTCTCTTGCAACTTTACTTAGTCGCGTACTTTTTTCGCCAATTGCCATATACTCAATCTGTTGTTATACTTCTAATAATTAAGCCACGCAGAAAATTCACTGCAATTTTATACTCAATTTATTAAATACCCAATAGTTGGGCTGTTTTTTTAATCTACTTATTCAAACTCTGAACGAAGTATCTTTAATACATCATCAATAGTTTCTTCTTCCAGGTCTGTTCTCTTAATCAAATCAGCACGGCTTAATGATAGCACGTTTTTCGCTGTGTCACAACCAATTGATTTTAATTCGTCAAGAACCCATCCTTCGATTTCATCAGAGAATTCGTCCAGATTCACATCTTCATCATCTTCAGCCATTTCCCTGTAAACGTCAATTTCATATCCTGTAAGCTGGCTGGCAAGTCTAATGTTTAAGCCACCTTTACCAATTGCCAGCGAAACTTCATCAGGCTTTAGGTAAACATCTGCTTTTTTCTCTTCTTCGTGAATTTTGGTAGATGTAATTTTAGCAGGGTTCAGTGCGCGCTGAATAAACAGCTGCACATTTGCTGAGTAATTAATCACGTCAATATTTTCATTGCGAAGTTCACGAACAATTCCGTGTATACGGGAACCTTTCATACCCACACAAGCTCCAACCGGATCAACACGTTCATCATAAGATTCAACAGCAACCTTAGCCCGCTCTCCGGGAACACGAACAATCTTTTTAATCGTAATAAGTCCATCAAAAATCTCAGGTACTTCAAGTTCAAACAAACGTTCAAGGAAGACCGGAGATGTTCTGGAAAGAATAATAAGCGGGTTATTATTTCTTAATTCAACCTTGTAAACTACAGCTCTGAGGTTATCCCCTTTTCTAAAATAATCAGTCGGAATTTGCTCCGTTTTTGGAAGAATTAATTCGTTTCCTTCATCATCAAGAATAAGAATTTCCTTTTTCCATACCTGGTAAACTTCACCAGTAACAATGTCCCCAATTTTATCTTTGTATTTACCGTAAATATGATCCTTTTCAAGTTCAAGAATACGGCTTGCCAAATTTTGACGAAGGTTTAAGATTGCCCTTCTTCCAAAATGTTCTAATTTAACCTCATCAGTAACTTCTTCACCCACCTCATAATCGTCATCGATTTTTTTAGCTTCAGTTAAAGTGATTTGTGTATTTGGGTCATCAATTTCACTATCTTCAACAACTTCGCGGTTTCTCCATATCTCAAAATCACCCTTGTCAATGTTGATGATGATATCGAAATTTTCGTCGGTTCCGTAATTTTTTTGCAGCACATTGCGGAACACATCTTCGAGTACACTCATCATAGTTACCCGGTCAATGTTCTTGAGCTCCTTAAATTCGGAAAACGTATCAATAAGATTAATGGTATCCATCTTGCCCCGCTTTTAAAATTTTATACTATTTTTTACTGTTTTAGCCTGATCAAATTCTATACGATGAATTCGGGTAATTAGTTGTTTTTTCTTGTGACCTTCTACTTTTTCGCGTTTTGATGTTTCAAGCTCAAAACCGGCATCGTCAATTTCTTTTAAAATACCCTCAAGTTTTATGCCGTCGTTCATCACAACTTCAACTTCTTTCCCTTTGTTTTTTTCAAACTGTTTGTGAATTTTAAATGGCTCGCTAAGCCCGGCAGAAGATACCTGTAACTCAAAATCTTCAACTTCACGATCAAGCTTGCCTTCAATATGTCTGCTAAGTTTAACACAATGATCAATTGTTAGTCCCGAAAAACTATCAATTAAAACTGAAATTTGGTTCGAAGGACTAACATTAATACTTACAATAAATTGCTCATCTGTAAGTTTTTCCTCGACAAGTTGAACTATTTTGTTTTGCTCGATCATAAATTCTAATCAATAAAATAGGGGACTTTTGGTCCCCTACAAACGGTTATCTTCCAATTGCCAGCGCAAAAATAAGAATTTACATTCAAATCTCAAAATAATGGAAATAGATGATTTTCAGCAAAAAATTAACTGTTATGAATTGCTTCAATCGTATTCAATTTTCAGTAAAAAAAAGTTTGTTACTTTTGTTTTTGTCTATTTAGGGAATTGATCGCATAAAGGCTTGAAGACAAACAAAAAAAAAATTATAAACGATCCTGTTTTTGGATTTATTACAATCCAATCTGATCTTATTTTCGACTTAATTGAACATCCTTACTTTCAACGATTAAGAAGGATTAAGCAATTAGGGCTTTCGTGCATTGTTTTTCCCGGTGCCAATCATACTCGTTTTGAACATGCCATAGGAGCTACATATCTCATGCGTTTAGCTGTAAACACGCTTCGGTTAAAAGGAATTAAAATAACTGATGATGAAGCTGAAGCTGTTGCTGTCGCAATCTTGTTACACGATATTGGTCACGGGCCATTTTCGCATGTGTTGGAAAATACGATTGTAGAAGGGATACCTCATGAAAAGGTTTCAGCATTGTTGATGGAAGATTTGAATATTCAGTTTGATGGTAAGTTGAGCCTGGCAATTCAGATTTTTAAAAATGAATATACAAAAAAGTTTCTGCATCAGTTAGTCGCCAGCCAGTTGGATATGGACAGGTTGGATTATTTGAGACGAGATAGTTTTTTTACCGGAGTGGCCGAAGGAACTGTAGGCTCTGACCGGATTATAAAGATGCTGAATGTAAGAAACGATGAACTGGTTGTGGAATATAAAGGCATCTATTCAATTGAGAAATTTTTAATAGCCAGAAGGTTAATGTACTGGCAGGTTTATTTGCATAAAACTGTTTTATCGGCTGAGTACTTGCTGGTTAATGTGCTTCTCAGGGCTAAAGCAGTTGTTTTATCAGGGGGGGCTTTGTTTGCATCTCCGGCCTTACACGTCTTTTTGAAGAAAAAAATTACAATTGAACAATTTTCTTCCACAGAAACTTACAAAGGCAAAAGCATGCTTGAACTATTTACCGAGCTGGATGATAATGATTTAATATCAGCCATTAAACAATGGGTGAATCATGAGGATAAAATTTTGGCTTATTTGTCAGATTGTTTGATTAACCGGAAATTGTTTCGGATTAAGATTAAAGACAGGGCTTTCCCCAAAAAGAAAATTGATGAATTTAAGAGTAAGATCCATGACTTTTTTGAGGTAGATGAAAACCATTATAATTACTACTTAATTCAGGACTCAATTACAAATAGTGCGTATGCAGGATCAATAGGTAAAATTAACATATTAATGAAAAATGGTAAAGTGAAAGAGATCAATGATGCATCCGACATTAACCTTTCCAACCTTTCTCAAACAGTACGTAAATATTTTATCTGTTATCCGAAAGAATTGGACATTAAGTAATTTAAACCTATTTTTGCATCGCGCCAAGAAGATAATTATGGATTTTAAAGCACAGAACATTGCTGACTTTCTGCAAGGTACGGTTGAAGGTGATGCTAACGTTAGCGTAAATAATGTATCGAAAATTGAAGACGGAAAGCCTGGGACACTCTCCTTTTTGGCTAATCCCAAGTATGAAAAATTCATTTACGAGACTAAATCTTCGGTAGTTCTTGTGAATAAAGATTTTCACCCCGAAAAAGAACTCAATGTAACACTTATCAGGGTCGATGATGCTTACCAGGCATTTGCTTCTTTATTGGATTTGGTTGATCAGTTTCAGAAGCAAAAGTCAGGAGTTGAGCAACCCTCTTTTATCGATGAATCTGCCAGTACCGGGAAAGACCTTTACCTTGGTGCATTTGCGTATATTGGGATGTCTTCGAAAGTAGGTGATAATGTTAAAATATATCCTCAGGCTTTTGTGGGTAGCAATGTTATAATAGGAGACAATACTATAATTTTTGCAGGAGCCAAAATCTATGATAATTCTATTATCGGTTCTAACTGTATTATTCACGCCGGAGCTGTTATTGGCTCTGATGGGTTTGGCTTTGCACCTAAAGAGGATGGCTCATACAGGAAGATCCCTCAATTGGGCAATGTAGTTATAGAAGATGATGTTGAGATTGGTGCAAATACAACCATTGATTGTGCGACAATGGGATCGACAATTATTAAAAAAGGGGTTAAACTCGATAATTTGATCCAGATTGCCCATAACTGTGAAGTTGGAGAGAATACAGTAATGGCTGCTTTGGTCGGCATAGCTGGTTCGACTAAAGTTGGAAAAAATAACATGTACGGTGGACAGGTTGGTATTTCCGGGCATATTACAATTGGGGATAATGTTAAAATTGGGCCGATGACTGGAGTGTCTAATAGTATCAAATCAGATAAAACAGTACTTGGGACACCAGCAATGGATATTGATCAAGCATTGAAAACATATGTTGTATTCAGGCGTTTGCCACAAATGCGTGAGCAATTAAATGAGTTAAAGAAGGAATTAAAAGAACTAAAATCTAAACAGGAGGGTTAGAATCCTGGAAAACGATATAAAATGACCTTGAAACAAAAAACTTTAGCACGCGAATTTTCTCTAAGCGGTAAAGGATTACATACGGGGGTACAGGTGATTATGACATTTAAACCTGCTCCTGAAAATCACGGATTTAAATTTCAACGGGTTGATCTACCCGAAAAACCAATTTTGGAGGCTGATGCAAATTCTGTTACAGACACTTCAAGAGGTACTGTTATTGCCAATGGAGAAGCACGTTTAAGTACAATTGAGCATTCTCTTGCTGCTTTAACCGGAATGGATCTTGATAATGTACTGATCGAGATAGATAATCAGGAAGTTCCAATTTTAGATGGTAGCTCGAAATTATTTGTTGAAGCGATTGAGAAAGCAGGGGTAATAGAACAGGATGCTGAAAGAAAATACCTTGAAATTAAGGAAAAGATTTCATATAAAGATCCTGGGACCGGATCAGAAATTATAGCACTTCCGGATGAAGATTATAATCTGAACGTGATGATTTCCTTTGATTCCAGTGTGTTGAATAACCAATTTGCTACATTGGATAGTATCTCCGATTTTAAAACTGAAATTTCCGCATGCAGAACGTTTGTGTTTTTGAGGGAACTGGAATTTCTTCTTCAAAACAACCTGGTAAAAGGTGGCGACCTTGATAATGCTATCGTGATAATGGACCGGGTGGTTGGCCAGAAAGAACTTGACAGAATCGCAGATCTGTTTAATCATGAGCATGTTGAAATAAAGAAAGATCAAGGTATATTGAATAATCTTGATTTACAGTTTGATAATGAATGTGCACGCCATAAGTTGCTTGATGTAATTGGTGACCTTAGTTTGGCAGGTATGCGCATTAAAGGGCGTATTATTGCCAACAAACCAGGCCATAAAATCAATACTGAATTTGCAAAAATCCTAAAGAAAGAAATTCTCAAGCAAAAGAAAACCGCTGAAATACCCAAATATGATCTAACAAAAAAACCATTGATGGATGTTAACGAGGTGAAAACTTTTTTACCGCATCGTTTCCCATTTTTATTGGTAGATAAAGTTGTTGAGATCAAAGATAATTATATTGTTGGAGTTAAGAATGTTACCGTAAATGAACCCTTCTTTCAGGGACATTTCCCCGGCGAGCCTGTAATGCCCGGGGTTTTAATTGTAGAAGCTATGGCTCAGTGTGGAGGTTTATATGTGCTACATGATAGAAAAGAGAGATATTCAACTTACTTTATTCGAATTGATAATGTTAAGTTTCGTAAAAAAGTAGTTCCCGGAGATACTCTTGTTTTTAAAATTGAGTTAACATCCCCTATTCGAAGAGGAATTGCTAATATGAAAGGGCTCTGTTACGTTGGAAATACGGTAGTAGCAGAGGGAGATTTCATGGCACAGATAGTAAAAGCGTAGAAAATTATTGAAAAAAGCATAAAATGAAACAACCATTAGCTTATGTACATCCCCAGTCGAAAGTAGCAGACAACGTGGTTATTGAACCCTTTGTTACAATTGATAATGATGTAGAAATTGGCGAAGGAACCCGGATTGGTTCAAATGTTACTATTTTACCTGGAACCCGAATTGGTAAAAACTGTCGGATTTTTCCAGGTGCAGTTATTGGAGCGATCCCTCAGGATTTAAAATTTAAGGGGGAGTATTCAATTGTAGAAATTGGTGATAATACAACGATCAGGGAGTGTGTTACAATTAATCGTGGTACTGTAGCGAGAGGAAGAACAGTTGTTGGAAGCAATTGCTTAATTATGGCTTATGTGCATGTTGCTCACGATTGTATAGTTGGTAACAATGTAATTTTGGTTAACAGCACTCAGCTAGCCGGTGAAGTAATTGTTGATGACTGGGCAATTATTGGAGGTATGTCGGCCATCCATCAATTTTGTCGTATTGGTTCTCACGTAATGTTGTCCGGAGGGTCACTTGTAAGAAAAGATGTTCCTCCATTTATAAAGGCAGGAAGAGAACCTCTTTCTTATGTTGGCATCAACTCCATTGGGTTGAGAAGACGTAGTTACAATAATGAAAAAATCCGCGAAATCCAGGAGATTTACAGGTACATTTATCAAAAAGGATTAAATACAGCACAGGCTGTCGAGATTATTGAAGCAGAAATGTCTGCAACTCCTGAGAGGGATGAAATTCTGTTATTTGTTAAAGACTCTAAACGAGGAATTATTCGGGGATATTTTCCTGATTAATGCAACTCAAAATATTTCAAATGGAAGGTGTCTCAAAAAGTCAGGGTGTGAATTTACAATAGGGACAAGTTTGGTTTATCAATTTATGGGAGACATTCTATTAATTCTAACACTAAAATAAAATGGTAATAATAGATGAAACAACGATACAAAAACACAGGTTACAGAATGTAGGGTTATCGATTTAATATAAAATCGATACTATTGGTTTTACCAATATAAATCTTAGCCTGTGCTTTCGTGGGAACATCTACCTTTATCTTATCGTTATCTAAAATACCACGTACCCCAAAATAGCTGTGTTTTTGATTTACTCGCATTATCGTGTCAATATGTTGAATGGTTGTTGTAAAACTATTTTCATTGTGTACGGTTATCACGAGTTTCTGTTCGGTTTTCAGATGCCTGATTTTATTCTGTGGTATATCAAGGGTGTAGTACGTATTGTTATTTTCGGGGTACAGCTTTGCCGGGATATCAATAACATAATCAAAACGAAAAAGGTAAGCACCCGCCAGTAATGCCATAAGTGCCACAAAAATAACAGTAATGCCCATGCGGACTATTCGCGAGGGAATTTGCCCAATGATATTGCGGACTTTTTCGCTGCGCAACTCGATTTCTTGGTTTTCACTCATTTTCCTAATTCTAATTGATTTTTCACCAGGTTGTAGTATTTACCTTTCAGGGCAGTAAGCTTCGCATGTGTGCCTTGTTCTGCTATGGTACCTTTGTCAAGCACTATTATTTGATCGGCACTTTTTACGGTGCTTAACCTGTGGGCTACCACTACTACGGTTTTGCCCTTGTAAAACTCCTGCAAGTTGTCCAATATGGCTTTTTCGTTGTTGGCATCAAGGGCATTGGTGGCTTCGTCCAAGAACAAAAAGTCAGGGTTTTTATACACTGCACGAGCTATGAGTATACGCTGGCGTTGCCCTTGACTAAGGTTCTGACCGTCTTGACCGATAATGGTATCATATTTTAGGGGCATGTTCATTATGGTATCGTGGATGTTGGCAGTTTTGGCTGCATAAAGAAGTTTATTTTTGTCGATTTCATTAGAACTGGCTGCAATATTTTGCGCAATGCTTTCTGAAAAGATAAAACCGTCCTGCATGACTACTCCGCATTGGTTTCGCCAATATGTAGCGTTCATTTCAATAATATTTACTCCACCTACCGAAATTGCTCCTTTAACGGCATCATAATATTTTAAAAGCAATTTTATCAGGGTTGTTTTACCGCTACCGCTTACACCAACTATTGCTGTGACTTTATTCTGAGGAATGGTAAGGTTTAGATCGTGTATAATTTTTGGAGAGCGTGGCCCTTCGTATTGAAAAGTCAAGTTGTTGACTTGAATGTTCGCACTTTTCAGCTTTCGAAAGGACGAGGAATTGTAACATGCCTCGTTTTCTTGGTTATGAACCTGATTAATTCTTTCCAAACTCATTTTTGCGTCCTGGTAATCATGTGCGAGTTTCGCAATTTGTTCGATTGGTAATGCCAACTGGCCAATTATATATTGTGTTGCCATCATCATCCCCAAAGTCATATCACCCTTAATTACCGCCAGTGCAGCTACAATGGTAATTATGATATTTTTAGTTTCATTTATAAAGATATTGCCAACTTCTTGCTTTTGTTCCAATTTCAAAGATAATATGTTGACCTTGAATAAATCTGCTTGCACCTCTTCCCATTCCCAGCGTTTTCTTTTTTCCGCATTTTGAAGTTTTATTTCCTGCATTCCCTGGATAAGCTGATGTGTTTTTGCATATTCTTCTGAACGCAATGCAAATAGCTTGAAATCCAGTTGACGGCGTTTCTTTAAAAACAATATGATCCAAATGGAATAAAGAAAACTACCTATAAGGAAGATAAAGAAGATTTTAACACTGTAAGAGAACAGTACAATTCCAAATATCACCAGAGTGAAAAAAGAGAAAGCTGTCTCCAATGAACGGGTCGTTATAAAATCTTCTATTCTCTCATGGTCTTCAATTCTTTGCATTAAGTCTCCCGAAAGTTTCTTGTCAAAATAGTGCATTGGGAGTTTCATTAGTTTGATGAAGAAATCTGAAATCAGGGATATATTTATTCGGGTACCGATGTGGAGCAAGAGCCAACGCCGTATGAATTCTACCGACATTTTGCTGATAATAAGTACTAGCTGAGCAATCAACACCAAATATATAAAGTCTATATCTTTATTAGAGATACCTCTATCAACAACGGCTTGTGTAAGAAAGGGCAAAATTAACTGGAAGGTACTTCCCAGTAACAAACCCAAAAGTAGTTGTGAAAAGTATTTTTTATAGCGAATGAAATACCTGTAAAGAAATCGAATGCTATGCAGTTCTTCTTGCGCAGCTTCGAAATTTTCAAATTCATGGGAAGGTTCTAATAATAATGCAACCCCCATGTCTACACTATTTGTTTTGGTATTAATCCAATGCTTTTGCAAATCAGACCAGTTGTAAACAATGTTACCAATTCCTGGGTCGGCAATATAAAACATGGTTTCTTTTCTTATCCTGTTTTTGCCTTTAACGGCATAAAGAACTACAAAATGATTTTGCTTCCAGTGTAGAATACAGGGTAGTGGGGCTTCCTCTTTTAGTTGCTTTAAAGTTATTTTTACACCTGAACTTTTAAACCCAATTTTCTCAGCAGCATCGCACAATGATAAAATAGATACACCATCCCGAGAAGTGTAAGTAATGTCTCGCAAATAACTGATGGATACACTTCTTTTATAATGATTAACAATCATTTTTAAGCAAGTAGGACCGCAGTCCATTGCATCTGTCTGAAGGAAACAATCAAAAAATGCCATATCCTGTATTCACGTTTTATTTCTGATTATTAAAACTGTATGTCAGTTTAAATGAAAAATATGGCCGCCTTATGTAATTGGTCAGGATATCAAAGTCAGGTCCGTTCTCATCGAGTTCGTATCGTATGCTATTGGAAATGTTTGTAGCCGCGATTTGTACTTGCCATTTGTCATCTAAAAAGCTTTTCCTTAGAGCCAGGTTGGAGAAAAAATATCCTTTTCGTTTTGATTGGGCCTTTATTTCAGGGCTTTTGTAATTCAAGTCAAATTTAAAGGTGAAATTTTTGAATAAATTAAATGTGTTGTTGATTCTGTGGTCGCTGCGGAGTTGATTCTCCGTTTCGTCAACATCATCAATATCAATATTTAACCGATACATAAACAGGCTTGATGAGAGATTTACATTCCAGTCTTTTATTACATCCAATCCAAACATCACTTCGATGCCTGTACTCCATGAATCCCCCACGTTTTCAGGCGTCATCAAAAGCATGTTTTTCGCATCGGTACGGGTGTAGTTTTGAATTACATTGTCGATATTTCTGGAGAATACCTCAGTACCAAAATAATTGTCATCCCAGTTTTTTTTGTACACCAACTCAAAGGCATTGGCGTAAGACGGGATCAGGTTCCCGTTGCCAGTATAATGCATATATGGAGTGAAGTACTGTTTAAGTGGGATCAGTTCCCAATAGCTGGGACGCTCTATGCGTTTTGAATAGCTAAACCCCAACTGGTGTGTGTCACTAAAATTGTACAATGTATGAAGAGAAGGGAAAAAATCGACAAATTCTTTATCGGCCGGGACAAGGATTTCATTTCCTTCTGAAGATTTATAACGATAATCTGATCTTCGAAATGTATATTCTGACCTGGTCCCAATTTGATACTCAAACTTATTGAACGAACTTTTAAACACTGCAAAAGCCGAATAAACATCCTGGATAAAATCAATCTCCTGGTCTATGGGTTCATCGGGGAAAGGGATGAGTTCATTGTTTTCGCCATAGGTCCCGCTTATGGATGTTACTTTGGGAATGTGATCGAAGTAAACCGATGCTCCGGATTCAAATGATGACTTTTCTGAAATTTCGTTGGAGTAAGTTATTTTGGCTTCAAAAATGAGTTCGTTATGTTCCTTACTTTTGTAGCCTGGTTTCTCGTTATAAGCTGGATAGATTTTATTGTCTGCCTGTTCTTCATTGAGTGGGTGCAAGTAGGTCGTTAAATCAAAATAAGTAGAGAATAAATGCGATCTGTCTTTATTAAATGCATACTCATAAGTTAAAGTTGCTCCCAAATATCGGTAATACAAATCCCAATCACTTTCCAAACCATATTCCACTTCAGCGAATTCGTTTAATTGCTCACTAACTTTTCCGGTAATTGTTTTAACGTTCGTATTTTTAAATACATTAACATAAGTTGAAAAATCAATGTAATGCTTATTGGTAATATCATAGTTCAAACCGAACTCAAACCAATCATTAAACAAACTGGATTTTTCTTTCTTATCTGTTCTTATTTTGTAGTGGTTATTTCCTTGTTGAATGTTTTGGATTTCTTCAATATCCAGAATATGGCTGACATGGTTGCCAAGTTGTGTATTAAAATACCAACCGCCTTTTTTGTCTTGCTTTTCAATGGATGTTGTCCAATCATAAGCCCCCTGTGTGGTAACCTGTGCGCTTGAGCTAACAGCATATCCTTCCAGTCGGTTTCGCTTCAAGATTACTTGTATTATACCTGCAGTTCCTTCTGCATCATATTTGGCCGAGGGATTGGTAATGATCTCAATTCGTTCGATTTTACCAGTTGTTATTTGTCTTAACTTTTCTTCTCCATTGGCAACCGGTTTCCCATTTACAAAAACCCTAAAAGTTCCATCGCCACGATAGGTGAGTTTGCCATCATAATCGACCTGTACAGAAGGTATGTTTTCCAGTAAATCCATGGCAACATTGGCACCGGGGAAACTTTTAGCATCAATCACTTTTTTATCAACCCTGTAGCTTACAGCTTGTTTGCTTGCTTTAATGGTGATTTCATCTAAGCTTTCGCTTGTTGGCTCCAATTCACAAATAACGAACTCGTTTTTGCCTGCCTTAACCTCTACGTTTTCTTTTTTTACTGTTTTATATCCAATGAAACTATAGCTTATAGTATAAGTACCCTGTGGTATTTTTTCTACTATGTATCTCCCATTGTCATTGGTAATGGCACCCAACAAAATAGTTGAGTCCGTGGGTGAGGTAATTATCACGTTTGCATAGGGAACTGGGGTTTTAGAGTGTTTATCGATAATAGTTCCTGACAATACAGATTTTTGCCCATATATTACTCCAAATGAAAACACACATAAAATAAGCAATAATATCTTTTTGTACATATCATTTTACATTTTTAGTATTGATGACAGAGACTATTTGTTCTTTTGACGAATTGGAGTAAACCAGGTATTTAGCCCCCAATTCATTTGTTTTTAAAAAAGCTGCCTTTAAGTCACCTGGTGACAAAGGCAGCTATCTTTTAGATTAACCAAAGTTTATTTTTTCTTAGTCTTGGTCTTGAACTTGAACTTTGTCTTTGACTTTTTCTTTTCCTTACCTCCTCTTAAAGAGTTAAGATCGGCTTCATCCAGTTTTGAAGCAAATAAATCTAACTTTTTGATTTTCATAATAAAATATTTAATTCGTAAAAAACGAGTGTTTACGGTGTTAGCACTCCTCACCATTCAACTATATAGTGTATCTTAAAAATCTCGCCATCTTCGTCGAAATACCTTATGTAAATATCCGTCTTGCATTTTTATGTGTAGCTCTTGCTCTTTGTTTGCGTAGTATTTGCCATTTATCAAGGTTGTATTATTTACCTGTACAAAATATTGTTCTTTAAGTATTTTGCTTACTTCCATGATAGATTGTTCTATTTCAATAATAGTTTTATCTACTTTGAAAACAAAACAACCTTTGGAATTTCCAATAACAAAAACAATAGTATCATAATCTATTTCCTTCACTATCCTTTTGCTCTACAATAGTACTTTATCTATTACTAACTCTCTGGCGAAAATATTATTTAATTGACTAATAGTCAGTCATATATTTCGCTTGGTCTGAATGTTGCAGTGAGCGGAGTCGAGCTGCAAACCAATGAGTTGAATTAATTCCGCAACAGGTTATTTAGATATATTAAAAGCATCAATACCCCTTCCCCGTCAACCAACTATTCAGTTTGGTCATCAGTTCCATTCCCCAGGTTTGCCCCATTTTCATGGCTTCCTGGCTTAGGATAGGGGTCTTAGTAGCAAGCTTTTTAGCAGTTGGGGCTTTCTTAAAAGCTGATCAGTTCTTTTACGTCCTGATTAAAAACCACTTTTCAATACTTTTAGATAGCCTCTTTTTGCATAGGCTCTAAAGCTAGAACTTTACTCGTTAAGATTTATTCATTTAGAAACTGATAATTTGATTTAAGTATCCCAATACTCAATATTTTTAATAAACCAAATTTGACCTGATGCTTTTTGACTTTAAATTGTTTACCACCAAATAACTTCATTGTTTTCAATTGTAAAAATTCTTTCCTCTTTTCCTTCAGAGTGATTTCTTAACCAAAGCACGGAATTGCTTGGTATATTATCAAAAGTAATGGAATCTGAAGTTGCTGTTTTCTTCCCAAGACTTTTCCAGTCATGATCCCAGTAAAGTAATTCATATACCATACCTTGATAGACTCCATTTTTATCATTTCTGGGACAAATGCCCACATGTGTCACTGTCCTAATCGTATCCAATTCCAATGCTACCCAAATATTTTCAGCATCTCCATTAAAGACAAAGTTACTATTGTGGTCCCTTAAGACATCATTGCAATTCCAAACCTCAAGATAAGATAGTAAATCATTATCTGTCAGTATTTTGATGTGATTTTCAGATAATTGTGGTGATCCATAATATACCCCTTCCAGTTTCTTCAAATGATTATTTTCAGTAGTGTAAAACGCAATTTCAGAAGGGCCATCAAATTTTTCTGTATTGATCTTTGGGAAACTGTATTTCAATTTTTTTGTTTTTATATCATTGATCTTGAAAATTGTGTTTTTGTAATCCGGATCATGAGTTATTTTTTTAAGAGATACAGGCTGATTAAAATTTCCATCTGCAAAAGCGAAAAATTCTCCTTGAATTAAATCCTCACATCTTTTCTTCATTTTTTTTGAAAATGGGTATTTTCTATAAAATGTGCTTGAGAATTTATTGGAGAAATCCGGTATATATTGTTTTATATTTCCCAATGTATCTTTAGAAAAAGCATTAATCGGAATAATTTGTTGATCATTTACACCAACAAGCAGAAACATCAAATTTTTAATTCCTATATCTTTAAATATTATTTTATTGTTTTTGTATTCTCCCTTGATTAAAGGGCTCCATCTCAAATCTCCAAATACGCACAAATATATTTCATCGTGGTTTTCTGTATTATTGAAATTAATCTTAATGTCATCAACTGATTGAAAACAAGATGTCATATCATACTCCCGACTGTTCGCATTTTGCAAATCGGTAAAATTTGAAAATAAATCCAAATACATTTTAGGGGCTTTAACAGCATCTTTTTTCCTGGTACCCTTGTATGAAAAGGAATATTGATACCAATCTTTTTTTGAGTCCATAAAAGCCACATTCACATGTCCCGAAGCATTATTCCCCCATAGTGGGATTGTAAGTAATGATGAGGGAATACCTAATGAACGAAGGATGCATACTCCAAGTCCAGATTGATCATAACAAGTTGTATAAATCATTGTTTCTAATTGACTGGCGACACCCAATTTATATCTATATTTTTTTAATTGTTCTGAGTGGATCAATTTGTACCTGAATTCTTTATTTATCAGGTTGACTACTTCATGTACGTCTTCACAATTAATCAATGAATCAGCAATCCACTTATATTTCTCAAATATAATTTTTCTCCATGGTCTTGGTTTTTCATCTCCATACCTGTATGGAAGAATAAAATTACAAAATTCTTCAAATGAGAATGACTTTGCCCAGGGAAGCTTCCAGGCCTTAAATGCGTACTCAATATTTTCAATTAAAAAGTCAGCCTTGATCGTTCGGTGATCGTATAAGAGTTCATAATGTGGATATGTCATCTTTTTCGACAACATGGTTTCCTTTATTTCTTTATCAATCAATTTTCCTCTTAATTCCCTATATAATTCAGAAGTGTCAGGATAGTTTATTTTATATTCGTTTAAATCATTGGTTAATATATCAACAGACTTGTTGATATCAGAATAGTATGAATGATAAAGCATATTTTTTATTAAAAACTTTGCAGCTTCCAGTTTCAACGAATCATCTTTAAAATGTTCAAGTACCTTTTCGAACTCTTGCCTGTTATCCCTGGCAAGTTTTAATGTGTATTCAACTGTTCGGCCTGCAGGGGCATAATACGCATTGTTTTTTACGAAGTGCCTCCAGGCAATGAATGAAATAACCGTTACCAGTAAAAACGGAAGGACAAGTTTATTTAATATTTTCATGGTTTTCATTTTTGGCTTGCTCGTATAAATCATAAACTGGTTCACCGGTTTTTAGGATATACTCAACTTTCTTTAGTTCGAAGAACCCCCTTAAGACCGAAAGCAGAAGATACCCCAATATTAGTAGCGTGATTAACAGAAAGGAGTGATGACCGGTTGAATTAAGAGGGATATAGATGAGAAAGATCAATGGCAGGTTCGACAGAGCTCCATAGCAGATTACAAAAGCTACTTTGCTCCACCTTTTATAAAAATAATAGTTCCACTCTTTAACCAACATTTGCTGGGAATGTTTCTGTCTGCTAACTGCAAGGATTTGATATAGTAGGGCAAGTACCAATAGTAGCAGAAAAACAACCACTGGAGCAAGGTCCATCTTACTTAAACGGGAGAATAAAATGGCTAGCCCTCCAATTACAATTAAACTTGTAATTACGATTATCTTAACCACTTTCTCGAGCTTCCAGGGGGTATAAGTATAGGCGATTATTTTATTGGTCATAGCTTGTTAGTTTAATTGAATGCGTTTTTGTTAAGTTTTTTTGTCAGTTTATTTATTGTGATCCTTCCTTTTAGATATTGCCCGGTTAACAAGCTTTCCTCTTTCATTCCTAAATCATTGTACAGTTCGATAAGCCTGTTACAGACCAAATTCTCACTTATGGAAGGTTTAATGGATTGCAGACGGCCCGGAGGAAGGGTATTGTTGGGCAATGCTTGATAACCATACCATTTAGGGGCTATTAAAACGTAATGGTTATATAAGTTAGCATAACTAAACAGGGCGTTTTTATAATAATAGGTTGCATCCCTCTTTTGTCCCAGGCTGTAGTAAAAATTGCCATAAGCAAAAGCGTAGAGATAATCCCTGGGATCAAGTAATATTGACCGGTTTAAATAACTTTTAAACGTACTGGTATCTTTCTGTGCCAGTTTTACCATCGCCATATTGTACCATGGTCGGTCAAGGTTGGGTAGTTCATGGGTAGCTTCCTCCCAAAGTTTCATTGCTGAGACCGTATCGCCCAAATGCAATTGAATTTTTCCCAATCGGCTTTTTAGGATGGGACTGTTATCTTTTTCGGTTTTAATTGTTAAACTGTCAGCAATATTTTTTAATGTTCCCCTGAATATTCCACCATATTTGTTCCCCAACACTTGGATATACTCCGAGTCCAGTAAATCGGGTGACAGGCGAATAGCCTTTTCCAGGTGTTGCCAGTTTCCATTAAGTTCCCTATTTTCCTTTGCCAGTTCAAATATTCCGATATGAAATAATGCAGAGTTCCTTGACAGATTACGGGCTTCTTGCATGTAGTGATGTGTACTATCAGCACTCCCTGTAAGCTGGTAAAGCCATGCCAGGTTATGGTTTAAATAGGGGTCAACGGGGGAATGTTTTACAGCCGTTTGATAGAACTGTAATGCCTCTTTTTTCAAGCTGTCATTTGAAGCCATTTTTACCAGTAGATTGGCTTTATTGGCATGAAGTAAAGGGTTGTTTTTATCAAATTTCAAAGCTTTGTTTATAGCAGTTAAAGCCTCCTGATATTCTCCATCCTGATAAGCGTTGATGAACTTTTCATTTTTCTTTTTTGAGTAATTGTATGCCAGTTTAAACCCGGAAAGGCTTAGAAACAATCCGGATAGTAAAATCGGCAATAACCATCGGGGAAGAGTAAACTTAAATTGGTCGTTTTTCTCGTGGTTTACAACCCATGCTGCCAAAATAAAAAACAACAATTGAAATTGGGGCAGTTCAAAAAAGGAAGAAAAAGTAATTTCCCGAAACAGGACAGCAATTAAAACCGAAAAAACGATTAAGGCCTGTAAGTTGTTTTTATTCCGGACCCGGATTTGGAGAAACAATAGCCACAATAATGAACATACAAATACCGCCCATGGGATAAACCCGATAATGCCTTGTTCAACCAATAACTGCAAATAGGAATTGGTTGCCCTTCCGGTAAATGTGGCATCTTCCCGTTCTGCTAAATAAGAATTTGCATATAACGAAAAGTTTTTTGATCCTACACCCCGTAAAGGTCTTTCTTTAAATAACTTGAAAGATGTATTCCATAAATCCAGTCTTCCTGATGTACTCCTTGCCTGGGAGGTTGTAGCTGAAAAACCTGCGGTTATTGCTACTTCTTTTCTGACTGGTAAAATTGATAAAATAATCACAGTACAAGCTCCGGCTAAAATCAGTACAAGCTTTTTATACGGTACAGTTTTTAAAACAATTGCCAGAAACAGAAAAGTAAAAAATCCAACTGTAAGGGCCAAATATGCACCCCTGGAGAATGAACTAACAATTCCAAACGAACAAAATAGTAAGCCGATTATATCAATTTTATACGCGATACTTTTAAAATTGAATTGGGTAAATGAGATAAGTAAAAACGCTAAAGAAATCAGCAGAACAGCCACCCAGTCATTCAATAAGAACCCCAATGGATGAAACAGGCTTTTAAAATTAACCAGATTGCTGAAACCTTCATATTCAATGTTAAACTTGAAGAATAAAAATGAACCGGCTGTGAGCAAGGATAGCAATATAACAAAACCCGCAATAATCTTTATGAAAAGATCAATTTGCTTTTTTCGCTGTAAAAAGGTTCTTATCGCAAAATAAACCAAGGTGTTAAAGAACAAATTATAGATATGGCTTCTGCTGTAACTATCAGACCATAACACTGAAAATAGTTCAATTAAAAGGATACCCAATATCGTGATATCAATAAAATGGATTTTAAGGCTTTCTTTTCGGAAAACGGTAAATAGTGCAATTAAGGCGATTCCCCCGAGGATTATCCCAATGGGCTTGTAAAAACAGAATGAAAAGATGGTCCATCCGGCACAAGCTACAGGTACACCATATAGTTGAATATATTTTCTAAACGGACTTTTCATTACCTGCAATTTCCTGGAATGAAAGACTATATAGATTTTCAGAAAGCATCAGATCCTTATGCTTGCCACTTAAACAGGTTTCCCCGTTTTCAAGGATATAAATCCGGTCGGAATAACGGGCTATCTTGATGCGGTGGGTGACCAAAATAACAATCATCTCATCTTTTAGCTTCCCCAGAAGTTCCAGAACAAAGTTTTCGGTATTTCTATCCATGGCAGAGCTTGGTTCATCAAGTAAAAGAACCTGAGGTTTTTTCCATAGAGCCCTTGCCAGGCCAACCAATTGTTTTTGCCCGCCGGAGATATTGATTCCTTCCTCACCCAGTAATGTCCCATAATCTTGAGGGAATTCCATAAAATACCGCTGAAACCCCATTTCTTCACAAAACTTGACACATTCCTGCATTTGTTCTTGTGTTGCTCCCAGGCAGATATTCTCAATCAATGTCCCGTTGAACAAGTCAACTTCCTGGGAAACCATCGCCAGTTTATTCCGCCATTGTGGAATGCTGATCTTGTTGAGCTTAATACCGTCAACCAGGATGTTTCCTGATTCAGGGGGATAAAATTGTTGCAGGATATTTAAAAAGGTTGTTTTTCCACAGCCACTTTCACCTAGCAGACTAATAATTTCACCTTTTTGGGCATTCAGTGAAATATCTTTTAATAATTGTTTCCTTCCCGGGAAACGGAAGCTTAGCTTCCTTACATCAAGCTTCCGGATATTTTGGTTTGGGATCTTGCCTTTTTCATTTTCAAATTCCGGTTTTATGGCAGAAAATTCATACATGCGGTCAAAAGCAACTTTAGCTCCCTGCAAACTAATGTTGGCAAAGGCCAGGCTAACAATTGCAGGGAAAACGCTGCTACTTATTCCAAGGATTGCAATTAACTCTCCGGCTGTCAGCAAATCGGCAAAAACCATCCAGGTTCCGAATGCGATCAGGCCAACAGTAACAAAAACTGATGCAAACTCTGCTGCCATTTGCAAGGAGATTCCCAGTTTCCCCAGGTTAAAGGCCTTGTCCTGAAAAAGGCCATAAATTAACTTGTTCAGATTGGAGAATTCCTTTTCTTTATGGTTGCTTTTAATGGAAGAGATACCATTCATTGAATTTACGTAATTACTTGATTTATGGGCATTCGCAGCCATAAGTTCATGTTGGCTGTTTACAATTCGTTTATGGTACTTCCAGGAAATAAAACCAAATAGGGGCAAACTGATTAAAGATAATGCTCCAATGGCAGGAGAGTAAATAAACAAAACAATTTCCCCTATTAGAAACAAAAGAAAATTTTTCAATAATTCCCCTACTATTTTAGCGATGGTCGTTTGAATTTTAGAGGTATCGTTCATTCGTTCAACCAATTCACCAATTCGCCGGTTATCAAAAAATGATTTGGGAAGGAATAGTAGGTTCTCAAAGAAACGTCCAATTAATCGGTTATTAAAATTCCTACCTTGTTGTATCCCAAAGAAACCGGCAATGTAACCAATAAATCCACGGGCGAACAATAGGATTGCAACCAAAACTAAACTAACAATTAACTTCTCTCCATCTTTGGATGGTAAGATATCATCAATCAGCTTTTGAGAGAAGATAGCCATAACCATACCCAAAACAGAGATCAATAAACTCAATATAAAAATGATGGTCAGAAAATTTACATCCTCTTTAAGCAGGTATTTAAACCAGTTCCATTTATCTTTTTTTATAGTTTTCTGTTGGACAATTTTATCTGTGGGTTCTAAATAAAGTAATGCCTTTGATTTCCATATCTTTTTTAGCTCTTCTTCTGTATATTCAACAATTCCACGTGCCGGATCGCCAATTATATATTTACCACGTTCAAATCCATAATAAAGAACATAGTGTTGCAAGCGATTATCAATAATGACATGTAAAATGGAAAGATGCTCGGATTCTCTTAAATCTTTAAGTTCAGCTTCGTAAGCATCTGCTTTAAAACCCAACTGGTTTGCTGCTTGGTAAAGACCAAGTACCGTAGTTCCCTGTTTGGTGGTTCCGCTTAACTCACGTAAATTTTCAAGGCTGTTTTGTCCATCATGATATTGCAAAACAGATAACAAGCAAGCAACTCCACAATCGCTCTGATCGTGTTGTTTTATAAATGTGTTATTAATAACTTTTCTATTCATACATTGGGTGGTCTCCGTTATTTATCATTTCTTGCTGAATAACATTAAGCATATCATCAATACGGGTAGCTCCTATAAACTTTTTCAACAGCTTTTTATCTTTTCCATAAATAAAAGTGGTGGGTGCTACCAGTTTCCCAAAATGTTTTTGCAAAGTATCATAGGGGCAATGGTAAATGGCTGCGTTGGGGTATAAATCAAATTGAAGTTGTTGATTAAAAACTATCAAAGAATCCAATGGTTCTGGCGAAATCATGACGACTTCAGTATTTCCAAATTCAGGAACTCGCTTTTCTAATTCTTTTAATTTGAATTGGCAAAAGTCACAATGGATGGTGAAATAGATCAATAGTATTTGCTTTTGATCGTCGACCATTTCAAGATTGAAGGGGTTGTTGTCAATGTTCCCACAAATAATTGACGGGACAAACTGGTTTGGTTCAATTACTGAGTATGTAGAATAAATAATATACAACCATATTGCAGCGATAATCAGCATAAGGAGTTGGATTAATGATTTGATAGTCCTTGCTGTCTTGATCATGTTTTTATGCTTATAAGAAAAAAAGTTACCAAGGTGAGCCATATGATCAATCCTGTTCCATATGATTTTAATACAAACATCAGACCACTAATGAATGGGATGTTAGTTGTCTTTTTCAAAGACAGTGATATTGCAACGATGTATAAGAGCTCAGGTACATTTAATACTGTTAATGCATACTGTAAATAAACTGGGGTATTTACATCTCGAAGCAAGTTATATAATGATAATGGTTGGAAACTATTTATTTCTCCTATTGTTTGATAATTTAAATAATACAAAATGCCAGTTTTGAGGTATGAGAAAAAAATAAATACGATCCCAGAAATGATTGATATACGCCAAAATTCATGAAACTTATTCTTAAGTCCGATGAGTAGTCCTCTAATCCATAAGCAGCAGGCTACAAAGAGAAAATTGACAAAAAGAATTAATGGGGGCAAAATATAATTAATCCAGCCAAAACGATGATTAAAAGCAAGGGCTTTTTTGATCATTTCCAAAGAAGATTTTCCTGAGAAGGAATTATAAATTATTTCTTCTGAAATGAGGTTTTGAATGAGGATTGAATTAATGACTGAAAAAAGACTTATTATAATTAGTAGTTTCAAGGAGCTCATCTTGTGGGTATTACTTGCTTTGTTCATGAGTGTATTTTGAATTTGACATATTATTAGAACCACAATCATGTGTCAGGGGAGTCATTTCAGACTTGTTGACTTAACTGCACTATAAGATTAGAGGAGATTAAAGAATAAGGACAGTAGCTCTAATAATACGACTATAAATATTGATACATAACCAAAGATCAAACTGAATTTTTGTTTTGATAAAGAATTTCCCCAAGAGTTTAAATTGATCCTTCCCCTGATTAGAACACCTAAATATGTAAATACACAAACACCAGGAAACATTATTGCGAAGCCTGATTCTTTAGCAATAAAAGCGTATATCCAAAATATTAATGAAATTAAAGCCCCAATATTGTATCCTAACTCTATTTTTTTTCGATTAATTTCTTTGTCCATATTTTGTTTTCTTTACTTGATTTTTTTATTTTATTATTATGAGATTAAAGCCTCTTAGCATTTTGAGCTAATTAATAAACTTACTATCTGCTAAGAGGCTACTGTGTTTTATAACTCGCGATCCATTTCAGCACCAGCAGAACATCCCATACTTATCAAGGTGCCAGCAACAGTTCCAACGACCCATCCGACAGGTCCGCCTATCATCGCACCAATAATTCCTCCATTTACGGCTCCACCCATTCCGCAGGCAAAATCATCCCAGAACTTTGAACCACTTGTCCATCCGGCACTTAATACACTCATTTCATTAGTATTCAATTCTTTTTTCACATTTATACTTTTAAAGGATTTGTTATCAATACCCCTTTCCCGTCAACCAACTATTCAGTTTAGCCATCAGTTCCATTCCCCAGGTTTGGCTCATTTGCATGGCTTCCCGGGTAAGGATCGGGGTTTTCGTAGCAAGCTTTTTACCTATTGGGCTTTCGTAAAAGCTGATCAGTTCTTTTACGTCCTGATGGGTAAAATGCTTTTTGTAGAGCGGTACCAATTGTTTGGTCAGTTCCAGTACTTCCTTATCAAATACCTCCGTTTTGAGGCTGACCCATAGCGAGTCGGGCACACCCGGCTTCATCATTTTGAGTTGGGGTGTTAATTGATCGTACATCAGGTCGTAGGTACTTGTTGAGCCACTTAGTTGCAAGAATTTTAGCAAATCTTTTTCAAACCTGTCAGTTTGAGCATTAAGAACTAAAACATTCAACAGCATACCTGCAACCATTATTATCCGGATAGTTTTTTTCATTGTTCTGGATTTTAGGGTTTCATAATTTTAATGACACTAAGATATGTTGTTACAGTG
>JANQII010000063.1 GCA_028282195.1 Prolixibacteraceae bacterium
GTATTCAAAATTGAATATTTTACATTTAAATGTTGATAAAATGGATTGTTATTACCAAATAAAAGATGTGTATAAAGGGTAGCTTCGAAAAGAGAGGGATACTTGCCTGCTGTAAGCAGGAGAGGGAGAGTAAAAAAAACAATTGTCCCATTCAATAGCATACTATTATCATTTAACTTTTGACAACTTCAATATAAAAATGGCAACTCAATGACGAACAAGTAGTGGGTTTTTGAATTAACGTGCCACTCACCGGATGACTAAAATGCTCGATATCAACAGAGTCATCCGATGAGTTTTTCAACGAAACTTTATGAACCCACTACTAGTAAAAGAACAAAAGATTAAAATTTGAATGAAAAAACGAAAAAAGCTAAGCGCAAACGAAAAATTTCTGATTGGTTTTATTATCGTTTTAATTTTGGCGATATCATTTAACTGGAAGAATTTTTCAGAAAAGCTTAAAACGACTTTCAATAAATATCAGCAAACTGAAACGACAACAGAATGACCTTTTAGATTCATTTTTTGTTAATTTTATTTTGCATTGACAACCACAGGAAAGATTTCGATCATTTTTACGTAAATTGCCCCGGGCAATTACCCCCGGTTTTTCTTGAAAATTTTAAACAGATGAAAAAAGTAGCTATACAAGGAATCGCTGGATCATTCCACGAAGACGCAGCAAGAAGATATTTTGATGAAGATATTGAAATTGTTGAATGTAAAACTTTCAAAAGCGTTTGCGATTTAATTGATCAGGATAAGGTTGATGTTGCCGTAATGGCCATTGAAAATTCAATTGCCGGCAGCCTGCTTAATAACTATGCATTAATTCGTGAATATCATCTCAAGATTTTTGGTGAAATATACATTCACATTCAAATGAATATGATTGCAAACAAAGGTGTAAAACTAAAGGATGTTAATCAGATTTATTCGCACCCGATTGCAATTAAACAATGCGCAGAATTTATTGAGCAAAACTTTCCGAATGCTGAAGTGTTTGAAAAGATGGATACAGCAGCCTCTGCCAAATTTGTAAAAGAAAACGAACTGACGAATGCAGTTGCAATAGGCAATTTACGCTCAGCAGAAATTTATGGTTTAGAGGTTCTGGAAACCGGAATTGAAACAAACAAAAAGAATTATACCCGCTTTTTAATGCTCGATAAACACGGAGAAAGTAAAGACAAAAACAACAAAGCGTCATTGTGCTTTGAAGTAGGCCATTACTACGGAGCTCTGGCCAGGGTATTAAATACGTTTGCTGAAAATGAAATTAACCTAAGTAAAATTCAATCGGTGCCAATAATTGGCAGGCCAAATGAATACTCTTTCCATGTTGACCTAAACTGGAATGAAATAAAAAATTACGAACGTGCCATTCACTTAATTCTGAAACACGTTTCCAGCTTATCAATTTTAGGTGAATATTCGCGAGGAGATATTGCAATACATAATCAATAAAATATTTGATCATGAGTAAAATAGGATTGTTTTTTGGTCCTGAAAAAGGATCGGTACACCGGGTAGCAGAAAAAGTACAAGCTGCAATTGGTGAAGATAAAATTGAGTTGGTATCTGTTAATGACGCAAGCGTTGCTGATTTAGAGAAATACGATAAAATCATTTTCGGAATTTCAACAGTAGGTAAAGAAACCTGGGATTCCGATTATTCTAATACGGATTGGGCAAAATTCTTCCCTGAAGTTAGTAAAACTGACTACGCAGGAAAAGTTGTAGCTCTTTTTGGATTAGGGGACCACATTACTTACCCCGACCACTTTGTTAATGCGATGGGTAGATTAGCCAAAGAAATTGCACCATTAAATGCAAAGATTGTTGGACAGGTTGACCCTGATACTTACGAGTTTGAAGATTCTGAAGCAATCGTTGATGGTAAGTTTGTAGGTTTGCCAATTGATGAAGATTTTGAGCCGGAATTAACCGATAAGCGAATTGCCGATTGGCTTGGAACAATCAAGGCTGAATTCGGGTTTTAGTCACAAAAACTGACAAATTCACATGATAAAATTCAGGTCATGCAAATGGCCTGAATTTCTTTTAAATTCACACTTCCAGAATACTTTAAATATTAATTCATTCCTTTCTTACTGGCAGAATTTTCGATTTATAAAACCTGTTAAGAAATACATCCGACACATTTGATAAATCGGGAATACTTTGCTTTTTTTGGGGATATTTTCGTATAAAACAGGATGAGCAAAACACCTATAAATCAGCAGGCAGTAGATAATAATATTGCTAAATTAAGAATCAAAGAAGTCGGCAAAGCGTCAATTCGTGAAATCGTTGCATTGGTTAACCTTGTAGAAGAAGAAACCGGTGATAAATATGTACGAATGGAAATGGGGGTTCCCGGGCTTCCGCCTGCTCAAGTTGGTACACAGGCTGAGATTGAAGCACTCAAATCGGGGGTTGCTTCAAAATATCCGATGATGGATGGTATTAAACCTCTGAAATACGAAGCAAGCCGCTTTGTAAAATCATTTATGAATGTAGATGTTGATCCGGCAGGATGTATTCCAACTGTTGGTTCTATGCAAGGTACTTATGCTGCTCTTTTTGCTGCAAGCAACACCAATCCTGAAAAAGACACCGTATTATTTATAGATCCTGGATTCCCTGTGCAAAAGCAGCAAATGATGGTGATGGGACATAAATTTGAAACTTTTGATGTATTTGAACACCGGGGAGAAAAGCTAAAAGATAAGCTTGAAAACATTCTTTCAAAAGGGCACATCAACTCTATGGTTTATTCAAATCCGAACAACCCTAGCTGGATTTGTTTTACCGAAGAAGAGCTTCAGATTATTGGTGAGCTATCTAAAAAATACGATGTAATTGTGATGGAAGACCTGGCTTACTTTGCCATGGATTTTCGTAAAGATTTGTTTACGCCGGGTAAAGCTCCTTATCAACCAACTGTTGCAAACTACACGGATAATTTTGTACTGTTTATTTCCAGTTCAAAAATATTCTCATATGCCGGACAACGTTGTGGAGTGATGGTAATCTCAGATACCCTTTTCAACCGTGAATATGCAAACCTTGCCAGACGTTTCCAGTCAAATACCTTTGGACACACTATTACATTAAGAATTCTTTATTCTCTTTCTTCAGGTACTTGCCATTCTGCTCAGCATGCATTAGCAGCTATGTTTAAAGCAGCTAGTGATGGCAAATTCAATTTTGTTGATGAAGTAAAAGAATATGGTGAAAAAGCCAAAATAATGAAAAAACTTTTCACCGATAATGGTTTTGGAATTGTGTATGAGAAAGACGGTGATGATCCAATCGCTGATGGTTTCTATTTCACCATTAATTACCCGGGAATGACTGGAGAACAGCTTTTAGCAAACTTACTTTATTACGGTGTAAGTGCAATTGCATTGAAAGAAACAGGAAGTGAAAAAGAAGGATTAAGGGCATGTGTGTCTCATGTTGACCGTACACAATTTGATGATTTAAAATATCGTTTGGAACAATTCGCAAGAGATTTTCCAAACTAATAAACAGATAATGCACGCAGAAAAGCAATACGATTCTAACCAGGAAACTTTAATTCAACTTAAGGAATTCTTTGCCGATCAGGTTCCGGTTGAAATAAAGAAAGGGGAAGCTTTTCTGAACTATGGGGAACCTAACCGAAAGTTAGGGATTTTGATGGAAGGATTGATGTACGCAACTTATGTTTCAGATAGCGGGCAAGAGTGGATTTCGCGTTTTTTTTATCCTCCCGGCAATAGCGTTCTTAGTAGCCATGATTCATTCCTTTCAGGAGAAAACTCCAGTGAATGTATTAGGGCTTATGAGGATTCCAGTTACATTTTCATTGAAAAAAAAGAGTTTGATGCACTATTAAAAGAAAGCACCAAGCTTCAACATTTGGTGAGATTGATGGCAGAAGAGAGTTATGTGAGGGCGATGAAACGTGTCCACATGTTGCAGTCGTTAACAGCTTCGCAGCGCGTAAAACGTTTTATGGAAGAACATAGTGGTTTGGTGAACAAGGTACAAAGGCAGCACATTGCTTCGTATCTGGGTATTCACCGAAACATTTTTACGAGGATCTTGAACAAAATATAATTTCGCAACATTTGTTGCAGAAATAAGAACAGTGATGTTTTAGATTTGTAAGGGTAGCAGAAGAAATGATAAAGAATACGGGTTCTTAACCTGATTAACCAAATAAAAACAAAGTATCATGGCAAAAGTTAAAGGAGCTGTTGTGGTAGACAAGGAGGAATGTAAGGGCTGCGGATTATGTGTCGTTGCTTGTCCTTATGATGTTTTGGCTCAAAACAAGCAAGTAAATAGCAGAGGCTATCATTTTTCATTTATGGAAAATCCTGATAATTGCATTGGATGCACAAACTGCGCAGTTGTTTGCCCGGACACCTGCATAACTGTTTACCGGGTTAAGTTATAATTTTCGTTCATGTTTTAAAGAATGCTATAATGGGAGAATTAAGATTAATGAAAGGTAACGAAGTAATTGCAGAAGCAGCAATTCGCTGTGGCTGCGACGGATACTTCGGTTACCCGATCACTCCTCAATCTGAGGTTATGGAAACCCTCATGGAAAGGGAACCATGGAATGAAACAGGCATGGTTGTGCTTCAGGCTGAAAGCGAGATCGCCTCAATCAACATGTTATATGGTGCTGCTGGTTCCGGTAAAAAAGTAATGACTTCTTCTTCAAGTCCGGGTATTAGCCTGATGGCTGAAGGAATTTCATACATTGCCGGTTCTGAGCTTCCCTGCGTTATTGTAAATGTTCAGCGTGGTGGCCCCGGTTTGGGAACTATCCAACCTTCGCAGGCGGATTATTTCCAATCTGTAAAAGGTGGTGGCCATGGCGACTATAAAATGATTGTTCTTGCCCCTGCTTCAGTTCAGGAAATGAACGATTTCGTAGATCTTGGTTTTGAATTGGCCTTCAAATATCGTAATCCTGCACTAATTCTTACTGATGGTGCAATTGGCCAAATGATGGAGAAAGTAGAACTTTCTGACTATAAGCCCAGGATGACCGACGAAGAAATTGACGAAAAATATGGTTCTTGGTCTACTAATGGTAAAAAACCAAACAGGGAACGTAACATTATCACGTCTTTGGAAATGCAGTCAGATAAAATGGAGGCCAAAAATAAGCGTTTCCAACAAAAATATGCTAAAATGGAAGTTGAAGAAGTTCGCTACGAGGCAATTGAATGCGACGATGCTGATTATATCTTTGTTGCATTTGGTTCTTCAGCAAGAATTTGCCAAAAGTCTGTAGAACTTGCCAGGGCTAAAGGCATCAAAGTTGGATTATTGCGCCCGATCACCTTATATCCATTCCCTAAAAAAGTAATTGGGGAAATGGCTAAACATGTAAAAGGATTTTTATCTGTTGAAATGAGTGCTGGTCAGATGGTTGAAGATGTTCAACTGGCTGTAGGATGTTCATGCTCTGACGCTAAAGTAGAATACTTTGGCCGAATGGGAGGTATTATACCTTCTCCCAGTGAAGTTGTTGAAGCGTTGGAACAAAAATTAATTGGAGGGTAAATCATGGATGTAAAAGATATTATTAAACCTGAAAACCTGGTTTATGAAAAAACCAAAGTTTTAACCAAAACAACCATGCACTACTGCCCGGGCTGTAGTCACGGAGTAGCGCACAGGCTTATAGCTGAGGTTATTGATAATTTAGACATTCAGGATAAAGCAATTGCTGTAGCTCCTGTTGGGTGCTCAGTTTTTGCTTACAACTACATTGATATTGATTGGCAGGAAGCTGCTCATGGACGTGCACCGGCTGTTGCAACTGGAATTGCCCGCACAAACCCTGATAAAGTAGTTATGTGCTACCAGGGAGATGGTGATTTAGCATCAATTGGTACCGCCGAAATCATGCATGCCTGTAACCGTGGCGAAGATATCGTCGTCATTTTCATTAATAATGGTATTTATGGGATGACTGGCGGGCAAATGGCACCAACCACCCTTGTTGGTCAGGTTACTTCTACAACACCTTGTGGACGTGATACCGCACTGAACGGTTACCCTTTGAAGATTACTGAACTTATTGCGCAGCTTCCCGGAACATCTTACGTTACCCGCCAGGCAGTTCATACACCTGCAGCTATTCGCAAAACCCGTAAAGCTATTACTAAAGCTTACGAAAATGCAATGGCAAAAAAAGGTACTGCATTTGTTGAAATCGTTTCAACCTGTAACATGGGATGGAAAATGCCTCCTGTAGAAGCCAACGCATGGATGGAGGAAAACATGTTCCCATTTTATCCGCTTGGCGATATGAAAAACAGCGAAAAAGGTGCTGTTGAAGAGTGTTATAAACAAAACTAAAAATTGTTCTTATGACTGAAGAAATGATCATTGCCGGATTTGGGGGACAAGGTGTCCTTTCAATGGGTAAAATTTTAGCATATTCCGGTGTTATGGCCGAGCAGGAAGTAAGCTGGTTTCCGTCTTACGGACCTGAGATGCGTGGTGGTACAGCAAACGTAACTGTTATTGTAAGCGACAAGCGAATCAGCTCACCTGTTGTGAACGAATACGACACAGCCATCATCCTTAACCAGCAATCGATGGATAAGTTTGAGAAAATGGTTAAGCCAGGGGGTACATTGCTTTACGATCCAAATGGTATTTCACGTCATCCAGAACGTAGCGATATTAATATTTATAAGATCGATGGTACGATCATTGCTGCTGATTTAGGCAATGTGAAAACCTTCAACATGGTTGTGCTTGGTGCTTATCTTAAAGCAAAACCAATTGTAAGTATGGACAGTATTGAAAAAGGATTGGAGAAGTCGCTTCCTGAGCGTCATCACAAACTTATTCCTTTGAACCTGCAAGCTGTTGAGGCTGGTTACGAAAAACTGGAAGTAGTAAACGAAGTTTAAACAAACGAACGTTATAATTGCAAAGCCATTCTCATTTTTGGGAATGGCTTTTTTTGGATACTGGATTCGGGATATCTGGTTACTGGTTTCTTTGATGTTCAAAGTTTTTAAATCTCAATTTCTATCTATCACATCTGTATATCTAAAATCCTTAAAAGTCAAATTTGTTTTACCTAGCATATCTTTTCTCATTTCATATATAATATTTCCAATTATTTTTCTTCCCTTTTCTGGATCTGAAGAGTTACCTCTTTCTTCTACAAGCAATTGTACTAAATCATTCATAGCTTTTACCACATTGTCAGAACTATAGAGCCAGGATTTGTATTGTTCTTCAAAGAACTTCCTCTTAGTTTCTGATGAAGCAGTTGTACCAATAAACCCTTGCAAAGCAATTATGAGATTCGAATATTTCTCCTCTTTGAATCTGAGAATTGATTCCTTTTGCTTCCCTTTAACCGCAAATACATATGTTAGAAACCCTGTTAAAACAGAAGTCATAATAGGAATTACTATCAACAAAATATCTTTAGTTTCCATTATCTAAAAATTTGTACTTAAATATACAATAATGCTAAATTACATATTCATTTTTCGAAACAGAAACCACAACAAAAATTTGCTCAAAAAACACAAACCAATTCTCCTCCTTGAAACCTTTAATTATGTGCTTTCAAAATCAACTTTTGAATAACAAATTATTTAGATTTCTCTTAATAATTGTATTCATGACCAATTTCTCCTTTTTTTTGGTAATTTCGAAGAAAATAAATCGAATAAATGGCAAAATCACAACAAACGTTTAACAAGAAAGAAAAAGAAAAGAATCGTTTAAAGAAACAAAAAGAAAAACAACAAAGACGCGAAGAACGCAAAGCCAATGCAAAAAAAGGGGGTAGCCTTGATGACATGATTGCGTATGTTGATGCAAATGGAAATATAATTGATACCCCACCCGATCCTGCCGAAAAAGAAAAAATTGATCCAAGTACCATTGAGCTTAGTATTCCAAGAAAAGAACAAAGTGAGGATGATCCTATCCGTACAGGAATTGTCGAATTCTTTAATGATACAAAAGGATTTGGATTTATTAAGGATTTGGACTCAAAGGAAAAAATATTTGTTCACGTAAACAATCTGAAAGAAGAAATTAGAGAAGGGAACAAAGTTTCTTTTGAGATAGAACAAGGTATGAAAGGACCTAATGCTGTTCGTGTGAGTAAAATCCAGTAGTGCGTTCATAAAGTTTCGTTGAAAAACTCATCGGATGACTCTGCTGATATTGAGTATTTTAGTCATCCGATGAGTGACACATTAATTCAAAAACCCACTACT
>JANQII010000064.1 GCA_028282195.1 Prolixibacteraceae bacterium
CAGAGTACTTGTATAAAAATATGTGAATCAAGGGTTTATTCTAAATATTCAGGAAAATCCGGATTTAAAGGAAAGATTTTCAACTCTTGATTCGCATAAATAACCAATAATCAAAACCCAAAGATCCCAATACGCCCTGCGATCGGGATCAGTTCTACTTCGATAATTTCAATTTTCCGGCGGCTGCCGGATCCTGAAATCATAGTCTCACTGACTTAGGATAAGAATACGATAGTCATTTAATTATATAAATAGCACAGCGAGATCAATCAACATTCTCTGATTGGTTTTGCTGTTCTTTCACAACCACCTTTCCTTTCCATTTACCGGAAAAATAATAAATAATATATATGATCACTCCAACTGTCCATCCACTTGGTTCTGCCCACCAAATACCGTTTACTCCAATCTTTTCTGAAAGGAAATATGCCACAGGGATACGTACTAAATACAATCCAATAAAAGTAGTTAACATGGGTATAAAAGTTGCTCCAGCTCCTCGCAAAAAGCCCATTACTGTAAACATGATCGCAAAAAGCAGATAAAATGAGGACACAATAAGCAGGTAGTCCTGCCCTATTTTTATAACACCAGCATCAGGGGTAAATAGCTTCATGATGCCATTCCCAAAAACAATAACTAAAACTGAAATCACAACACAATATGCAAGCGAAAAACCAAGTGTCGTAAAAAGTCCTTTTTTAGCTCTCCTGTCCTGAAAAGCACCCAGATTTTGTCCGGCAAATGAAGTAAGCGCCTGAGCAAAAGTAATTGCTGGCATCTTTGCAAATGAGTCAATACGCATTGCAGCAGTATAAGCCGCAACAGCATTCGTCCCAAAACCATTAACAATTCCCATTACAGCCATCATACCAATAGCTACAAACGACTGCTGGAAACCAGTTGGCAGACCAATGCGAATACAACTTTTAAAAATGTCCCGATCGAAAATATATTTACGAATTCCCAAATGAATTATTGAATGCTTTCTGTTCAAATAAACTATTGCACCAATAAAAGCTGCTACATGCGAAAAAAGGGTTGCCAGCGCAGCACCTTCAATCCCCCATCCAAAACCTACTACAAACAGAAAATCAAGAATAACATTTCCAATTGTTCCGGCCATCATAAAATAGAGCGGTGTTTTTGCATCACCCAGTCCCCGCAAAATCGAATTTAGCCCGCTAAAACCAAAAAAGAAAAACATTCCGGCCATGTAAATTTGAAGATAAATTACAGCATCAGGAATAATTTCTTCGGGCAACTGAATCAGTAAGAAAAGCTGTTCAGCCAAAATTATCCCGATAATACTAACGACAATCGAGGATAATAAAAAGAAGATAAAAATCGTATCAATTGTCCTTTTTACATTCTCGTTTTGCTTTGCCCCAAAATATTGTGAAACTACAGTAGATGCGCCGGAACCAACACCCACTACAAGGGAAATCAAAGCAAAAATAATTGGAAAGGACGCCCCTACTGCTCCCAGTGCTTCTTTACCAATAAAATTACCAACAATCACACTATCAACCACATTATACAAATTGTGGAAGATGTTTCCGATAACCATCGGAATGGTAAACCGGATTAATAATGTCGATACTTTTCCTTTGGTAAAATCCTTCATCTTTCTGAAAACAGTATGCAAAACTCATCAAATATTACCGGATATCAAAATTGAAGACTCTTTTCAATGAAGTTGTCAAAAGTTAAATGACAATATTATGCCATTGAATGGAATAATTGGTTTTTGACTCTCCCTCCCTGCCTGACGGTAGGCAGGTTCTCCCTCTCTTTTCGAAGCTACCCTTTATACACATCTTTTATTTGGTAATAACAATCCATTTTATCAACATTTAAATGTAAAATATTCAATTTTGAATAC
>JANQII010000122.1 GCA_028282195.1 Prolixibacteraceae bacterium
TCCGTCAGGGCTTGGCCACCTTCCGGCAATCCATTCGTTCCATCCGGTAATAAAGATAAACGGAGGGGATTCGCTTAAAGCAAAATCCCATTGTTCCTGTGCATTGTAGCCGTAGCGAATATCCTGTTCAGGGTTTCCGGGAGAACCATTGTGGTAACTACGCCCCCAGTTATTTTTGTTTCCGTAGAAAGCAGAACCGCCCATTCCTGCCGAAAAATCGGGATGTTGAGCAACCGAAACATTAATGATTTCTTTTTCGCCCCGATCGTTGAAATAAACCTGCTGTGGACGTTTGAAGTCAATCCAGGGCCAACCGTTTGTAACCGCAGGAACATTAGGCCATTGCGATTCTCGGAAAGTAAAGAAAGATTCGTAATCTTTTCCACCGGCCTCATCCGTTATCCCAATAATCAAAGGTTTTCCATCAAGCTTATACCATGATGACGGGTGATAATGCCGTGCTCCCGGTTTATAATAGGTATTATAAATGTTTTGCATGTTTTTGCCTGAATCAGTGTTGGTATAATATACAATGCGGGGGGCTTTTATTCCCTGCGCCTGAATATCTTCGATGGCCTGCATCAGAGCTTCCGACTGTTCGGGATAAATCAGGGCATTGGTGGCATCAAGGACGAGAAAATCAACCTGTGCGTCGGCAAGTAATTGAATGCTTCGTAAATGTACCCAGTGATCGTCACCGCGGTAATAGCCATAAATCGGTTTTCCCCAGAAGTAATACCCGCCATATTCTGTTGTCCCCCACTTCGGATGATTAACATCCTCCAGCACCTCCGGATGGTTCGGAACAATCTCAGTCAAATCCCAATATTTTTCAGAGGTTCCCGAGCCTTTATCCCCATGCCATAGAAAGTAAAAAATACCCACCTGACGGTTGGGTTTTGGGTCTCCAACACGATCATTCAAAGGTAAAGCCCGTCCCAGCTCATCGGTTCCGGCCAAAGGCTGTGCTAATGCCCCTTCCGGATAATTAATGATTATTTTTTCCCCGTCTGCTCCTTTTTCTGTGCACTCAAAAAACGAAATACTGCAAAAAAGGACAAGCAATAAAATTATAAATACATGATGCATTTTTTCTATTTTTTCAGATGTTTAGTCATTAAAAGATTAACCTTGTTCCCATTTTTAAAAAAACTACTAAAATTATCATTGATTTCATTGAATCCTGCACGAAACAGTATATTCAGATGCAATGAACAGATTGTAGCTGAATTAAACCACTAGTACTTCACTCCGGAAACAGTGACCGGTCCAAACAAGCCTGAAGGTTGCAACGGACTGTCAGCCTCGTACGGATTCACCGGGCACCAGGTTTTACGTTGCTCCTCGGGTAAATTTAAATCGCCAATCAGGCGGTTCACCCAGGTATTTACCACGTCAATTCGCAGTGTATTTTCGCCCTCGGTTACCCAAGTAGTTAAATCAAGTTGATAAGGAGGTGTCCACACCCCTCCCGCATAATTCCCATTTACATATACTTTTGCCGTAGCTGTTAAACCGCCCAAATTAAGAATGATGTTTTCTCCTGCCGGAAGGGCATCCAAAGTAAAGTTTTGCTCGTATGATGCTACTCCCGAATAGTATTTGATCCGTTCGTCGGAAGATTTTGACCAGTCCTGCAATGTTTCAAAAATTACGGGCTTTTCCGGTCCGCGCTGTGAAGCGTCAAACTGTACTTTCCACGGTTTATTCAAATCAACCAAAACCTTAGGAGCCGGGAAATTGACCTCAACACCTTGTGCTTTTGCTTTGCCCGCTTTTTTACGGAATACGATAAACACACTTTCGTAAGGAGCCAGTTTTAGAGGAACAGCTGTCGCATTTTCCAATTGTTCGTAAGCCGGAAGTTCCCGGACAGAACCGGTGGTTGCGTCCCAAAGCTCGGGCTGAAGGCCGCTTACACGAAACCCGGGGGTAACCACCATCGTTTTATCCATTTGATTGCTAACAAAATAAATATCGGCATCCTCCATCGTGCGATGACCATAGTGAATGCTATTGTCATCCGGAAGTTTACAATCGGGAATACAGCCAATCCGTGCAAAAGCTTCTTCCATCGAGAAGCCATTCATAACCATACCTTTGCCTGCTTTTTGCGATTTCACCTTCACGCCATCCACATTACCCCACAATTCAGCAGCCAGTTCCTGAACCAGCCTATCTGCTTCAGGTTGATTTTGCAAACTGGGTGAACGCACTGGTGCAGGCCCCATAACAACAGCTCCCTGGGTCACGAGTTGTTTTATTTTGGCCAGTAATTCGGGGCGCATGGTTTCTAATTTGGGCAACACTAAAATCCGGTATTGAGTGCCATGAGGTAAAGTAATCAAACCATCTTTTACCGTCATATATTTTTCAATCACTTCGGCATTCATGTAATCGAACTGATAACCTACGGGCAGGGCAGGATCGGTAATCCCTGTCATTTTCGGGGTATCTTCGCCAATAAAATAGGCTGCATCGGCCACATTTAAACCTTGCTGGAGCATAAAATTCGAACGTTTCAGGTAATCCACAAAAACATCCAGTTGCGGATACCAAATATTCTTCCGGTTGAAGGCATTTCCAAACCAGGCATTCACCCCCGGGTTTTTGTCTTCGTAAGGTTGAGAAATGTACACATGCAAAAGCGTATTATTGATCCCCTCAGCAAAAAAACGGTCCGTGCGTTGTTTAAACATGGCCGGGTACCGCTTAAAAGCACCTCCTGCAACCGTATTCGATTCGGCAGAAATTTTTGTTTTCCCGTAGATATGGCCACAAGAGGTAGCTGCCCGGTTTTCAATATCGCCTAACTCTCCTTCGCTCCAAAATTCACCACCTATCTCATCAGATTGTCCACCATACATTAAAAACTCACCCGGGAACCCCCAGTGCCCGTAACATTCGAGCCAGGTTTTCAGGCCATACTTGTGACTTACATCGCGCAAACCACCCACGTAGTCGTAGGCCACTTTATCGGCCACCATTCGGCGCATGTCCCACAAAAAGCGGTCAGATTCCAACTGGCTGTTCACCACAAACCCATCGAAAACCGGTAAAAACGGTAGTGCATCATACCCGTACCTTTCTTTAAAATCGGGCAGAAACTCATCGGTAAAATTCTGGCCCCCGGTCTCGTAACTGTCCTGCACCACCACTTTAAATGTTTTTCTGTCCGCTTCAGGGATTCGCTCCAGAATATCGCCAATGTATGCATAAAAGTGTTTTTTTACATGTTTTTTGCTCATTTTGTCGATCTCCAAACCTGTTGCTTCCGGCGATGCAGGTGCATTGGTCACTCCTGTAGGGGTCATTCCGGTTCTCATAATTACCCAGTTTCCTTCCGGTACGTCCCAGTTCAAAGTGCCGTCGGCAGCTAAAAACTGGCTTATGTCAATCACCTTTGATGCATCAATTACTGCATCTTTTACATCGGGTTCCGCTTGCTGGGGCCACTGGTATTCTTTCCAGTATGGCAGCGGATTCTGATACATTTTGGCCAGTGTTTTCCCGGAGTAGCGTTCTACCCGTGGAGCAGACGAAAGTTCAACTTCAGCAAGGCCCATCCCCGGTTTTGTATTTTTGATGATGAGCCGAAACGAAGTAGCAGTCTCTGCAGGGAAAGATACCACTATTGGCGCGTAGGGTTTAAAACCCACGTTTAACGAAGCGTTATATCGGTCAATGGTAAATTCGGAAATGGTACGGTAGGTACCATTGCTTTCCTTTACCTGAAGAACAGCCGGGTTGTTAATCTTCTTTTTGATGGAAGTAACCGAAAGGCTGCGTGCCGTGAAGGGCGCTTTTGCCTGAAAGTAGATGGTAAAATCCCCCTTCCCCGGAAAGTTTATCCCTGTAGCAACATTTTTATCTGTGATCTTTGTTAATCCCTTTACTTTTGGCGAAGAAGTGATTTTTCCGGTTTGAGCATCAAAACGCTGCCCGTAAAATTTAGGTTCCGGGTAGGCAATTACTTTTACATCCTGAAAAGGCTCAACCGGTTTATCCAGCTTCCGGCTCAGCTTTTGCGGTCCTTTTACGTGCAACTCAGAAGCAATAAGGTAACGCATGGCTTCATCAGGCTGCACCCAGGGGCCTCCTGACTGGCTCCATCCCGGTGAATTAAAAATGCCAATCTCAATGTTTAGCTCCGTAGCTTTTTTAAGTGCTGCATGAAGAATGGCCCACCACTCGTCGCTAAATATTTTTACGTTTCCATACGGAACATCATCTTGCCCGATGTAACCGATAAATGCCCGGTTAATACCAACCTCTTTCATCGATATCAGGTCATTTTCCACGCCTTCTTTTGAGATATTATCTGAAATCCAGTACCAATAGCAACTGGTTTGAATCGAATCCGGGGGCATTGAAAATCCACTTTCTAAGTCTTTGGTTGATTTTTTTTCCCCTTTTCCATCATAAAATACACCAATTAATACCACTGATAGTATCAAGAATATGATAATTATTTTTTTCATAATGGTTTTATTTGTAAATGAACATTAATCAATAAGGCTTAATACCCAATACACCGGATAGCCAGCAATACTATTTGATATAAAAAAGTGTCAAGTCAAGCATACACCTTCTGAAAGTCATGCTGAATTTATTTCAGCATCTCCTTTGTTAATTAGGAGATTCCGAAACAATTCCGATAGCTATCGGAACGGAATGTCACACCCTAAGTTTGATTGTTGACACTAAATAAACCTAACCGGCCCAATTATCCCCATTGGGTAGTAATCCTGATGTTTTGTCCAATTCTGTGCGACTTTGTTATCCTTTAACCCCTTCACATAATTCCCTGCAATTGTTGTTAATTTGATGGATAGTTTGTTCCCACCTACTTTCAAAGCATCTTTTACATTGTAAATATGTGCCCCATACCATCTCTCGCCAATTAATTCACCATTTACGCTCAACTCAGAAACCCCCTGGACATCGCCCAAATCAATGTATTCATAATTGGCAGAATCAATTGTTATTGATTTTTCATAGATAACCTGTCCTGCAAAATTCCTTGTGTTTTCATTTTTAACCAGGTCTGTTAATGCTTCCAGCTCAAGACTTGTTTTTTCGCCATTGATATGATTGAGCTGTAGTTGCCATGTCCCTTCTACTCTGTCTGCTTCGGGTTTAAGTTTTATGGCACTGTATACTTCTCCTTCGCTTTGTTTTTCAAAAACTATAAGGATAGATGTAGCCCTGGGCAGTTCCAAACCCAATACTTTCCCATTGCCTTTAGTTGGGTAAATATACTTTTCCCCCGTTTCAGGGTCCCAAACCCACGGGTGCAAATTATCTTCAACCATAAATTCAGCAGTTACCGATATGTGTTCCGACAAACTGGTATTTGCAATAAAGAACACAGGGTTTTTTCCTAGCTTGTAACTTGCCTGTGATAAATAGTTGTGGGTTTTGTTAAACCTCACGTAAGGTCCCAATCCCAGTTCTTCCTGCAACTTACCATACCACTTTATCAAATCACCGTCGGGGACCGGATACCGGATAACATTTACCGGATGATCTTTCTGTAACTTATCGATCATCTGTTTTACCTTGGCATCCTCTGTTCCATTACCTTTAAAAGCGGGTGATTTAAATGGTACTTTCCCAATGAAAATGACTTTCCCACCGGTCTTGGCGAAAGCAACAATTGCTGTGGTTGTCGCCAAGTCCAGGGTTTCTATTTCGGGCAAAAGGATAGAAGAGTATGAACGGCCATTATACTTCATCCTACCATCTTCGAAAGTAGAGTTTTTAATGATATTTTCACTAACCACGTCACATCCCCCACCATTCTGGTTTATTGCTTCCCAAAGGTTGTGCTGATAGTCAGGGTACCATTTTTGCGGGAACGGGTCGCGTTGCGGGCCATGCTTCAGCCACAGGTCAATAAGTGGCTGAAGGATAGCAACATTAGCCTGGGGGACAGCATTCTGCAGGACATAAGAAATTCTCGCCTTATATCCGGCCCACTTTTTAAAATATGGCCACCAGGTATTGCGTTCATTAAAATACGCACCATAACGTATCCAACCCGGGAATTTTGCTGCAGGTGGCGAATAATTAAACCCGTGCAAAATGGAGTGGTTGACCCCTGAGATATTACTCTGGTCGCCAATTATTTTAATGTTTTCGAGCGTGGCCATAAAGGCCATTGCCGTATTGGTAACCTCTTCACAGCTTACTATTTTTTTACCGGCCAGTACAGCACCGGAAGCCACATATTTGTTGCACATCCGTGGCCCCCTTCCCCTCAAGCCGGTATCCGGGTATTCACGCCCGACATCTTTAAATGCCCAGGTCTCACACTCCGGTATATCTATTCCCATGCTTGCTTCTACCGGGTGCATCCCCCGTCCGTATGCCTGCATCCTGGATTTTACATTGTTCCGGTGGCACCACTCGTTAAACGTGTCGATAAACCGTTCTTTGAAAAGCTCTATCCGGGTTTGATAATAATCAAGGTCCACACGTTTAATCCGGTCAATAACATCTTCTGAAAACTTTGTCCCATATTCCTCATCAAGCGGGTTTCCCATGTGCCCCACTTTTTTCAACACAAAAGGTAGGTAAGGGACCAGGGAATACCCTCTCCTCTTTTCAAATTCAATGGGTAAATCATCGTTCCAGTTGGCTCCTTCAAGTTCCATGCTATCGCAAAACATGGCCCTCAGGTAGTTGCCCATGTCCCCAACTTTCCCGGAAATGAAACCGGATATCCGGTCCAGGTAATTTTCTGTGGCTTCCCTGCTATAATGGTTTAAGACCGGCCCTGCAGCACCTGGTGCCCCATTGATCACGGCCATATAACCGGTAAGTTTTACGACATAATACAAGACATGGTTCCCGTTGGGGACCTGCAGTTCCAGTATACCATTTTTTATGGTATGGATCAATTCTTTTCCTTCGGTAAATTTACCCGGCTCTTTAGGGAGCAGCCGTACCATGATCAAATCTTTATAAACCTCTTTGTTTTTTGAGTGAACGTCCGGGTTTACTTTTTCCAAAAGCCCACTTACTTTGAACCGGTAATTATCCCCCCCTTTTAAATCGATCGTTTCAATGGTCACCATTTGCGACTGGTCATCTTTCTTTAAAAATTCACCACCAAATGGCCAGCCGGAACCAACAATCATATCGCAGATCATTCCGCGTTGTTTGGCACCTTCAAGGGCTGTTTTCAACATATCGAGCCATTCCCCGTCAAAAATGGTCAATGCTTCATACCCAACCGGATCAGTATCCCCGGGAAAAGCAATGGGGTTTATCTCTACACCACCAATCCCAGCTTCTTTCATTACATCCAGCTCTCTTAATATCTCTTTCTTGTCAAGCCGGTTACCGTTCCACCACCATCGTACAAAAAGTCGTGAGTCAACCGGGGGGCTTTGAAACACTTCGAAATAGTCTATCTGTTGATTATTTTTTAGCCGGGGATTAACACAACCTAAAAAGGAGTCAATAAAAAAGGCTCCGGACGAAGCCAATATCCCTGTTTTTAAAAAGTTCCTTCTTTCCATTTGTTTACGATTGGTTTAGGCATTGATATGGATTAAACATTTTTAGGATCAAACCAGGTATTTAATTCTAAATTACGTATAAGGTTTTCATTCATAAATAAACGACAATTATCCATGAATATAAATACAGAAAATGGGAAAAAATTTGTATAATTTGACATTCATTTTTCCCATTTTCTATAAGTTTTGACACCAGTTTTAAATAATTATCAGTTTAAACAATGTGCACATTTACTCCAGTGGATCAAAACTATTCTTATCTACTGAAGTAAATATATCTATTGATGTTAATACCCCTGATTCTGTGTCAGGTTTTCGTTTGCATCCAGCTCGTTTACAGGAATTGGAAGTAATTCATATTTTGAGTCATAGGATCTGCCTAAATACTGTGTCTCCGGATTGTTTTCCATTGATTGCTGTAAATCACCCCATCTTTGAAGATCATAATATTCTGTGAACTCCCCTGCTAATTCCCATTTGCGTTCTTGCTTTATTATATCCCTGAGCTGAGATTGATCAGTTATGATTACGTCTGTTAATCCTGCTCTTTTCCTTACCAGGTTCAAATAAGGTAATGCTTGAGACGGGTTACCGCTCTCATTCAATGCTTCTGCCAGCAATAATAAAACATCGGCATAACGCATAAATATAAGGTTGGTACCATGGTTAAACGGGCTGGTTGTATTACCGGGATCTTTTAGTTTCCCGTACGGTATTCCGGTTTCAGGAGCCCTCGGAACAGGGATTCCCAGGTAGCCTGTTGGATTATCCGGATCGTTGTAAGTTACTTTTTTCCCATCTCTGTCCGTGTAGCTATACAATAGGGTTACATCCTTCCTCAAATCATTTGGGTTGTAAGAGTTATAAAAGTCTTCAGTAAAACTGAACTGGAATTGCCCTCCTCCAAGCCATAACGCATATGGACTGTTTGGAGCAGCAGCAAAATAAGTTAACACTGTTCCGGTACCGTTTACATTAGTTAGTGCCTGTCTTGCAAACATCACTTCGGTATTTGTTTGTTGATTTGCAATGTCAAAAACAGCTGCAAAATCTGGTTCTAAATCATATGCTCCACTTTCAACCATTTCTTTGAGTTTTGAAGAGGCGAGCTGATACATCTCGTTCTTTTCTAAAGGCTTTCCTGCCATAGTCAGATAAACTTTCCCCAAAAGCGCTTTAGCTGCACCTGCTGTTGCCCGTCCTGTATTATTGGCATCATGCATTTCAGGTAAGCTACTTCCCGCAAATTGCAAATCCTCTACTATAGCTTCATAAACTTCGGCAACCGGGGTCCTGCTGGTTTGTAAGGTTTCTTTGTCAAAATTCTTTGTTGACTCTAAAGATAACGGGACATCACCAAACAAACGTACCAGGTTAAAATAATAGAAAGCCCTTATAAACCTGGCCTCTGCCAGTTTTTCTTCTTCTAATGATTTGTCAAGTCCAACAGATGGAATGTTCTCAATAACTAAATTGGCCCTGTTTATTCCCCTGAAATAATTGACCCATATTCCTCCAATTGGGTCGGTATCTTGAAAAGTGGCTGCAGCCAGGTTACTTTGTGCCCCTCCTCTATAGGGATCATTAATCCTGATGTGATCAGATGAACCCGAAGTAATAAGGAAGAACCACAGATCATCAACCCCTCCAAGAATTAATGGTTGGTATGCACCTAACAGGGCGGCATCCACGTCATCTTCATTTTGATATAAATTTGAAACCGCGGTAAAATCATATGGTATTTCTTCGAGCCCTTCACATGAGCTGACAAAGATCAATAAAACAAATACCTTGATATAATTATTCAAATATTTCATAATCGTAATTTTAAAGTTTTAGAAAGTTGCTTTGATTCCCAACGTATATGATCTACTTTGGGGGAATACCCCTAAGTCAACCCCCGGGGCCAGTGTGTTTGAGCCCAAAGAACTTACTTCAGGATCAAGACCGGTATAATTCGTTATTGTCAGTAAATTCGTTCCGGTAAAAGATAGTTGAATACTTGCAAAACGAATTAGCTGAGAAGGCAGGTTATACCTTAATGAAATATTTTTCAAACGAACATAACTTCCATCTTCAACCATGAAATTACCAATTGGAATCGTTACATTATTCACGGAAGGGTATCGAATATCATTGGTCAAGTTTGAACTTGTCCACCTGTTTTCATACCAGTCAACACTTTGATTTTTATACGATTGGTCGTTTTGCCAACCTGAATGGAGGATTGTTCCCAGTGTATTGTACAAATCGTTTCCCAATGATCCCTGAATAAAAATAGTTAGGCCAAAATTCTTGTAACTAAAGTCATTGTTCCATCCAAAAGTTAAATCCGGGTTTGGATTGCCAATGATTTGACGGTCTTCCCCGTTAATTATACCATTGCCATCCAAATCCTCGAATTTCCAGTGCCCCAGTTGCCTGTCGCCATTTAACGCAGGTAGTTCTACACCCTCGGCAGCTGCAGCATCCAAATCCGATTGCTGAATTAATCCTGTTGCCTTCAGACCATAAAATACCCCGAATTCTTCACCTGCCTTGTACCAATGTCCTGATCCAAAAATCCCAAAACCTGGTCCAAAAAATTCACCTGTCCCACCATAGGAAAGTACCTTTGTCTTTAACGCGGTAGCATTTATATTTGTGGACCACTTAAATTGTTTTCCCCTAAAGAAATCAATTCCCAGGTTCACTTCAACTCCTTTATTTTGAATAGTTCCTGCATTTATATCTGCGCTTGAGAAACCAGACTGGCCCGGCAGTGATACATTTGCCAGGAGATCCCGTGTTTCTTTGCTAAAATAATCTGCTGTAAGGTTTATCCTGTTTTCATATAATCCAAGATCAAAACCAAGGTTAAATTGCGCGGTAGTTTCCCATTTCAAATTAGGGTTTTCAACAGATCCCGGTGCATATCCTGTTGATGGGGTATTTCCAGTCGGGTAAGTTACAAAGCCATATCTTGCGATTGACCTGTAAGGGGCTATTGACTGACTTCCTGTTTCACCATAAGATGTTCGCAGTTTAAGATTGCTAACGACCGGATTATCATTTAAAAAGGATTCTTCAGAAACTCTCCAGCCTAATGCTGCTGATGGAAAGTATCCCCATTTTTCATTTTTGGCAAAACGGGAAGAACCATCTGCCCTGGCCGTAGCTGTAAACAAAAATTTATTTTTATATGAGTAGTTTAACCGGACAAAGCCCGATTGCAATACGCTTAAACTTCTTCCAGACGAAATTGAGTTCCTGGAGGTCCCAACAGAAAGGTTGTCCAGACCAAGAAGTTCAAAATCAAAATTAGAAACATTTGATGAATAGATATGGTCATTAAATTCACTGTATTCCACACCAATCGTTGCTGCAATATCATGGGCATCATTGATTTTCGTTTGGTAGTTGAGATAATTACTAATGATAACATCATTTGTTCTACCATAAAAACTCTGTGCATTACCAGATGTTTCAATCCCCGATGCAACGTTGGAAGGATAAAAAATACCTCTTGAGGTATTTTTAAGGTTCGTGGCTGCATTCACCCTAAAAGTAAAATTATCATTTATCTTCCATGTGGCCAGTAAACTACCAAAAATACTGGTTTCTACTTCTTTATCGTCTTTTTCGGTAGCCTCTAAATAGGGATTAAAAAAACGAAAACCCTCTCCACTAAAACCGGTGTGATCTTTTGAAGCCACAATAGGTTCGGCCAGAACTGCCCAGGTAACTGGTCCCAAAGATGAAGGAAATCCAAGAGTTGCAGAGATCGCCCTGTTGTTTTTTGTATAACTGATATTTGTACTGAATTGTAACGTAAGTTTATCATTAAAAAAGTCAAGGTCTATGTTTGTCCTGAGATTTGATCTGATAAATTGCGAGTTAACAATAATACCATCATCTTGTAAGTATTGACCTGAAATAAAGTACCGGGAATCCTGGCTTCCCCCGTTTACACTTAATCCTAATTTCGTTCTGTAACTTGTTCTTAATATCTCGTTTTGCCAGTCTATACCTTGTCCTTTATATTGGGAGGGATTCGGGTATGGGATTTGAGCAGACGGGTTTGCGGCCAAAACGGCTTCATTCCGGTACTCTGCATAATCCTGACCCTGAAGTACATCTATATTGGAAATTGCCGATGAAAGTGTTGATTGGACATTAAGATTAAGTAATGCTTTTTGCGACAGACCTCTTTTGGTGGTCACTAAAATTACCCCATTAGCACCTCTGGAACCATATATTGCTGTAGCCGAAGCGTCCTTTAAAACTTCAAGACTTTCAACGTCCTCCGGGTTAAAATCAGGATAACCTTTAATGGGAGTCCCATCCACGACATATAAAGGCTGGTTATCCCCTAAAATAGAATTATTCCCCCTGATCCTTACAGAAGCGGGAGCACCGGGTTCTCCGGAAGCAGATGATACAACAACCCCGGAAGCTCTTCCCTGCAGCAATTGATCTACTGTATTGAATACGGCCTTTTCCAAATCTTCACTTTTAACTGAAGTTACAGAACCTGTTACATCCGTTTTCTTTTGAACTCCATAACCAATTGCAATCACTTCTTCCAAACCAATTGATTCTTCTTCCATTGTTACATTAATTTCACTTTCCCCGGCAACAGGTATTTCCTGTGTTTTCATTCCTACAAAAGAAAAAGTAAGTGTAGCATTGGCAGGAACATCCGGAATGATAAACTTACCTTCAAAATCAGTTATTGTTCCATTTGAAGTACCAGTTATTACAACTGTCACACCTGGCAGTGGCTGAGCAGAAGAGTCAATTACCTTTCCCCGGATCTTTTTTGACTGCCGGGAAATGGAGTTCGCTGTATCCCTTAACTCATCTGAAGACAGAAGAATCAGCTTATCCGAAAAGAATTTATAACTGACATTACTATCCTTGAATATCGTATTTAAGATTTCCTCCACCGTTTTATTGTTAACATCAATTGAAATCCTTCGATTTTCGTCAATCTGTTCATTTTTATAGAAGAAATTGAAATCACTCTGATCTTCAATGATTTGCAGTACATCAACAATCCTTTGATTTCGAGCCTCAAATGATAGTTTGGTATTTTGCGAGTACACTGATGCAGTTACTTGCATCATCCCTGCTAAGAATAAGATCATAATTAATCTCATGATTTGAAACAGTTTTTGCCACCCATTGTATGGATGACATAGTTTACCTTTTTTTTTCATAAATTTGTTTGTCTTTAAATTATTATAATTGGTGTTAGAGCACCAGTTAATTTAGTTATGAACCGATGAATGTTAGAGCATTCATCGGTTTTTTTGCTTCAATTTTTTTATGTATAAAATCCCTCCTTTCCTATTCTTTGTTAATTATTATCTTTTGTCCTTCAATTCGATACTGAATTGGATGAGTATGTTGAATAATATTTAAAATTTCAAGGATGGTTTCATTTCTGATAGTTCCGGTATAATGATCATCAAGGATTGATTTATCTTTTACCTCGATATCAACACCATATTTTCGCTCTAAAAGCTGAACCAAATCTTCAAACTCCATATCAAGAAAGATTAGCTTATTTTCCTTCCATGAAGTGAAAACCTGCGTATCAACATTCTTTCTGGATTCAAGTGTTTTCCGAGACTTATTATACACAAGCTGTTCTCCTGGTTTCAGAAGTACTTCGTCCTTCAATTTTAAGTTTTCTGATGATAAAATACGTATTAATCCTTCTTCCAGGGTTGTTACAATAGTTTCTTCTTCATCATAAGTTTTAACATTAAACCGGGTACCTAAAGCCTCAACCTTATAATAAGGTGTATGAACAATAAAAGGTCGTTTCGGATTCTTTTTAACATCAAACCAGGCCTCTCCGCTAATATAAACCTCCCGTTGTTTGCTACTGGAATTTACATTGTATTTAATCCGGGAATCAGCATTTAAATAAATGAGCGTCCCATCCGGCAAAATTGTATGGGAAACAGAACCTCTTGGAGCAATGGATGTTACAAAATACGATTCCTCCGTATTGAATTTTAAGAATAACAGGTTGGCAATTAACAATCCAATTGCCAGGACCGCAGCAATCCGGGTCCAATAAATTTTAATGGAAGTATTCCAGGGTTTTCCGGGATTTGCGATAATCCGACTCTTAAACCGTTCCCATTCTTTGTCTGTCTGTGCTATTTCCGAAGCATTTGATAATGAAGATTCCCAAAGGTCTTTAATGGTTGCATAATATCGGGTATTGCTTTTCGATTGAGATAGCCAATTATGTAAGGTTTCTTTTTCTTTCAGAGAACAATTACCATCAAGTTCTGCAATAATCAGTGACTTTATTGATCGTTTATTTCTCATTTCATGTCTCATTTTATTGCTGAGACACATAAAACCACGATTACCCTACCCATTAGATTATTTTTCACTGAAAATTCGGATATGAAATTTATCCCGAAACTAAGAGACTGTTTTGACTTTATTATAATCTATAACACCACCTTCTTCGATCGTGTTCATGTTTAAACGGCTGTGCTTTGATCTTCATACAAAACAATGTAAAATATCGAATAAGCCTGCCTGTCGGATTTCCTCCCGAAGGGACGGCAGACAGGAAAAATCCAATCAGAAAGTTCCTGGCTGGCTACTTATCC
>JANQII010000065.1 GCA_028282195.1 Prolixibacteraceae bacterium
TTGAATACCCAATATTCAAAATTAACTCCGAATTGATGTGTTTTTCATAGTTCTACATTGGTTATTGAGTGTTGTATATTCATTATTTTCTTGCTTTCCCCTAAATTCATTCATATTTGTGTATAAAGCATAGCTTCTCGAAGAGAGGGAGAACCTGCCTACCGTCAGCTACCGTCAGGCAGGGAGGGAGGGTCAAAAAACAATTATTCCATTCAATAGCATACTATTATCATTTAACTTTTGACAACTTCATAAGGTTAATGCTATGGGGTGGAACAGTATTCCACTAAGGTTCTTGGGAATATTAAAAAAGTTTTGATACGACTATCCTGGGGCTGTTCCATTCTAATCTTGCCCCGATGGCCTGAAAACAAGGAATATTCATAACTTTGTAATACATTAAAAAACAGGGCTATGGGAATAGCCTGGATGACAGTTATAAACAATTTATTTAGAATTGAACAGCCCTGACCGGGCAAAAAGGAAACTACCATTTGCAACAGAAGCTTCTATTACCTCTCTATCCCAATAGCTATCGGGACTCTCCGGCAGCTGCCGGAAGCCTTTTAAGCTCCGTTTGGGGTTTGGAGTTTACTCAAGTATAACTTTCCCTTCAATTTCGACTAAAAGGTCATCACGACAAACATCTGCAATAATATATACCACGGGAAGGTTTCCAAAATGAAGCCTGAATGTTCTCCTTATTGCTGCAAAATCCTTGCGGTTTTTAATGTACACACGCGCGTGACCATACTTAGGTTGAAGATTATTTCCAGACAACGGCTCCAAAACGTTTTCAGAATAAAGTCTCTTAATATTTTCAATCGTAACCTTTGTCTGCTCCACCGGATCGCCAATTCCTACAGTTTTTTCACCCAGTATTGATGCAGTACCTGAAATAAAAATCATTTTCTTACCCAAAAGCTCAAAATAGCGTGCACGCTCAAACTTAGGAGTGGTTTTAAGCTCACTTTCCACACCTATTAATACTTCTTTGCTGTATTTATGAGCTGAAATTTGTTCCTCATTATCAACAGGAAATGTTTTGACTACAGTAGAATTTACAGCTACAAACTCAACAATAAGACCACCCGAATTTGTACCAATACCTGTCGCAGCCGGATAGCCTGTTTTTTCAAAAGAAGTTCCATAAAACCCGGATCGTGCATTATTAAACTCCTGGTAATTCTGGTTATCACCATCAAGACAAACGATATCTTCCAAATAATTCCACTGGCGCACAATTGAAGAAACCGGAAACTTAACATCCTCCAAAAAAGCTTTCAGGTTAAAAAACACAGCATCAGCATCTTCTCTATAGCTCGCTTTTTTGTTGGAATGAACATTACCAATTAAAATTTCAGAGCTTTCATGCTTAAATAACATGGCCGTATCGTTACCTTTCTCTATAAGTCTTGATGTCCAAACTTTGGGATTATAAACAAATACCTCAACGATGACTTTACAGGTAAGAGGTGGTTGGGCAATCAAGTTTAAAAGGAGCTTATTTTGAAACTTTTCGAAGGCTTTCGTTTTAATTAATGTATTGATTTCATCGTAAATCGAGTCTTGTTCAATATCTACAAAGAAGTTAAGTTTGTATATTTCCCTACCCGTGTTAATCTCTTCAAGTTGATCCAAACATTGTTCAAGTTGATCCTCAAATGAGCCACAAGCTTTTTTTGGTTTTATATAAAGTCTTTCCCCGTCTAAAAAATACATTACACTCCCCGGTTATAATATTCAAGTCCTGAAAATATTGCACACACAGCTTTAGCTGCTTAAAATCATATTAAATAGACCGCAAATTTACTTTTTTTGGTTTGTGATTCAATTATTCATGCATCTTTATTCTATGATATTGATTCAGTTTTTTAAAACACATCACTATAAAAATCATCCAATGAAACAATTTATGTTTTTAATTGCAGCATTGTTTTTATTCGTAAACTGCAATAACACTACAAATTCTGAAAAGAAAGAACAAAAAAGCGTAACTGAAACCCATATTGGTAATGCGATTGAAAAAACGATTGAAAAATTTCCTGAAACTGACCGCAATCTCCTGAAAAGAGGAGTTAATCATGTGGCATCTTTATGGCGTGCTGAAGATGGCTCCCCTGAGGATTTTATCGAGTTTTGTGCGAATAATTTCTCTGGTAATAATAAAAAAAGAGAGTTGGTTTTTAACAAACTTTCTGCTTATTACGAATCTCTTTTTGGACACTTCAATAAAATCAGTTTAGACTTGCAGGCAAATGTACATTTACAAACCGGAGAACTACATTCGATCGACCACATGTTTGCTGGCTACAGCGCCGGGGCACATATGAAAAATGACTTCTACGCAAATAAAATCGCTTTTGTAACTGCTCTTAATTTTCCGTATTATTCTACTGAAGAAAAAAATGAGTTAGGAAAAGAATGGACAGCTTTAGAATGGGGCTATGCCAGAATGGGTGATGTTTTCAGCTCGCGGGTACCTTCTGAATTGATCCAGGAAACAGCCCGGGTTTCTGCAGAATCTGATGCATATATTGCTGAATACAACATTTACATGGGCAAGCTGGTTAATGATAAAAGCAAGCATCTATTTCCAAAAGACATGGTTTTGTTAAGTCACTGGAATTTAAGGGATGAAATTAAGGCCAACTATGCAAACAAAACCAACGGGCTTGAAAAGCAGGAAATGATTTACCAGGTTATGCAACGAATCATTGATCAATCAATCCCTGAGAAAGTCATTAATTCCGGTGATTATGAATGGAACCCTTACAATAACCAGGTTAATCAGGAAGATGCTGCACCAGAACCAGATGCACGCTATCAACAAATCCTTAATAACTTCAATGCTTTTAAAGCGATTGATGCCTATCAGCCCGTTTTGAATACCGCTATCAAAAGGTCTTTCTCCGGGAATATGCAAATTCCACAAGAAGAAGTTGAAGCAATCTTCCATGAATTTCTAAGTTCTACGCATTTAAAAGATGCCGGTAAGATCATTGAAAAAAGGCTAGGCCGTGATTTAAAGCCCTGGGATATCTGGTACGACGGTTTTAAAGCCAGAAGTTCAATTTCTGAAGAAAAATTGGATGCTATTACTCAGAAAAAATACCCGAATGCACAGGCCATGGAGGATGACCTCGCAAATATGTTACTGACTCTTGGGTTTACTAAGGAAAAAGCTAATTTCCTTGCATCAAAAATAGTTGTTGATCCTGCCCGCGGCTCCGGCCATGCCTGGGGGGCTTCAATGAAATCAGAAAATGCACATCTCCGCACAAGGATCCCTGAAAGTGGAATGAATTATAAAGGCTACAACATCGCGGTACATGAGTTCGGGCATAATGTTGAACAAACCATCTCACTGCATGATGTCCCAAATTACATGATTAACGGAGTACCCAATACGGCATTTACCGAAGCTTTAGCATTTATTTTTCAGCAAAGAGACTTATTGCTTTTGAATATGAAGGATAATAATCCAGATAAAGAATATCTTAAAACTTTGGATATTTTTTGGTCATTGTTTGAAATAATGGGTGTTTCAATGGTTGATATGAAAATGTGGAAATGGATGTATGAAAATCCAAACTGCACAGCTTCTGAGCTGAAAAATGCCGTACTTACTATTAGTAAAGAAGTTTGGAACCAATATTTCGCCCCCGTTTACGGATTGAAAGACCAAACCATCCTGGCCGTCTATTCACACATGATTAATGCGCCGATGTACTTGCCAAATTATGCTTTTGGTCATCTGATTCATTTTCAGTTGGAAGAACACTTTAAAACAAACCCATTTGCTGCTGAAGTTGGACGGATGTTTGCTTTAGGCCAGTTAACACCTAATGAATGGATGATGGAAGCTGTTGGAACACCATTATCCAATGAGCCAATTATAAATGCGGCACAAGAAGCTATTAAGCACTTAAACCAGTAGTAGGTTTTTAAACTAACGTGTCACTCATCGGATGACTTTGTTGATATCGAACATTTTAGTCATCCGATGGGTTTTGCAACAAAATTTAATGAATGCACTACTAGTCCTGAAATCGTAATCTCACTGACTTAACCATATTTGTGTACACACAGTAGCTCTTTAAGGCAGGGTGTTAAGTAGTATCTATATTATACATGGACTTAAGCGGGGGCATTAACATAGGTGTACAAACCCCTTTTAAGCCTGGCGGGAGGATTGCCCATAGGGTGAAAGCCCCTTTTTGACCTGGCGGAAGGATTGCCCATGGGGTGAAAGCCCCTTTTTGGCCTGGCGGAAGGATTGCCCATGGGGTGAAAGCCCCTCTTTGGCCTGGCG
>JANQII010000132.1 GCA_028282195.1 Prolixibacteraceae bacterium
TAGTGCGTTCATAAAGTTTCGTTGAAAAACTCATCGGATGACTCTGTTGATATCGAGCATTTTAGTCATCCGATGAGTGACATGTTAATTCAAAAACGCACTATTAGTGGTGGTAATTTTTAAACTGCTCTAGATCTTGGTGCATAGGAATATAAAATATCGAATAAAAAATATCCAATCAGAAAGTTCCTGACTGGCTACTTATCCATTTTTTGTTCCTTATTTCTTATTTTGACTTTCTGTGTTGTTTTTCTATGAAGGCCCTATGGGTGCAAATCAAGTCCACTTTCTTTGAGGGTGGATATTTAATGTTTTATAAACTTATATACCTCATTTTCAACGCGGATAAGATATGCTCCACCCGGTAAACATCCAACATCTACAATTTCACCTTTTCCAGATTGTAAATGGATCCCACTTAGATTTGAAATTGTGTAATTGGTAGGTTTCTTCGCAATGCATAACTTCGAACGTACAGGGTTCGGATATATAAAATCCTCTTTTAGTTCCTTAATTTCATGAACATTTACTGTTAGAACATTCATTTTAAAAGTATAAGTCCCGGATTCAAGTTCGTAAATCGATTTTCCGTTTTCATTTTTTACAAATGTTACACCATCAGCATCTTTTGCAAGGACCAAACCTTCATAAACCATATCATCAGAAGCCTGGGGTAAATAAAGCGTTGCCGTGGTATTGGCCGGAACTGTCGTAGTATAAGTCAGAGAACTGTTGTCAGCAATTTGCCAGGCACTTATTATCTCACCATAATAGGAATTATATTTTGCTTCTACTGAAGTAATGCGTTCCTGATCTTTTGCTAATGTCTTTCTATTATCAAGCATGGGTTGAAGTATGAAATGTTTAAATCCGGGATTGGACTCATCAGGCTCAATACCAGCCATAAACCGAAACATCCACTCCGATACTGCCCCATAAGCATAATGGTTGAAGGAGTTCATGCCCACATCCTGAAATCCTTTTTCAATTGTATATGAATCCCACCGTTCCCAAATTGTAGTTGCACCTTGGTCAACACTGTACAGCCATGATGGATTATCCCGCTGGAGTAAAAGGTTATAGGCTGTTTCGTTTGCTCCGTTTTCGCTTAATGTTTGGTTCAAAATACCAGTGCCCACAAATCCTGTACTCAGTTTGTTTCCATTGTTGGCTATTCTTGTCACCAGGTAATCCAGGCCTTTCGCTTTTGCCACATCACTTGGGAACAGGTCAAATTTAAGAGCAAGCAAATAAGCTGTTTGCGAAACCTCTTTTAACACGCCTGATTGATCAATATACCTCTCTTGGAACTCGGCCTTAATATTTTCATATAACGTATTGTAGTCTTCTTCCTTATGGCTATAAAAATCACCATCTTCCAAACTTAGTGCCCTGGACATTTTTGACATCAGTTGAGCTGCATAAGCATAATAGCAAACGCTAATAAATCTTCTGTCTGTAGGCTCATAGGATACCCAGTCTCCATAATTTGTTCCGGCACCATTGTATAAATAGCCACCACCAGATTGAGCTGCAAGGAAATCCATATATTTTTCCATTGATTCATAATTTTCCCTTATGATTTCCAGGTTATCGTACATGAGATAAATATTCCATGGAACGATAATACCTGCCTCAGCCCATGCTCCCTGCCCGTATCCAACCCAGGCATGAGGTGCAACATCAGGATAAGCTCCATCTTCACGTTGGCTGTCCCTCATATCTCCCATCCATTTATGAAAGAAAGCCGCAACATCGGCATTATATGCTGATGCTTTTGAAAAAATCTGGGTATCTCCCGTCCAGCCTAAACGTTCATCACGTTGAGGACAATCAGTCGGAATACTTAAAAAATTGCCTCTTTGTCCCCAAACCACATTACGATATAATTTATTCACATCCGAACTGCTTGTTGTAAATGAAGATCCCTCTTCGTTTACAGAACCAACAACCTCTCCGGTAAGGGATAATATTTCAATATCCCGGGTTGCTGTCACTTCACAGTATCTGAAACCAAAAAAAGTTAATGAAGGACGATATAACTCTTCTTCACTCCCTTTCAGAAAATAATTTAGTGTTGCTTTTGCACTTCGTAAATTGGCCGTATAAATACTCCCCTTAGGCCCGTCGTTGCCTCTTGATAAGGCTCCGGAATCATTCAGCATTTCCCCAAAACGAAGTTTCATTCGGGTACCTCTTTCACCTTTTACATTAAACCTAACCCAGCCAACCATGTTTTGCCCGAGGTCGAAAATAGCAGTTTCACCCTTTTTGAGTTGAATTGCCCCAGTTCCTTCAATTTCCTTAACCCTGTTAATTTCACCATAGTCTGAGCCATTTGCTTTGCTACCATCATAAATAGTAGTTTTAACCGGATCGAGTTCAAGTTCCGGACGAACTTGTACAGGAGTTCCTGCAAAGGCTTTTAATTCCCCCTGGAACCCGTTATAATTCACGGTTTGAAACCATTCTGAATCATCGAATCCAGCTTTAGACCAATCCATTTCTTTTCGGGCATCATAGGTTTCCCCGTTATAGATATCCGCCATGCGAACAGGCCCGTTGTTGGACGTCAGCCATGAACTATCTGTAACCATACTTTCGACTGACCCATCAGTGTATTGAATAACAAGTTTTGCGATAAAACCAAGATCGGGACTTCCGTATTTACCATGAGAAACACCACCTTTCCACCAGCCTGATGCAAGCTGTGCCCCAATTGCGTTTTCACCCGATAGCAAGTAACCGGTTACATCATAAGTTGAGTACTGAGCAGTTTTAAAATAATCAGTCCATCCTGGTTTTAGTTCATCGTATATAACTTTACTATCCTCAATGGTTGTTCCGACTCTTTTGCCATTAATAAAAAGATCATAAACGCCCAGGGCAGAGGAATAGATTTTAGCAGATTCAACGACTTTATCAATAGTAAATTCCTTCCGGAACATGGGAATACCAATATCTCCCTGAAGTACTCTGGAATCACCAGAATTTGAATAATGCTTTAATTTACGATTCCCTGAGACACTTACTGTTTCACCATTTTCAAATGCATTCCCATCATTTTCAAAGTCTTCAGAAAAAGTAACAACAGGTTCGATTATGCCATCTTCATTAGGCAAATAACTTGTTAAAACAACATTGTCATATGTTGCAACTTCATCAACATCACCACCTTTATAAGCACGAAAGCCAATAAAACCATTACATAAACCATTCGTTTCGTCAATAAACGTGTCTACCAGAATATCATCAATGTAAGTTTTAATTACATTATTTTCCACATCAATTTTCAGATGACGTTCTTTGCCAATCAAATCTGTTTTTGAATAGAACTCACCAAAAGGGGAATCACTATAAGTCGGCTGATTATTTTCGTAAATATGTCGTCTGATAAGTGGCACATTTTGATCATAAGTATTAATGGACCACATATACATATTATTGACATCTTTTGCGGAAAAGATAATACCTGCATTGTCACTTTGAAGGTTTACGTCCAGCTCCAATGTAAACCGAACAGGATAAGCGTTAATCTTTTTTTCCCACGCATACAAGTCGTTATCCCCTCCTTTTACGAATAAACGTCCATCAATAAGTTGACCTCCTGAAAATGCAAAAGGTGTATTTGAAAACTCCTCTTGAAACAGACAAATCTCAGTCCCCTTCTTTATCGTAGTCATTTTTACATTATCAAAATATGCCTGCTCATCTACCCCGATACCACTTTTTGATGCACGAAAGCCCAGGTCTGCACAAATGAAGTTTTCCCCAGAGGGATTATCCATGATATCAAGTTCAATGCCATTAATGTAAGTAGTTGCTGTTTTTTCTGTAATATCTATCCGAAGATGGTAAACCACATTTTTTTCAATTTTAATTTTGTCTGAAATTTCTACTTCCTTAATGACACTGACTCTTCCGTTTTTCCAACGATGAGGACGGAAATAAACCGTATTTTCCGGCTTACCATCAGTTGCGATATTGAATTGCCACATGTAAAAATCCCCGGTATCTGTCATTCCAAAACAAGGGCCGGCAGCTATTTGATTGATCTCAAAGTCCATTGAAATCGAATAATCGACTATGGATAAACGATCCAATTGATTATCCACTTCACCTTGTTCAAGCGTGGTAGATTTTATCCACTCAGCATTTCCCCAACCAGAATTTAACAAGCCGGTCTCAAAGAAAGCTGTTTCCCAGGAAGAACACTTTCTACCATGGTTATCCCAAATACTCACTTGCCAGTAATAGCGTGTTGATGGAGCGAGTGCCTTTCCCTCATATTGGTTATTTACAGATCTGTCGGATTCTACTTTACCTGAATTCCATATGGGATTGGATCCATCTTTATTCGTAAATACAATAATTTCATAGGCAGATTGAGTTATGCCACGCTCATCTGATTTTATTTCCCAACTAAGCCGGGGCTGCGATACATCAATGCCAATAGGATTTTTTAAGTATTCAACACGTAAGTTTTTTACTTCTAAGGCTAAACCTATTGAGCTATTTAAAATAATTATTGAGATAAGCCAAAACAGTATTTTTAATCTCATTATTTTTTCCATTTAAAAAGAATTTTATACACTCAGGGAAGCTGACAGATTTTAAATCGAACAGTTTCCTCCAAGATAAAATTAGATGGAACCCCCAGGATTCCATCTAATTTATTATCGGGTTTTAGTTTTCTAAAAAGCCAGAAATTTAATAACCATAAATATTAATCCCTCCTAACACCATGTAGTCCTGAGGACCAGACACTGCAACGAGCTTTAAATATCTGGCTTTGGTTGGGGGAAATTCGTAAAATTGCTCGCCATTCATGAATCGGTTAAAATCATAAATCCCCAGGTCAATCCAGCTTTCGTTATCTTCACTGACCAAAAATTGGATTTTATCCGGGGCACGATCATCCCCAATTTGATCATCGCTCAAATCATAAACAGATCTCCATACGCCCAATTTCGTAAACATTCTTCCTGCCCCCAAATCAATTGTAGCATGGTGAGGGTACGATGAACCTCCTGCCCGGGTATGCCACCGCAGCTCATAACTGCCCGATATGATATTCACAACAGCATTTTCTCCCGGGGAATGTTGAGTCGAATAATCAATGATCGACATATCCTTTACATCGAACAAATAAGGTCCGTTTATTGAATAAGGCGGACTATAAAGCGTGTCTATTCCTCCATTAGGGGCATAAGTCGATGAAACCGTAAATTCACTACCTGATTGATTATCCGTAATTTTATAGGAGTCCTCAGATGAAGGAATACTAACTGAAACGATCTCACCTGTTGTATGGGTATATGAAATTTCAGTTGCAATATTATCGTCATATGCCGAAGAAAGCGTTACAGCTAAACCATCAACGGAATTAATAATCTTTACTGCCCTTGTTAAAAGTTCGTCTTCATAATTATCCCCATATACCTCTCCGGAAAGCTCAAATGGTAAAGATCTATTCCCAAATTGATCAATACTTACCAACTGGAAGATGTACGCCCTTTCCTCCAGGCTTTCAATCAAAACCTCAAAATCACCTACATTATTCTGTATTGAGACATCGGTTGAATCCTTGAAGTCGTTCCAAAAAATGCGGACAGTCCCAATACGTTGTGATTCAATAATCATCTTAATGAGTACACGTTCTTTCCCTGGATACACGACAGCACTATCTACTTTTGCGGCATAAATAATTTCCCCTTCATTTAAGTATTTATCATGCAAATCATTCATTTCAGAACATGAAAAAATAAAAAAAGGAACTGCCAAAATAAATACAACATATAATAATTTTATTCTCATTTTTTTAGTCTTATCTGTTGTCACCAAAAATCTTGAACTCTGTAATCTGGAAGTTATCGCCCCCTGCCCAGGTTTGATTTACCAAAATCCGGATGTAACGAACTGGCGGATTGGCAGCGGAACCAAAAAAGTCCTCCCCATTTTGTGCCAGGTCAATATCTTCGTTTGAATTTTCACCGATAGGCAAGCCCGATGGTTTTATCGATTCACAATCCATTAATAATGTCCATGAATCCCAGTTTCCGGATGGGTCTAATTCCTGGCTTCCGTAAATTTTAAACTTTCTTAGATTTCCTTCAGCAAAGGTATATTGTCCCATTCGCTGGAATAATCTGAAGCGACTGATTTTCCCAACCACACCCAGATCAACAGTTACAGAATGTGGCCATATTCCTGTTCCACCCGGAGAGCTGTAGCCTTCATCCGTACCCCAGATACCATTCCACATTTTCTCTTTTCCCCAACCAGGAAAAGCCCCCATATCGCCGCTCAAATCAACGGCTTTAAACTGGAATCGGTCAAATTCAGTTTCATAAAGGGGTGTGATTGTATCGTATTTGATCTCACTTTTATTTTCCCAGCGATCCTGAACGTAATACGACCAGTTATAGGACAGGGTATCCATTCCTAAAATTGAGCCTTGCCCATTTACGGTTGAGGAATAAAATGTTTCTACCGGAACGTATTCATTGTTATTATCCTCATAAAGAATAACAACTGAAATTTCTGATTGATTTGGATTCTCCCATGTAGCACGGACCCCTCCAAAATCTTGTTTCAATAATAAGGTTCTTCCGATTGATAAGACATTGGGTTCCAGGGGGGAGATTTTTACCGTTACCGGTTCCGATTCATTCCTGCTCCGGTCAACTGCAATTACTTTAACTTCACGTTCGGAAGTGTCCCCAAAGCCGACAACAGAAAGTGCATCCGAATACAGCGATGCCCGGGTTTCACTATCGACTCCATCTTTTAGCTGATAAACCGCCTTTACGTAAAGCAAGTCTTCATCTTCAGGCAATTTATAATTTAAAATGGCACCGCCTGGCGTATTTTCGACACTTACATCGGTAACCATACCCGGGGCAATATTATCAAGGGGCTGCTGCCCCACAGGTTCTTCCTTGCAGGATATGGCAATGATAATTAAAAATATAAATATGAAAATAGTATTGTTCATCGTATTAATCTTTTTTAGAATACATATTACCAACCATAATTCTGAACCAAATTCAGGTTTGTATTCATGGTTGATTCTTTAATTGGCCAGAAATAATCTTTAATTGTGAATTCAACAGGATTTTTGGCCACAGTTATAACATTGTAAAAATCTTCGGGAGTTTCCCCTCTTATATTCCATCCCTTCGGTTGATCATTTAACTCCTGGATTTTCTTCCACCTTCTGATGTCCCAAAAGCGCTTACCTTCAAAGGCCAGTTCAATAGTCCTTTCCTGGTGAATAATTTCCCTCATTCCTGTTTTAGTGTCCGGTTTGTTTGGGTTTGTTGAATGCATAGCCCATGATTCCCTAACACCAGGCAGGCCTGCTCTTTCCCTGACCAGATCAACATAAGTAAACACGTCTTCAGTCGGGCCACCATATTCGTTCAAAGCTTCTGCATACATCAGATAGAGGTTAGCCAGGCGCATAATTGGGAACGGATAATACTCCACACTTGTTTGCGTGGAAGTAACCGCATTTTTAAAGCTGTGCATTTTCTTTGCGGCATAACCGGTAATGGAATACAAAGCACCTCCCTGGAAACCGGAGTAACCTAAATTCAGGAAATTACAATGCTTAACGTTTGTGGGAAATTCATAATAACCATTACCAAAATAAATTCCTTTATCAAAGCCTAAACTTGCATAAAAACGAGGTTCCCGGTTATAATGTAAATAAACAGTTACTTCCCCTTCTTTCACATAGTAAACTTCATCACCTGAGGAGGGTTCTTCTCTTATTTTATAGCGACTGGCATACCAATCTTTCTGCTGCCACTCTGTATCTTCATCAATAGGGACACCGTTTTTCGAATAATAGGCTTCAGCCATTTTCAAGGTAGGGGCCCACTGGCTACTTATATCATTCAATGTTTCAGGGGTCATGCGCATTATCCTGGCCTGAGCCGATCGGGACAGGTTATTACAATCATTATTTGTACTCCCCCATACTAACTCCTTGTTCCAACGATCGCAGATTGCTTGCCGGTAAATAACTTCTTGTTTAAATGCATCCGGGGCATTTACGATAAGTGGATCAACCTGCTCATGCAAAGCCTTTCCTTGTTCGTGGCAAATATCAATGGCCTCTTTGCAGGCATCAGCAGCAATTTTCCATTTACTTTCGTCATAATCTTGTGAAAAAAGCTGGACACCACGGTTATCAGTAAGTGAAGCATAGTCTCTATTTCCATTGAATAAGGGACTTGCGGCGAATAATAAAACTTCCGCTCGCATGCTCAATGCTGCAAGTTTATCCACCCTTCCGGCCTCTGTTCCTTCCACAACTTCTGAGGCATTAGGTAAATCCTCAACAGCTTCTTTCATTAAATTACTAACGTATGAAATGACAGAATCAACGGGTTGCCGATAAACCTGTACTTCCTCTGTACCTGCCGATGTTGGTATGTTTACATCAATAATTGGAATTGGCCCGTAACATTTAAATAACCAATAATGATAAAAAGCTTTCAAAAATTTAACTTCTGCGATCCACCGCTTCTTTTCGTATGCTTCAATATCCGGGACGTTGTCGATATTTTCAAGGAAAATATTACAATCACGAATACCTACCCATAAGCCGCTTCCCCCATTTTCCACATCCCAATAATTAATCAGTGGGCTGTTAATATTTTGTTCCCCTCTTGCGATCTGGCTTGTTGTCCAGGTAGGGTAAGCAGAAGTAGGATAGAACTGCCAGGTTTCATCGGCCCCATTCATCCCGGGGTCAATATCTACAGAACCAATACGGGGCCTGTGGTTATAACAGGTAAATAAGTATTTTTCAGCTTCAGTCCTGTTTCTGAAAGCATAATCGATGGTTGCTACATTATCCGGTACAACATCGAGGTAATCACATGATACAATACCAGTTAATGCAATCAAAATCAGAAAGACTCTATTTATTAATTTCATCTTATTAAAATTGTTTGTTTTCTAAGGTATAAGATGGAACTCGTCCCGAGTGCCCGGGACTCGTTTCATCATAATACGTTTGATTAAAAAGACAACTGAACGCCTAAGTTATATACCTTCTGAATTGGATAACCTAAACCATTTTCACCCATTTCCGGATCCCATAACTTGAATTTGCTAAATGTAAGAAGGTTGGTCCCACTCAGATAAATTCTCAAGTTGCGTAGTTTTGCTTTCGACAAAATTCTTTTGGGGAAAGTATAGCCCAACTCAATAGATTTCAATCTTAAAAAAGAACCATCGCGCATATACCATGTGGATGTTTGAAGGTTATTTTCAACAGATTCCCCCGATAACCGTGGCCAAAGGGCATAAATATTCCGATTATTTTCGGACCAGTGATCTTCGGCATATGCCTGTAACAGGGCATGTTGATTATCAATAAAAGGAGAAGTAGAATGCTCATCAGGTGTATCAATCCAAAATGATTCCCTGGCAAGTCCCTGGAAAAAGAAAGAAAAATCAAGCTGTTTCCATCCGCTTGATAATCCGAAACCATAGATGATCTCAGGACTTGTTGGGTAACCAATAGGCACCTGGTCCAATGCTGTTATTTTCCCATCACCATTAATATCTTTATACTTTATATCACCGGCCATATAATCGCCAAACTGGGTAGGTGAGTTTCTCACTTCTTCTTCATCAACAAAAAGCCTTTCAGCAACATATCCCCAAACCTGGTTTAACGAATAACCAACGCGGGATTTCCAGGGGGCATCTATGTAAAGGGGTTCTTCGTAAACTTTAAATTCACTTGTAGCATACGTAAAATTGGCTATCCCGGTCAACCAGAAATCCCGGGAAAACGAATGATTATAATTCATGGAAAGGTCAATCCCATGACTGGATGCTTCTCCAATGTTAGCGCGAATACCCGCTGTTAGCCCCATTGTTGTTGGAATGGATGAGCGTGTCATCAATATATTTGATCGATACTCATTAAAAACTTCAAAATCAATATCAAGCTGTCCTAAAATTCCGAGTTCTATTCCTGCATTCAGTTTTTTTGCTGTTTCCCATGTAATATCGTCATTGGCATATCTGGATATGGAAATTCCGGGTAGGGTATAGCCTCCCATATTGCCATAAGTACCAAATGAAGAAGCCCGGTCGTTGTTGCTCATATTTACATTCGAGAGGTAATAGAAGCGATCATTTTCGTCTCCGATTGCATCATTACCAGCCAAACCATATGTAACTTTTAGTTTTACCTTATTAAATATACGTTTCAGGTTTTCTGTCCAATATTTCTCATTCGACACCAGATAAGCTAAACCTACTGATGGAAAAAAACCGAATCGTTCTTTTTTCGAAAATCGTTCCGAACCATTGTAACCAAAGTTCGCTTCCAGAAAATATCGTTGATCGTATGCATAGGTTGCACGACCGGCAAGACCGATATTCCTGTATGGCAATGATTTTTGCAAGTCACCTGCATTGGCCACAAGTTGTTCCCTCATTGTGAATACCAGCAAACTACCGAAAGTGTGTTTATCGTTGAAGGTCCTGTTCCAGTCAAGGGCTGATTCAAAATAAGTTGTGGATCTAATATCTTTATCCCCCTCATTATAACCCAGATATTCAGTGCCAGTCTCTTCATTTATAATTGACAATACGTACGCGTCATTCGCTTTGTCATAAGAACCAACCTGATAATAAAAGGGGTTATAAAAACGGGAAACATCAAAATAGGAATACCTGCTTGTATTAAACATGGCTCTCAATGAAAGTCCTTCAGTAATAAAATCGAGTTTTTGCCTTAATTCAATCTGAGCCAGCATTTGAGAAGTCGTATAATTCTTATATCCCTTTACCATATCCGCATAGGGGTTGTTGTAGTTGCCAGACCCGTAATTACCAAAAAGAATATGTTGCGTTTGTGAATTTGCGATGTCCGGATCATAATATGGAGGAAAAAGCACAGGATTTGTCCGCATAACTTTATCGAACATATCATCACCCCCGTCAATAGGTCCTGTGTAATCATCAAATGCCCCATGCAAGCGAACGGTTACTTCTGTATCTTTTGTTACATTAATATTCACATTTGAACGTAACATATAACGTTTCAGCGATATATTACTGTTGAAATTATTGCGTTTATCAACATTTAATACACCATTGTCATTAACCAGGCTACCTGCTAAATAATAACGGGCAACCTTGCCACCACCACTCAAATTAAAATTTAAACGTTGATTAAGTGTATGATCCTTGAATAAAATGTCATACCAGTTATTTGCGGGATAAACGAAAGGATTTCCTCCCTTAATTGTATTCTCAATTTTGTTTTGAGAATAGGGTACAGCCTGTAGCGGGTTTCTTGTACGAATTGCCTCGTTATGCAGCAACATATAGGTTATTGGATCAGCCAATTTAACCATTTGAGTTGGCATCGATAAGGATTCTTCAAAACGAATATTCATTTGTGCCTTTCCTTCCGTACCTTCTTTTGTGGTAATCAGGATAACGCCATTGGCACCACGAGAACCATAAAGAGCTGTAGCAGTTGCATCCTTCATAATTGAAAAACTTGCAATATCATCAGGCTGCATCCTTGATAAGTCAGAGGTAGTGGCTTCATTATTATCAATCAATATTAGCGGATCTTTTTTATAGCCAAAGGTTGTCACACCACGAATAAAAAATTGGGCATCATCTCTTCCAGGCTCACCACTTCTTTGATAAGAAATCATGCCGGAAACGCGCCCTGCTAATGCGGTTGTTAAATTACTCGACGGAACTTTCAGTTCTGCCGGCTTTACGGTTGTAATTGAGCCAATTACAGACTCTTTCTTTTGTTTACCAAAAGCGACTACGGTTACGTCGTCCAGTTCCTGGGATTTTTCTTTCAACTGAATATCTATTTTCTCCTGATTGCCAACATCAATAATCTGGCTTTCCATTCCAATGAAGGAAAAAACAAGCTTATCGCCAGGGGCAGCATCAATAGAATACGTTCCGTCCGTATCGGTAATAACCCCCCGGGTTGTTCCTACGATTGTAATGGTAACTCCAGGTAAAGGCTTGCCATCCAAATCTGTAACCTTTCCTTTTACTAATTCTTTTTGAAGTATTTCATTAACTTCCTTTTTACTTGCAGGTTGAATAATAATTTGGTTGCCTACAATACGAAATACTAAATCGGATTTTGCCAAAGCATCAGAAAGAATATTGTTGACTGTATCGTCTTTTCTATGAACATTGACTATTTGTGCATCATTTACCAAATCATTGTTATAAAAGAACCGGTAGTCTGATTGAACTTTGATCTCTTCAAACAGTTCTTTAAGCGTAAACTCTTCACTATTTTTATCGAGTTTTATTCTCTGTGAATAGACCTTTGCATTTGCATTTAACGCAAAAAGGATAGATAATAAAAATGTTAATTTCATTAATAACAAAAGTTTACCTGTTTTTTTCCATATATAGAATTCCCAGGTACTAATTTTTTTCATAAATTTGTTTTATTAGTGATTTGAGACTATTTCGCTAATGCAATTCTAAATTGCTGACAACGAAGATGTAACGGCATTTTCGTTGTCTTTTTTTGATGTTTTCTTTACTGTCTTTTTACATAGGCAATTATTTTTTAGTAATTAAATATCCATTTTCAACCGATTTATACTCTAAACCTGACAATTCGCTGAAGAATATCAAGATCTGTTCTAAGTTCTTGGTATCAAAATCAGCTGTATATCTCATTTTACCAATAGCTTCATCCTGAATGTGAATTTCTTTACCGAATTTTCGTTCTAACTCCTTGGCAATTTCATACAGTGATTCATTATAAAATGAAACTTTGCCAAACCTCCACGCATCAAATACCGATACAGAACCAGGGTTATTTGTTTTAGTAACAACTGAAGTTTTTTTGTCATAAGAAACCCGATCTCCAATATCAAGTTCTATAATCTGTTTCGATTCTTTTAGTTCCAGCTCAACTTTTCCTTTTATCAAATAAGCATGGGCAGTGGGTTCATTACTGTAATTATCTATCATAAAGCTAGTACCCAATACGCTCACGCTTATTAAATCTGAATGCACAATAAATGGATGTTTGTCGTCTTTTTTAACGTCAAAATAAACTTCTCCTGTTATGGTTACTTCTCGTAGTTTTTTATTGAAACGTTCAGGATAGCTAATCGATGATTGTGCATTTAACCAAACTTCAGATCCATCCGGCAATTTAACTTCCCGTACTTCTCCAACTTCAGTATCAACAGTAATCACTTGAACATATCTTCCTGAGAATAAATAAGCAAGGCTACCAATGATCAACGTTAATAAAGCGACTGCAGCATATTTTGCAGTTTTTGACAAAAAAGAGAATACAGGTTTATTTATTTTCTCTATTTTGTAATATGTTCGTTGTTGTATAATCCGTCCCGAAGTTGTAGGTTTAGGCGATAAATTATTCCATATCAAATTAACCCAATTAAACAATTCTTTTGTTTCGGGATCATTTTCTAATTCTCTTTTCAGTGTTTCACGATCTTCTTCACCTGAATAATAAGCAGATATCTTGTTAAATATATTATGTTTTTTTCCCATCTTAGTTGATGTCTTCTAAAACTAAAGACGCCGCGTTTTAAAAAAAGGACTAAAAAAAAATCATTTTTTTTTACGCTACCGTCCGGGGAAACCTGAAAAGATCTCTCGTTTTGCCTGGATAGAGGGCTTTGGAATCAGTTCAGAATTAGGGTGGGTTACTGTCAGCTTTCTTTGTGGAAGTATATTTTATATCATGTATGTTATACCATTTTGATTATAAAGTTATCACTTGGTATAATGCCGATAGGTTAATGACAGCGTTAAATGCAAAGCAATTTTAACGCTACGGTCATTAACTAATCGGTATGAATGGGAGGATGGGAGAAGTTGAGAAAAGGGGAAAAGAAGGTTTCAAATTAATGAATGGAAGATTAAAGGGCCGGGTGAGTTGCGGGTTACGGGTTGCGGAAGCGAAAAGTTGTAAGCTTCAAAGAATAAGCACTTAGACAAAATCCAGATTCCAAAATCTAAAAAACAAAATCCAAATCAAAATCCGGTAATCCAACAATCGAGGATACAATTGCCTGTCATTCAATGACCGATGGCCAATGATAGTTGACCGTTGTCCAGGATCAAGTTTCCCGTATCCAGGATCAGAAATTCAACAAAGTTGCCCACCCTAATATTGAAGTGATCCGGGCTTTTGGGGAAGCTAAACAATTAGGAAGGATGCTATTCTAAACAAAAAATATAATGAAAAAATCTTTGCCGCACACAAATAAACAATTTTATAAAAACTGTAATCTAATCTTCTTTCGTTCTATAAATGCTTCAAAAAGAAAAAGGAAAATATGGGTAATCTTTCTTTTTTTAGACAGACCTATCTTTGAACAAATCTTTTCAAGTGCATAGGCTACATGATTTTTTACTGTTAAAGGCGAGATTTTCATGATTTCAGCAACCTCCTTGTATTTCAACCCATTGACTTTTGCCAAACTGAATGCCATTTTGCATTTAGCAGGAAGCGAATCAATGGCTTCATTTATCTGATTGATCATTGCCTGATCAAATAAATCAGAGCCATTATTTTCCTCCAATGGGGTGAAATGATAATCACTAAGCTCCTCCAGGTTAACAATTTTTATTCGGTTATTTTTTCGCATAAAGGAAATACTTTCATTCCGTGCAAGAATAAACAAATAAGACTTTATATTGACAATTTCTGAAAAATATTTCCGCTTGCTCCATAACTTCACAAAAACATCACTTACCAGTTCTTCTGCAATCTCATTATTTCTGACAATTCCCCGAATAAAAAAAAGCAAATCATCAGAATATAAATCCATCAGTCTCTGAAGCTCTAGCTTGGTTAGTTTTTCATTTATTTGCTCTGTAATAACAGTCTTCATTGCTATACAAGGTTAGGTATAAAAGTAATAAAATATTAATAAAGTAATAAAATGTTGATAGTGAACGATTAATATAAATTTAAAAAAGTATTTCGTTTTGGTTTTCCTTCAAAGTTGGATTTCGATTTTTGCGAAAACGCTTTACAAAATGGACAAAAATCCAGCAATAAACAAGGTCAAAAACGATGGTTTCTGCTGACTTTTCACAGTAAATCTGTTCGACAACATTATATTACGGTGAGTCTTTTCGTGTAAATGTTAACGACTTTCTTTTCATGAAGGCTAAGGTATTAAGAGTAGCCAAATCCCAGATTTTAAAACACGAAGGCACTAAGGCACTAAGGGTAATCAAATCCTAAAACACAAAGGCACGAAGAGGAACTGCAACCCGTAACCCGTAACCCAAAATCCACTTATCACTCAGGGTAAAATCGATTTGGACACATATACTTTTATAAGGTGATAAAAATGGATCAGGAAAAATTGATAAAACATATCGTTGACCCGGAATCTGGAGTAGATCAAACAAAACTTAAACAAGAAATTCTGGATGATCAGAAATTATTGAAAGAATACTCCAGGTTGAAAAATGCCCGGGCATTATTTGCTTCAGTAAGTAGCCCTGAAGATCCCGATAGAAAAGGACAATTAGATGCTGCAAAGGTTAAACTAGGTTTAAAAAAGAAAAGAAAACCTGTAGTTATGTATGAGCTACTAAAATATGCTGCAGTTATTCTTATCACATTTTCAATTGCTTTTTTTGCATTGAATCGCCCTGAAGCTGAATTGGTCGAAAATCAATCTTATACAGTCGAAGTACCTTATGGGGAAACGGCAAGTATTACCTTAGCTGATGGAACAAAAGTCTGGTTAAATTCAGGAACAAAAATTAACTACCTGGCTTCTTTCGGAATGAATACCAGGGCAGTTCATTTAACAGGGGAAGCTTTTTTCAGTGTAACTAAAAATGAAAAGCTTCCTTTTATTGTTGAGACAGACCTTATTGACATTGAAGTGACCGGAACGGAATTTAATGTTACCAGTTATGCCAATGAAGATCAAATATTAACTACCCTCGTGGAAGGAGGGGTTACGGTTAAAGATAAAAATGGGAAAGCCCTGCATTATTTAAAACCCGAAGAGCAGGCGATTTTATATAAATCAGAAAGGCGTACTTCGGTTGAAAAAGTGAATGTAAACTCATTTACTTCATGGAAAAATGGGGTAATGATTTTTGAAGAAGTGCCATTAGAACGAATTCTGAACAATATAGAACGCTGGTATAATGTGGACGTTATTCTGGAAAACAATTCAATCAAAAAGAAAGTGTTCTCTGGAGCAATCTTAAAAAACAATCCTTTAGATCATATTTTGGATGTTCTGGTGGAGAGTTCTGAAATTGAAGAATATCAAATTAAAAACAGGGAAGGCCAAAAACGCCTGATTATTATGAAGTAAAATAAATAAAGTTTAACCTAAATATCAGATAATGAAGTAAAACCTAAAACAAAAAGTCGGAGAAAGTAGCAGTTTCCCCGACTTAATCACAAATTAAATTGTGGGATTAAAAGTCTTTTGTATAACTAAAATCCAATTCAAAATTATGAAAAAAAATGAAAATGACATTCCTCTTTTTGGGGGTGTTTGTAAACTAGTATTGTTTATGAAATTAACAGTTGCTTTAATATTGCTCATAACGATTGGCACATTTGCCAACTCCCATGGGCAAAATAACCGGGTCTCTATTGCTGCAGATGAGTTGTCTGTCAAAGAGATTTTGAAAATTATTGAAGATGAAACAGATTATTATTTCTTCTACGATGCTGAAATTATTGAGCAGTTAGGGAGGAAATCGGTAGCGTTTCGGGATGCATCTATAGATGAAGTCATGAAGAAGTTGTTCAAGGATACAGACTTCACTTATAAAATGGTTGATAAATACATAGCCATTAATAAGGAAAACAACTTAAATTCGGTTAGCCAGCAGGAAAGGAAAATAAACGGGTCCGTTACTGATTCATCCGGGCAAGCTCTTCCGGGCGTTTCAATTATTATTAAAGGAACAACGACCGGAACAATAACAGACTTTGATGGAAATTTTAGCCTGACGAAAATACCTGAAGATGCAACCTTGGTATTTTCTTTTGTTGGGATGAGGACGCAGGAAGTGGAAGTGGCTGGACAATCTTCACTAACGATTACGATGCAGGATGATGCCATTGGTATTGAAGAGGTTGTTGCAATTGGTTACGGGGTGGTGAAAAAACGCGATATCACGGGTTCTGTGGCAAAAGTTGATGCAGAAGATATGGCTATAGCTCCGGTTGCAAGTGTTGATATGGCTTTACGTGGAAAAACTGCCGGTGTTCAGGTAACCTCAAAAAATGGATCACCCGGAGCAGGGACAACAATAAGGATCAGGGGTGGAAACTCAATTAGTGCATCTAATGAACCACTATATGTTATTGATGGCTTTATTGGTGGTGGCGATTTGAACCTGATCAACCCGGCTGATATTGAGTCAATGGAAATATTGAAGGATGCAAGTGCTACTGCTATTTATGGAGCAAGGGGGGCAAATGGTGTTATCCTCATAACCACCAAAAAAGGTCAGCCAGGGAAAGCAAAAATCAATATTAATGCCTATCATGGTTTTCAGGAACTTCCTCGGAAAATTGATTTGCTTACAGGGCCTGAAAGGGCTGCCTATGCCGTAGAATCTGACGAATTTACCGGAGCCCCGATTACTTACCCTGATTTATCATCGGTTACCCATACCGACTGGCAGGATGCAATAACCCAGGTTGCCCCAATGTCCAATGTTAATCTTTCAATTTCAGAAGGAAAAGAGAATGTGGACTATTTTTTCTCTGCCAATTATTTTGAACAGGAAGGTATTATTAAAAATTCAGGGTTTAAACGTTTTCAAACCCGCCTGAACCTGAATTCAAAACTGAATGACTGGCTGGCTTTTGGGGCCAACTTAAATTTTACCCAATCCAACAGGGCTAACAATACGGTTAACATCTGGACCGTATTAAAGGATGGGGTTACATCATTACCTGTTTATGATGAAAGTGGAGGGTACAACATCATTAACCCATTAAGTGGGCAATTATTTGAGAACCCCCTTGCCCAGGCCATGTTACAAAAAAATAATACCCACAAAACACGTTTCCTGGGTAACTGGTATGGAATGGCATCATTCAAAAATGGGTTAACCTTAAAATCAACCTTTGGAGCCGATATAAATAACAGCAAACAAAATATTTATCACCCCGGGGAATTACCAAGAAGAAAGGACCAGGAACTTGGGGGATATGCCAAAATAGAAACCTGGAAAACTGTAAACCTGCTTAACGAAAACACAGTTACTTATGTAAAAGAAATAGGAAAACATCGTTTTAATGCACTGGCAGGGGCAACTATCCAGCATTCTGAAAGTGAAAATCTTTGGGCATCTGCTGATGGCTTTACAAATGACCTGTTGGAATTCAATAAACTGAGCACAGGAGATCCGGAGCTCAGGTTAAGTGATTCAGGTTTTTCAGATTGGACGATGGTTTCTTTCCTGGGAAGGGTGAACTATTCGTATAACGATAAATATTTATTTACAGCTTCTGCTCGCCAGGATGGATCTTCAAGATTAGCAAAAAACCACAAATGGGCATTTTTCCCATCGGCAGCAGCTGCCTGGCGTTTAGGTGAAGAAGATTTCATTAAAGATTTAGGAATATTTTACAATCTTAAACTTAGAGCCAGTTATGGTAAGACGGGTAATCAGGCAATTGGTATCTATTCAACATTGCCAACACTTGGTGTTACCAAATTCTTCTTTAATGAAAATGAGTATGTAGGGTACAGGCAAGGCAACCTGGCAAATGATGACCTGAAATGGGAAACAACGGATCAATACTCTTTAGGTCTGGATGCGGCTTTGCTGGATGGCAAGTTATCGTTTGAAATAGATACTTATTACAAAAAAACCAAGGATCTCTTGCTTTCTGTTGAATTGCCGGGAACAACCGGATATTCAGGGAGGATTGATAACATTGGATCTGTGGAAAATAAAGGGATTGAGTTTATGCTTAATGCATTGGTTTTGGAGCGTAATGATTTTTCGTGGGATCTTTCATTTAATATTGCTGCAAACCGAAATAAAGTCCTTGATCTGGGCACTGAAAAAGGTTTCCGTGATGTTAAAGCTGGTGCAAGGTTAATTGAGGGTGAGCCTGCAGTCGTTTTTTATGGTGCAGTTTATGAAGGGACCTGGAAATCTCAGGAAGAGATTGATGCTTTACCCGGATACATGGTTGGAGCTAAACCCGGTTATCCAAAGTTTAAAGATGTGAATGACAATGGTAAGTACGATGGTTTGGATGATTATGATATTATTGGTTCACCTGAAGCAGATTTCTTTGGCGGATTCAGGAATAGTTTCAGTTACAAAAATTTCGGCCTGGATGTATACTTTAATTACAGTTACGGAAATGATATCATGAACACCATATCACCCAGGTTCTTCTTTGGTGGTTTTGCATCGAATATTCATGCTGATGTCAGAAATCGATGGACAGAAAGTAACCCCACTTCTGATATTCCAAGGGCAGGTTCACACCCAATTGTCAGTGTAAATACGCCGGCTTATTCTATTAGTGTACATGATGGTTCTTTCTTACGGTTACAAACTTTAAGGTTATCATATACTTTACCAAGCAGGAATCTTTCATGGCTAAATAAAGCTTCAGTTTATGTAACTGGTGAAAATCTTTGGTTATTAACAAATTACGATCATGGTTTTGATCCTGAAGTAAATGCTGTGGACAATGATGGAATAAAAAAAGTTGTAAATGGGTTTGATGGTTCGTCTTATCCGCAAAACCGGACTTTTATAATTGGGGTAAATGTTGAATTTTAAATCTTATCATCATGAAAAAGATATTTTATTATATAATTCTGAGTATAGTTTTTGTCTCCTGTTCGGATTTACTGGATGAAGAACCAAGGGATAAAATGGATCCAAATCAGTTTTTTACATCAGATGCTGAGGCCATTGGAGGTGTCAACGGTGTATATAAATGGCTCAACACCTTTTATGGTGGAGGCTGGGGCAGGGATTACGGGTACTGGTCACACCAGGGAACGGATATTTCCAGGCCAACGGGTGGCCGTGAAGGGAGTTTCCCTTTTCATGTATATACGTTAAGCGCTTCAAACGAGTCCAATTTACGGGAGCATTGGAAAAATCTTTACCGTGCAGTTGGTGATGCGAACCAGGTGATTGCAAGGGTTTCGGTTTCTGAAGGGATTTCCGCGGAGGTTAAAGCCAGGGTTGTTGGAGAAGCTAAGTTTTTACGTGGCCTGTATTACTATATGCTGACAAACTGGTGGGGAGATGTTCCCCTGTGGCTTGATGAATTAAATATCGAAGAAGTAGGTGGTGCTATTCCCAGAACTCCTGTAGCTCAGGTAAGAGATCAGATTGTACTAGACTTGTTAGATGCTGAGCAAAGTTTGCCAGCTTCTTATCCGGCAACAGATATTGGACGTGCTACAAAATGGGCTGCAAAAGTGCTGCTTGCAAAAGTTTATTTATGGCAAGGAGATTGGGCTAAAGCTAAAGCTACCGCGGGAGAGGTCATTCAGCAAAGTGGCGGGCCTCATTCTTTGATTCCTGTTTACAAGGATATTTTTGGTGTTGCCAATGAGCACAATAGTGAAAGTATATTTGAAATTGATTACCAGGTCGATATTAACAAAGCTATCCGTACATCCCGCTATATGCCTCGTACAAAGGATGAACCCAGATCGCTTAATTTACCTACGGCAGGTTTTGGTTTGTTGACATCAACCGTAGAGTTCATAGCATCATTTGATCCCGATGATCAAAGAATTGAAATGTACAACTGGCACGGATGGAATGGAATAGAAACCAATTACCACTATGTGGCCAAAAACATGGATTGGGATTCTCCGCGTGGTAATGGCGATTTAAACGCAATTGTTTTCAGGTTAGCAGATGCTTATTTGATGTATGCAGAAGCAGAAAATGAATTGAATGGCCCAACTGCTGACGCTTATGAAAAAATCAATACAATTCGGGACCGGGCATTTGGCAATGACCCAGCGAAACAATTATCCGGTTTGTCGAAAGAAGAGTTCCGCACTGCCATTATGAATGAACGCAAGTGGGAACTTAGCTTTGAATATCACCGCAGGTGGGATTTAAACCGATGGGGAAAGCTGGTTGAAGCGGTTCAATCTATTGCTGCAACCAACCCGGACGGAGCAGCTAATGTAAGTGATCATCACATGCTTTGTCCTGTTCCTTCTCAGGAAATTTCACTTAACGATGCACTTTTACCGAATAACCCTGGTTACTAATAATATTATGCGCTAAGTGGTTCAAAACCACTTAGCGCGTTTTCAAACAGCCTTACCATTTTGAGATAATATGTACGAGAAAAGGTTTTTCTACTTAATTTTTGCTTATTTATTTTTAACTCCATTCATCTGTTTTTCAGGTGAAAAAGAAGGCAGGGAAGTTGTGCCCAATATCTTGTGGATCGTTAATGAAGATATGAGTCCGGATTTGGGCTGCTATGGCAATACACTGGTTAAGACTCCAAATATTGATCAGCTTGCAGCAGAGGGAGCTATGTTCACTCGTGCTTATGCCCCATCGCCTGTTTGTTCACCATGCCGCTCCTCTTTTTTTACGGGCATGTACAACATACGGATTGGTGCGCATCAACACCGGACCCCCAATAAAAAACCACTGCCTGAAGGTGTAAAGCTTGTTACAGAAAGATTATCAGATCATGGATATTATATCTGCAACCTTTCGGGCATGTTTAACGATATTAAAGGGAACAGTAAGACCGACTTTAATTTTAAATCTGAAAATGTGTTTCCAGGTTCCGACTGGAATTCTTGTCCAAAAGGGAAACCATTTTTTGCTTATATCAATTTCAATGAGCCCAAACCTTATTTATGGAATAAGTCAGAAAAATGGGCTAAAGAAAACGGGGCTTTAATTGACAGCTCAAAGGTTGAATTACCGCCATATTACCCCAATACAACTAAAACAAAGAAATGGATGGCCCAATGCCTTCAAGGCATATCACATTTGGACAGTAAAGTAGGAAGAGTTATTAATCAGCTGAAAAAGGATGGCTTATATGACAATACAGTCATCCTTTATTTTTCGGATCATGGATCAGCAATGGTACGGCACAAGCAGTGGCTTTACGAAACGGGTATCAGAGTTCCTTTCATTATCAGGTATCCTGAGAAAATAAAACCGGGGTCAGTTTCTGATGATTTAATAAATTTGATTGATGTTACTGCAACAACACTAAAGCTGGCGGGCATTAAAGTTCCTGAAAGTATGGATGGTTCGGTTATTCCAATCCTGGGTGGAAAAAAGAAGGAATACATTTTTACCTCTCGTGACCGTTGTGACGGGACAGAAGAACGTATTCGGGCAGTTACCGGAAAACGTTTTAAACTTATCCGTAATTACCGCAATGATGTTGGCTATGTTCAAAAGAATAGTTATTACATTGAAGCAATGCTAAGCCCAATGCCGGAACTTCGTAGGTTAGAAAAAGAAGGGAAGCTCAATGAAATTCAGTCACAGTGGTTTTCTTCGGTTAAAGAGTATGAAGAATTTTATGATCTTGAAAATGATCCGTATGAGATAAATAATCTGATTCATTCAGAAAAATATCAAAAGCAGGTTAAGACACTCAGGAAGGCCTTAGATAACTGGATTTTAGAAACGGATGATAAAGGAGCGATTAAAGAAGATCCGGAAATTGCCAAAAGATCAAAAGCAAGGATGCGCAAACTATACTGGCACCTGATTGATCCCGAAGTCAGGAAGGATATGGATTAGGGAAACAACACTAAATTCCGGGCAGAAAAAATAATCTTTCAACTACTTTGGTTACATCGATGTTACTAACATTAAATAAATAGAGCAATGAAACTACTTCAATTAATTTTAGCAATCCCATTAATTGGATTATTGGGATGTCAAAGCCCCGGGAACAAAATCACCATTACCGGGAAGATCCTTGGCGATATTCCTGAAAAAGTTGAGTACACATCTCCCATAAACGGAACCTGCAACTGGTGGTTTACAGAATCAGTTCAACCAGATTCGCTTGGGAATTTTCTAATAAATGTTGAATCGAATGAAACACTATTTATAAAATTGAGGACTTCTTATAAAGAGAAAGGAACGTTGATTGTTGAACCGGGAAAAACCTATGATGTTGTTTTTGACTTAAAACAAGAGGAGGGTGTTTTCTCTGTTACCGATGAAAGTTCAATTTTTCAGGAAGCATACAACAAACTACCTGAGCCTTCTCATATCCAGCAAGGTGCCAGGGAATTTATGAATGATTCGGTAGCAACCGAAATGAAAGAAAAAGTTGACCAAAAAAGAACCAGTGAAATTGCAAAGTTCGAAAAATTCCTTACCGATAAAGTTATAAACGAAGAAGTATTTAAGCTGGTAAAAACCGACAGGAACTGTTATTATGATGCGGTTTTAGCGACAGCTATCTGGATAAAAAAAATAATGACCATGCAAGGGCGCGGGAATGTATTTAACGATGAATTTGAACAGCTGTGGAAAGACGTATTTGAACAGCCACTTTTTTCAAACACGAAAACTATAAATTCGCAGTGGTTCAATTTTTATGCTGAAAGTTATATCCACTTTAAGGAGTATATAAATGGTAACCTTACAAAAGAAAAATTAGATAAGCTCCACCAAACAAAACAAATCAAAAACTACCATATCGCCAAAGCTCAGGAATACCTGCCACCGGAAATTTGCGAAGATTACATCGGTAATTATTTGTACAAAGAAAGCCTCAAAAAAAAGTATGAAAAAGAATTGGTCAACTTGTTTGCCGAATTTGAAACCAATTATCCGGAAAGCGGATATAGCCAATATATTTCGCCCCTGGTCGAAGAAATAACCAGGTTTCACCAAACGGCCGGTTCGGAATTCAATGAAAAAATACATTTTATAAAAAATTACCAAAACCTGAATAGCCTTAAGGAAGTAGCAAATACGTTCAGCGAAGGTAAAATTTATGTTGATGTTTGGGCATCGTGGTGTGGCCCCTGTAAAGCCGAATTTGAGTATAACGAAGAATTGAAAACACTGTTGCAAAAAAACGACATTCAACTTTTGTATATCTCCATCGACCGTGACAGGGATTCAGTACAATGGAAAAACATGATCAAGTATTATAATCTTGAAGGTTATCATGTAAGGGCAAATAGTGAACTTGTAACCGAATTAAGAGAACTATTTGACAAGGATGGTTCCATACAAATTCCATGGTATATGTTGATGGACAACAAAGGCAGTATAATAAAAAAACGTGCCAGCCGGCCATCGCAAACCAAAGAATTAGAAAAAGAAATAAATGGGTAACCGATGAAGACAAACGTAAAACCAATTCACTTAAAAAAGAACATAATTTTAGTCGTTCTCTTTTCTCTTTTTGGTTTTTTAATATGTAACCTTGTAAAAGCTGAGCACTCAAAACCAAATATCATCCTTATTAATATTGATGATTTGGGATGGCGGGATGTTGGTTTTATGGGCTCAAAATTTTATGAAACCCCTAATCTTGATGCACTGGCCGCCGGAGGAATGATTTTTACAGATGCATATGCAGCAGCATCTAATTGTGCTCCAAGCAGAGCCTGCCTGATGAGTGGTCAATGGACGCCCAGGCACGGTATTTATACAGTTGGCAGCTCGGAAAGAGGGAAAAGTGAAACCCGGAAATTAATTCCTGTTAAAAATAATACGATATTACCTGACAGCCAGTATATATTGACTGAAGCATTGAAAGACGCTGGTTACACTACCTGCCATGCCGGGAAATGGCACTTGAACGAAGACCCAACAACGCAAGGCTTTGATGTAAATATTGGTGGTTGCCATGCCGGTAATCCCGGGAGTTATTATCCGCCTTACAAATTGGTTCCGCTTGAAGCTCCATCAGAAGATTATTACCTAACGGACCTGGTCATGGACAAAACGATCGATTTTCTGAAATCTACCGGCGAAAATCCATTCTTTCTTTACTATTCGCCTTATGCCGTACATACGCCAATCCATCCTGTAAAAAGCCTGTTGCCTAAATACAAAAATAAGCCAGAGTGGAAAGAGCAGAATAATGCAAAATATGCCACCATGGTTGAGAATCTGGATATCCAAATTGGACGAATGATTGAGTACCTGGAAAGCTCAGGTAAACTTAAAAATACCTTTATCCTGTTTATTTCTGATAATGGGGGCGTTTATAGAGTAACCAAACAACGACCTCTCAGGGCAGGAAAAGGTTCTTATTATGAAGGAGGTATCCGTGAGCCCATGTTTGCTTATTGGGAAGGAAGAATAGCAGCTGGAAAAATGTCAGATGAACCTGTAAGTAACCTGGACTTTTATCCAACCATATTGGAAGCCGCTGGAATTGAAAAACCAGAAAATAAGATTCTTGATGGTCAATCAATTTTGCCTGTTCTGACTCAAAAAGGTTCATTGGGTTTACGTCCGCTTTACTGGCATTTCCCTATTTACCTTGAAAGTGGTAACCGTGAATGTCAGGACTTGCTTTTTCGGACTCGTCCGGGATCTGCCATTCGTCTGGGAGATTGGAAACTCATTCAATATTTTGAAAATAATGATATTGAACTTTATAACCTGAGAGATGATATCAGTGAGAAAAATAATGTAGCTGTTTCAAATCCGGAAAAGGTTGATCAGCTATTAAAACTTCTCACTGAATGGAGAATAGAAATCAATGCACCAATTCCAACTCAGTTAAATCCTGAATACATACCATTATCAAAATAAACTCAACTAAACGAATAAAAATCCGAATATATATGAAGCAACTGTGCTGGATGATCCTATGCTTAATCTGTCTTTGTTCTTGTTCACTTAAGAAATTACCGGAGCAAAGTATTACGAATGGTAGCGCAACCGTTTTTACGGAGAATGATCAACTTATAATTTCAACGGGTAAGGTTGAACGAACCTATCAACTTACTCCGTATGGATTAGTTACGAAATCATTTCGAAATATTAGTTCTGATACCGAATGGATAAAAGCAAATCCAAAGTTACTTTGTGATTGGTCAATTGATGGATATTCGCAAGCTAATTTGGTTTCCCTGAATTCTTTTATTTCTGATGATGAAAAATTTACGGATTCACATATCTGCGTTGAAGCTGAGTTTGAGTACCCGAAAAACCATCTGATGTTAAAATACATTGTTTGGGCTTACCCGGGGGCGGAAGGTTTAAGGACACAAATCCAGCTAAAAGCATTGTCCGGGTTTGATCCCAAAAGGGAACATTTCATAGAAGATATTACCGAAACCTTGAATTTTAAAATTGGATTTCCTGAAAAAACAGCGTTTGGCTATATGCAGGGGATAAAAACCAATATGGATAAAGATATCCTCACTGAAGAAAAATTATCACCTGGTACAAAAGTTGTAGATTGGGCCAGTGGGCTGGTAATGCCTTCGGGCAACCAGGGGCTTATCCTGGTCAAGGAATCCAATAAATCAACCAGTTTGCCGGAAAAATGGGACGTTGCTACAGGTTCATTCCTGCTAAATGGGCAAACAGTGCAGGTAACAGGTGCGGGTATGTACCCTGAAAACCTGAAGGAAGATGAATACCTTTCATGCTGGGCAAATTGGGTAATCCTATATGAAGGTGATGCTGACGATGCCCTTCTTTCATTGAAAAAGTTTGACAGGAGGAGGTACCCGGTCCATCCCGACAGGGATATTTTTATGATGGCAAATACCTGGGGGACAGAGGATATGCGCCCGGGATGCCTTTACGCTGCCCGTGAAGAAAATGTGTTGAAAGAACTGGAAAGTGTCGCTGATTTGGGTATAGATATTCTTCAGATTGATGATGGCTGGCAAACTGCTGAATGGCTGCCCGCAAAACACTCAAGGGATCATGAACACAAAGATGTTATTGGGGATTATGATGTGTATCCTGATGGGTGGGGCAAGGTAAAGGCAAAAGCGAAAGAACTAAATGTAAAATTAGGCTTATGGGCTGCCTGGACTGCCCCTCTTGATAAGCTAAAATGGAATTATGACAAAGGGGGCTTTAGCGCGTTTAAACTGGATTTTGCCAACCTGAATACCATAGAAAGAAGAGATGGGTTGATGAGCAAAGCCCGTGAACTAATTAAATACTCCGGTTATAATACTTGCGTGAACTGGGATGTTACAGAGATCCCGCCAAGGGCAGGATATTTTTATGGGCGCGAATACGGAAACATTTACCTCGAAAACAGGAAGGTTACTACTGCACGTCCTCCGGTTCAGTATGTCCCTTATAAAGTACTCAGGGATGCCTGGCTACTTTCAAAGTATGTAAACCTCAATAAATTTCAGCTTACTGTCCAAAACATTGATATGACCAAAGACCCGACAAAAACGGATGCTCAACTGCATAATCATCCATATGTTGTCGCAATCGCTTTGATGTCAAGCCCTATTTTTTTTCAGGAAACCCATTATTATTCAGATAAAGCAAGGAAGCAGATAAAACCACTTTTGTCAGTTTATAAAAAGCACAGGGAAGAAATGTATGCCGGCTATGTGTTCCCGATTGGAAATGTACCTGACAATAAAAGCTGGACCGGTTTTCAAAACCATAATCCAGAGACTGACTCAGGCTATTTGACCATTTTCAGGGAATTGAACAATGGTGAACCAACCAAAGAGTTCTCGCTAAAATTTCTGGGGAATAAAATGATCAGGCTGACTGACCTGACTACGAACCTGGATGAGGTTTTAATCCTGAAAAATGGAGTAGCAGGTTTTACGATTACAAGCCCGGCAGGTTTTAAATATTACAAATATGAAGTATTAGATTGATTTGATTATGAAAGGACTACTTGTTGTTTCGTTTTTAGTTTTGTTCATGGGTTTAAACGCTCAGAAAAATCAGAAACCAAATATTGTTTTCTTTTTAATTGATGACCTGGGCTGGAGTGATTTGGGCTGCTATGGTAGTAAGTTTTATGAAACACCGAATATTGATAAGCTGGCCAATGAAGGAATACGTTTTACTTCCGCCTATATGATGCCAACCTGTTCTCCGTCCAGGGCCTCATTAATGACAGGGGAATATCCTCCGCGGACTGGTATTTATACTGTTGATGCCTATGCCGGGACGCCTTTAAAAATGCAAAAAGTAAAAGGGATCAGGTCAAAAAAATTCCTCTCCCAAAATGATGTTACAATAGCCGAGGTCTTGAAAAATGAAGGATATGTAAATGGCCACTTTGGAAAATGGCATTTGGGCAATACACCTGAAACCTACCCCCTCGCACAGGGTTTTGATGTAAACGTTGCAGGTTGTGAAACAGGGGCACCCCGGAGTTTTTTTAGTCCATACCTGAATGTGAAAAATATTGAAACACAAAATGATGGCAAATACCTTCCTGAGGTGTTAACAGACGGAGCCTGCCGGTTTATTGAGGAGAATAAAAACAGTCCGTTTTTTCTTTATTTCCCGTTTTACCTGGTGCATGTCCCCCTCCATGCAAAAAAAGAATGGGCAGCTAAGTATGCAGCTAAAGAACCTGATGGCGGACAAAGTATTCCTGCCTATGGGGCAATGGTCAGTTACATGGATTTTTGTGTAGGTCGCGTACTAAAAAAGATTGAAGAACTGGGTTTGGATGAAAATACAATTGTGATCTTTACCTCTGATAATGGTGGACAAATCGTGGCAACTTCCAATTCCCCGTTAAAAGGCCAAAAAGGGAACCTGCATGAAGGGGGCATACGTGTCCCGTTAATCGTAAAGTGGCCTGGGAAAGTCAAAAAAGCTACTCGAAATGATACCCCCGTAACTGTTGTTGATTTCTATCCAACATTAGCCGGAATGAGTGATGCAAATCTTCCCAAAGACAAACAAATTGACGGTGAAAGTATTGTGCCCCTGCTAACGGGAAAAGGAAGGCTAAAACGTGATGCCATCTTTTGGCATTTGACATCTTATAACGGAAACGGGCGCAGTAATTCATTGCTGTGGCAACCTCCCGGCGGAGCTATTCGAAAAGGTGACTGGAAGCTAATTGAAAACTTTGAAGATGGCTCTTTGCAGTTGTATAATTTAAAAGGGGATATTGGGGAAAAAGAAAATTTAGCGGACAAATATCCTGAAAAGACAAACGAGCTTTTAAACAGGCTTAAAGCCTGGCAGGAAAAAACCAAAGCCCCTATCCCCGGTGAGATCAATCCGCTGTTTGAAGAAAGTTCAATAGAGTGGGTTAACCAACAAAATATTAGAAACATAAGTGAAGTTGAGAGACTTACTCTAATTAAATAACGATTTGAAAGAGCTATGAACTCAAGATACTTTAAAGTAAATATCTTATTACTTTTTGTGATTATCCCTTTTCTTCTTTCTGCTGAAATAAGAAACGAAAAACCCAATATCATTTTCATTTTGGTTGATGACTTGGGATATTCCGATGTGGGGTACATGAATCAAAAGCCCAAAGTCCAAACGCCCAATATTGATAAACTGGCAAAAAGCGGGATGGTTTTTACCAATGCATATGCCGCGTCTCCTGTATGTTCGCCCACGAGGGCCAGTATCATGACAGGAAAATACCCTGCAACTTTAAGGCTCACCTGTCATATCCCTGGTATTGGCATGCAACCGTACCTTGACAAAATGAACAGGGACAAGAAGCTAATGGAAGCGGAGTTTATTGATCATCTCCCTCATGAAGAATTAACTTTTGCCGAAGTTTTAAAAGCAAACGGATACAAAACAGCTTTTATTGGAAAGTGGCATTTGGCAGGCGAAGGTTCCCAAAAAACAAATGATGGTGTCGTTAATGCGATGTTTCATCCCGATCAGCATGGGTTTGATATTAATATGGGTGGTTGTGCATATGGACAGCCCGCCAGTTATTTCTCGCCATATAAAAATGCTACCATTAAGGATGGAGATGAAAATGAATATTTAACAGATAGATTGGGGGATGAGGCTTGTAATTTTATTGAAAAAAACAGAAATAAGCCTTTTTTACTTTGTTTGTGGACATACACAGTGCATACGCCATTAAGAGCTCCTAAAGATGTTATCGATAGATACAATGGAAATAAGTATCTGGCTATGATACACAAGTCGGATGAAAATGTAGGAAAGGTGCTGGAAAAAGTTAAGGAACTGGAGTTAAATAAGAACACCTTAATTATTTTATATTCTGATAATGGAGGATTGTTTGAAAATCCTCCCTTGAATAACCGCAAAGGCTCTTTGTATGAAGGAGGAATTCGTGTCCCTTTGATTATGAGCTATCCGGGAAAAATACAAGCAGGATCGAAGTGTGATATTCCCGTTACCAGCCCTGATTTTTCCCCGACGATCTTAGAAACTGCAGGGCTTTCATCGGAAGGATATAAAAACCTGGAAGGGCAGAATCTTTGGCCTTTACTTTCTCAAAAAGAAGGCTTTAAGGAACGTGCAATTTATTGGCATTTCCCTCACCGCAGGAATACAGATAAAGCCATGGGGGCAGCACTGCGGGAAGGAAAATGGAAATTGATCTGGGAGTACGAATCAGATAAACTAAGCTTATTCAACCTGAAAGAAGATATTGGTGAAACAAAAAATTTGGCCAGTTTAAACCTGGAAGAATTAAAAGACTTACATAAAAAACTAAAAGTATGGCTGGTAAAAACCAATGCAGCCATGCCCCAGGCAAATCCGAATTATAAAGAATCTATAAATTAACCTGATACATCATGAAACAATCCATCGTATTTATTTTGCTTTTGATTATTGCTTATGCCTGTAAAACAGAACCTCAGGCTGTTGTTAACCTGGTTCCGGCAGAACCTGCCAAATCGGCCAATTACTGGTGTACCTGGTATGCCCAAAACTATTGGGTACAACGTGGAGGGGAAATAAGCGATTTAAATAAAATCACCAATCCTGCTGCCCGCGAGGAACTAAGTTATAACCACCTTTACAACGAAAAAGAAGGGTGGATAACCAATTATTTGCCGAAAGGACGGAGCGATTGGTATTTTCTGATCGATCATGGCTGGCAGACCAGGGATGCTTCAGAGCGAACCATTCCGGGTGCTAAAGCTTTCTTTTCTTTGCAAATTGACCCCCGTGATTTTCCTGAATATGGAGATGCAGAGCCTGAAGAAGCGCTGCGTCTTTTTAATGAAGAAGTAATCAGTCATGGTTGGCGGGGGCTTGGTATCTGGACCCGTGGAACAATCGATTCTGTTGCAGCACACACCATGGTGGAATGGTCGAAATATGCCGGAATTGAATATTGGAAAATTGATGGGGGAGGTATTGAAAACTTCTGGAGTTTTCAAATTAAAGAGAAGATTTTCCCGGAATTAAAATTGGAGTATGTAACACCTGCCGGTAACCTGAACCCGGATTGGGATGTGGCCGGAAAAGCTGAATATCCTTCAGTTTATGATTTTGGAGGCCGAAAGCAAACAGATATGTTGAGGGTGCTTCAAAATTCGGATGCATTCCGTACGTATGATGCTTCGCCAATTTTGATGACAGTAACTACATTACGACGTACCCATGATATTTTGAAGCAAACGCAAAACCAACCCAAATACCGTTCCATATTGAATATTCAGGATGATTGCAATGTTGCGGCAGGTTTAGGTTGCCTGGTGGCAAGCAAGCGCCATCCAAACTACATGGAGCGCACTTTGGAAGGGAAAGATCTTCATCATCAGCTTTCCGGGAAAAGACATATGCAGGGACGTATAAATGAAGTTGAACGCTTTGGAAGATGGTCACGGATTGCACCGGCATTTCCTGCAGGAGAGGGATCTTATTTGGCTTCAGATACTGAACTTGTGGACTATTTCGAATTCACAAAACACGATACATGGAATAAAGCCACTTATGGCAAAAATGTTTACCAGAGTGCTCCTTCCATTATGGCCCGTAACATGCCCCTTCCCCAGGTTGAAATTGACGGTGATGCACCTTATGTGATGGCATCAACTTATCCCAATGGCCCTGTTTGTGTTGCTACTGAAGGCCGTGTTAAACCGGAAGATCAATGGTACCACCCAAGGGCAAAAGTTACAATTCAGGTAAAAGATGCAACACAGCCAATTGGTGTTTTTGGTCATTACGAAAAACTGGTTATTGAGTTCAGAGAACCAATTGACGCAGTTAAAAATATATGGGCACAGGATTTATTGGCAGAACAGGCTTCAGACATTAAGAACAAAGTAAAAATAGACGGAAGTAAACTTTTTATTCCCGGTGAAGTAATTGATCAGATTGGAACATCAGCAGGGGATAAAGACGATATTTCTGTTCCGGGTATGGTCATGAAGTTGGAATTTTAAAATAGGAGAGCATATGATAAAAAAAATCTCACTGATTAACTTTTTACTACTGGTCTTTTTATTGACAGCAAGCAGTCAAAATATGGAGAGGCCAAATATCATTTTTATCCTGGCTGATGATTTAGGCTATGGGGATATAGGTTCTTTTGGACAAAAAAAGATAAAAACCCCGGCACTTGACAATATGGCTGAAGAAGGTTTGGTGTTCACTCAACATTATGCCGGAGGGCCGGTTTGTGGTCCATCGCGTGCATGCTTAATGACAGGCCTGCATCAGGGGCATGGCTATATTAAAGGAAACCCGGGGGAAATGGATGAACGGGAAACACTAAGAAAAGAAGACGTAACCATTGCTGAACTACTTCAACATTCCGGATATAAAACAGCCTGCATTGGAAAATGGGGACTCGGTAAGCTGGGTAGTACAGGATATCCGCTTGATAAGGGATTTGATTATTTTGTGGGATACGATACGCATGTAGCGGCTCACAATTATTATCCAAAAAGGCTTTGCGAAAATGATGGTTTCCTTGAGTTACAACAAGGAACATATAGTCATGATGTATTTACACGAGAAGCTCTGGATTTTCTTGAAAAGGATCATCAGGAACCATTCTTTTTGTACCTGGCCTATACGATACCCCATGGCCCATACAATCCGCCTGATATACTACCTTATGAAAATGAAGATTGGCCGGATAAAGCAAAAAAATATGCCGCTATGGTTACACGGATGGACCGTGACATTGGCAGCATACTACAACTTCTTGTTGATAAAGGAATGGATGGGAATACCCTTGTAATTTTTACAAGTGATAACGGACCGCAATCAGTTTATCAGGGTGGGGAAAATGAACTTACTGGTTTTTTTGACAGCAATGGTTGTTTACGTGGGATAAAACGGGATGTGCTTGAAGGAGGGATTAGGGTCCCGTATATAGCATGGTGGCCTGGCCGGATAAAAGCAGGAATATGTGAAGAAGCAACAGCTTTTCAGGATTTTATGCCTACGGCTTGTGAATTGGCAGGTATAAAACCACCTGCTAATATTAATGGCCTTTCCATGATCCCTTTGTTTTTTGGGCAGGATGAAAATTTTCCCGGGCATGAAATGATGTATTGGGAATTTATTCGCATGGGGGGCAAAACCCAGGGAAGCCGTCAGGGGGCACTGGATGTAAAGAACAATATAAAAGCAGTAAGGTATGGGACTAAAAGTGATATTGAACTTTATTTTCTGAATGATGATATTTCTGAAGAAAACAACTTGTCCGAAAACTACCAGGGAATTTCATTAAAAATGAAAACTTATATGGATACTGTTAGAACTGAGAGCAAACTTTGGCCTATACCGGAAAAGGGATGGGTTGTACCTCAAATACCAACTATAGGTCATTAAAAAATTAAGGTAAACTTTATTCAAAGTCTTCGATAAATACCGAATTGTCTTGCAAGTCTTTTAGGTAGATGTAATCAAGTGATCCGCTACCATGAAACATGACGGTGGTTCCAAGAATTTCACCTATTGATTGGCTGTATACATTGTCGAATACAACAGAGTCTGCAATAGAAACGCTTACATTTTTATTGTTATTCCTGATCTCAATTTCAGACCATTGCTGGAGGTTTACGGTAAAGCAACTCAAGTCCGTTACTGAACCTGACGTTTTTCTTTCACCCAGGACATATTCGCTATAGTTGCTGCACCCTTCCCCTACAAACTTGATTAATATTTTTCCTTTCGTTCCCTGAACTGAAAAATATGCGGAGAAGCAACGGATAGCTGACCAGAAAGAATCATTTTTAAATCGCGATTGAAGAACAAAAGAATCACCCGGTTTATTTGTTTTTTGGTAATTGTCGATTCTTACAACTATAATCTTAGTCGAATCTATTCCAAGTGAAACAATATTTTTTCTTGAGCCATGAAAAATTCCATCTTTCGTATTATCCTGAAGTGGGATTGGGTAATAACGATCAATTAATTCATTTTCAAAATAATGGCATAAGGCTTGCCATCCCCTGGTTGGAATAAATACTTTAACGGGTTCAGTTAATACCTCTTTTCTTGTTTGTAAGTCAGCAGAAAAATAACCGGGATACCCATAAAAATGAGAAACCGTTTTATCAAATCCTGCACTATTTATTAAATCTGAACCATCTCCAAAATTTAAGAAAACACTATCCTTACTTTCAGGAACATCGTAAATAAAATATGCAGAAGCAGGGCCACTACCTTCAACTTTTATCAGTTCAAGTTTGCTATTCTTTAGTACATTGGTTTTACTATCGTTGTTGAAAAACCACATCAAAATAACAATAGATAAAACCGTGAAGATCGTTAGCCAAAGCCACCTGTTTTTCAAAATCCCGGGTGATCCTGGAGTATATCCGGAATATATAATAAGTGCTTTTAATGTACTTTCCTGTGGGGTATAAGCATCACTTATTTTTACTTTTCCAAAAATTCGTTTAAGGGTTGCAGGACTTATTAAAATTTTAGCTTTCTGGTTGATCTCAAAACTTAAATCTTCAAAATCCTTATTGCGCCATTTCCCGGATGAACCTCTTCCAAACCTGATTTCAGTTTGTTTGATAATTTTTTTGATATTTCCTTCTTGTATTTGCAAAATTCTCAAAAAATAGTGTCGATGCAATTATTTGTAAAGTAGCGCCTTAGCTTGTTCATTGTTTTGAAAAGCTAATGAATAAGCGAATATGAAAATATTTTTTCAGCTTTCCATAAATTTGATTTACTAATTTGATTCGTATTGAAAGTTATAACTAACATAAATCAACTAAACTAATAATAACATGGTTCGGAGTTTTGTAATAATTTATCTGATAGCTAGTAGTTTAATTTGTATTGCCAAAAAGCACACAACGATTTTAGTTGAGGCTGAAAGTTTCAAAAATAAAGGGGGTTGGGTTGTTGACCAACAATTTATGGATGAAATGGGTTCACCTTATTTAATGGCGCATGGTTTAGGAGTAACGGTTAAAGATGCTTCTACTATAGTTAAGTTTCCAAAGGCAGGTAGATATTACTTGTTTGTAAGAACAAAAAACTGGGCTGCCCGTTGGTCTGATAAAGATGCACCAGGTAAGTTTCAGGTTAAAATTGATGAAAAGCTTATTGATCGGGTTTTTGGGACAAAGCAAAAAGAATGGAGCTGGATAAATGGAGGAGCAGTTGATATCAGTAAAAAAGAAACATCAGTTGCTTTGCATGATTTGACAGGCTTTAATGGTAGGTGCGATGCTTTAATTTTCACTACTGATCCAAACTTTGAGCCAGTTAATGACCTGGTTTCTCTTTCAGTGTTCAGACAAAAAATGCCTGGGATATCCAACAAACCCAAATCGGCAGGGAAATATGACTTTGTGGTTGTAGGAGGAGGAATGGGAGGAATCTGTTCCGCAATTTCTGCTGCAAGGCTTGGTGTAAAAGTTGCATTAATCCAAAACCGGCCTGTTCTTGGTGGGAATAATAGTTCTGAAGTCCGTGTGCATCTTGGTGCCCGAATCAGGCAGGAACCTTGGCCTAATTTGGGAAATCTTGTTAATGAAATTGGGCCGGAAAGAGGAGGAAATGCCCAGCCAAAAGATTATTACGAGGATAATAAAAAGTTAAAAGCTGTTTTAGCCGAAAAGAATATCAGTCTTTTCCTGAATTGCCATGCCAATAAGGTGATTGTTGAGAATGGGAAAATTAAATCAGTAATTGCCCAGCACATAGAAACAGGTGAGAGATTGGAGTTTAAAGCGTCTTTATTTGCTGATTGTACTGGCGATGGAACGATTGGAGCTTTAGCTGGTGCCGGGTTCATGACAGGCCGGGAAAGTAAACGTGTTTTTGGGGAATCAACAGCACCTGAGAACGCAGATAGTTTGACCATGGGGGCTTCAGTACAGTGGTTCTCGCAGAAACAAGACAGGCCAGCTCTTTTTCCTGATATTAAATGGGGAATTGAACTGGATGACGAAAAATCACATGCCATTACCCGGGGTGATTGGGATTGGGAAACCGGTATGGGAATAGATATGACCAAAGATTTTGAGCGTGTTCGTGATTATGGAATGTTGGTCGTTTTTTCAAACTGGTCGTATGTGAAAAACCATTCAAAAGTGAAAGATAAATTTACAAATGAGCAGTTGCAGTGGGTTGCTTTTGTTGCTGGGAAACGGGAATCACGTCGTTTGGTTGGGGACTATGTTTTGGTAGAGCAGGATTTAACCGAGCGAAGGATATACCCTGATGGGACAGCCCCAACAACCTGGACAATCGATTTGCATTACCCACATCCGGAGAACTCAAAAATGTTCCCTGATGCACCTTTCAGGTCTATAGCAAAGCATATTACAATTTATCCTTACCCGATACCCTTCCGCTGCTTGTATTCCAAAAATGTTGATAATCTCATGATGGCTGGTCGTAATATCAGTGTTTCGCATGTTGCTTTGGGAACTGTAAGGCTTATGAGAACTATTGGAATGATGGGAGAAGTTTTGGGTATGGCTGCCTCCATTTGTAAAGAAGAAAAAATATTACCACGGGGTGTTTATGAAAATCATTTTTCAAAAATGGAAAAGCTAATGGCTGAAGGAGTTGGAAATCCGGAGCTTCAAAATACACAAAAATACAATTTGGGAGGAACATTGCATAAGAACAATGATTAGGTGTTGAATAGGATGAAATTGGGGTTTAAAATAGTAATTAAGAATACAGGGGTAAGTTTGTTGCTCCTGTTATTTATATTACCTGTCACATCTTTTATCCCCAATCAATTTGTTAAGCCAGGTTTTAGCTTTTTAACACAAGATTCTGTTCAGGTAGATGTTTATAATTGTTTCGGTCATGATTCAGTGTTAAATGGATACAAAGCATTGGTTTTTACTCCTATCTGCGAAGAAGAAGATTGTTATGCAGTCGATCTGGTTTTTTATTGGGATGTGCTGGGCAATTTCGAAAAATTTGAATTGGTTCCCGGCAAGCCTCTTACAAAAAAGGAGCATGAACCATTTACTAAAGAAGACTATCAAAAGCTTCAATTTTTACTAAAGAAGAAACATGTTTCATTTTCAGAGTTAAAGAAAGAAGATTTAATCCAGGTTTCTGAAGATTCTATAGATGGCTATACAGGTGCAACCATTTCTGCTGTAAAAGATGAAGTAATTGAGGGGGCGGTTTATAGCTGTTATACGCTATGGTACATCGCAAACGGAGTGGTAAAAGATAGCATTCATAAAAACACTGCAAGACAACTTGATAAAAAACTTGTTCAAAAGCTTGTCTTTTCTGACGATGTCGAGGCTAATTATTTTTTAATTAATCACTTTCGTACAAAAGACTTTAGAAGCTACTCTGATGAAGTATTAACCATGCTTAGGAAGAATAGTGGCTATTTTTTTAAAATAGCCATAGAGAAGTTTCCCGTTGAATTAATTTCAAGCAGAAACTTTCAGGATTCACTTTCTTCTTTTTTCCAGGATCAGGATTATTTTACAAAACTAAGCTTTCTAAAAAGCCTGGATAATCAGCTCAAATCAACAAAACTATCCGGTTCAATTCTGGAAAGTATTCATTCAGGTAACTTTTCCCGGATTGAATTAGTTGTCGAATTATTTTTTAAATCTGCTGAGTATATTGATTACAGTATGTATAAAGCATTGCTGAATGTTTTATCGGAAAAAGAGTTAAAACTAAAAAAAGAACATTATAAAATGATTCGGACCTTAGGGCAGACAAATGATCAATTTAAGAAAGAATTTAAACGTTTTAAACGGACCTATCTAAATATGTCGCAAACATGATAAAAAATCAAGTATTGAAAATTACAAGCTTAGTTGTATTGATTTTAGTTTTTGGATGCCAGACAAAAAAAGCAGAAAAGAAAAGTTCAATAACTGATTTTTCAAAACTAATCCAAAAAGTGCCCGGAACTTCAATATTGGAAGAAGAGGGTTATTTCGTTTGGGGTGGCTCTGTTGTAAAAGTACATCGGCTTGAACGTTTTCAAATCTTGCTTGAAAACGATCAACCCATAATGATGTATTGTGCATGTAGAAAAGGAGAATCTTTCGAGGATGAGACATTTAATATGCATATTCCTTTAAAGCATTAATCGCAAAGGCGAGTTATTAACCCATCAAAAAAATAGAATGCTTACTTTTTTTATATCAATAGCAGTTTTAGTTTCAGCTTATTTTATTTACGGGAGTTTTGTTGAAAAAAAGTTTGGTGCTGATCCAAATAGAGAGACTCCGGCGTATTCTAAAAATGATGGCGTTGATTTTGTGCCATTGAAACCCGGGAAAATATTTCTGATACAGTTTCTGAACATTGCCGGTTTAGGACCAATATTCGGTGCAATAGCCGGAGCTCTTTGGGGACCGGTTGCTTTTATCTGGATTGTAGTTGGATGCATTTTTATGGGTGCTGTGCATGACTACTTCTCAGGAATGTTATCCATTCGTCACGGAGGGGCCAGTATCCCCGAAGTTGTAGGTAAATATCTTGGGATTCCGGCACAATACTTTATGCGTTTATTTGCAGTAGTGTTGCTTATTCTTGTTGGTGCTGTTTTTATGAAAGGACCTGCCACAATCCTAAATGGTATCACTGGGATAAATGTTACAACTCTGATCTTGATTATTTTTCTCTATTATTTAATGGCAACTATGATACCGGTCGACAAGCTGATCGGGAAAGTGTATCCTGCATTTGGGATATCCTTGTTGATTATGGCTGTTGGAATTTTTGGAGTGTTGGTTTTTGGTGGTTATCAAATTCCAGACCTGATTCCTGAAACTGTGACGAATATGCACTACGAAACAGAAAATTATCCGATATTTCCATTACTTTTTATAACAATAGCATGCGGGGCAATTTCGGGCTTTCATAGTACACAATCTCCTTTAATGGCCAGATGTTTACCTAATGAAGCAATGGGTAAAAAGATATTTTTTGGAGCGATGATAACTGAAGGTATTGTGGCAATCATCTGGGCAGCTGCTGCTATGGCATTTTTTGGAGGTGTAAAAGAATTAAATGAAGTTACATTGTCAGGAAAAAATGCTGCATGGGTGGTCAATGAGATTTGTAATACGATGTTAGGTAAAATTGGAGGATTGCTTGCCCTGATTGGGGTTGTTGCTGCTCCAATTACTTCAGGCGATACTGCGTTTCGAAGTGCACGTTTGACGATTGCCGATGCGTTTAATTTTCCTCAAGACAAATTGAAAAAACGATTCTTAATCACCATCCCATTGTTTATCGCAGGGCTTCTGTTAACCCAAATCAATTTTGATATTATATGGCGTTATTTCGGTTGGGCTAACCAAACGTTGGCTACAATTGTTTTGTGGACTGCAGCCGTTTATATGGTAAAACAAAGAAAACCAAGCTGGTTCATAACCTGGCCTTCTTGTTTTATGACCGCTGTGGTTACAACTTATATTCTGGTTGCTCCTGAAGGGTTCAATATTGATCATCAATATGGTTTGTATGCTGGTTGTACAATTGCTTTTGTTGGATGGGTTATTCTATTACGATACAAACACATTACAAGTAGAAAAAAAGAAAACGTAAAAGTAGTTGCTCAATCAAATTAGTTTGTTCTTATAAACAATGTGAATCAAGGATTTCCCTGAATATTCAGCTTCAACCCTTGATTCACATTGGTAATAAATTATTGAATGTCCGCAATGAATCATAACCCGAACGTCATGAGGCTGTCCAAAAAGTTAACTTAACCGCTAAGTATTTTAAGGAACCGCAAAGACACAAAGAATTAAGCTTTTCTATATCAGAATCTTAGTGTTCTTTGCGTAATCTTATGCGTTCTTCGCGGTTTGAATTTTATTCTTTTTGGACAGCCTCATGACGTAAAAATAAGCGATAGGGAATAAAACGGATATTCAAATAAATTATGTCTGCTTCCATTTGTCAATTTAAGTGAATAT
>JANQII010000141.1 GCA_028282195.1 Prolixibacteraceae bacterium
ACCGTGTGTACACAAATACTATTCTGAAAAAAGCAAGAAAATAAGAAATAAAAAACAAGAAATAACGAATAAGAAAGTGATGAAAAAGGCAAATTTGGAAGAAAACTTTCTGATTTCTTATTCCCTGTCTGCCGACAGGCAGGCTCATTAGATATTTTAAATTAAAAATGTTAATAATTTTATCAATATACAATTTAAAAAAAGATGTGTACACACGGTAGCTAAAGGTCAGGCAGGGAGGGAGGGCCAAAAAAACAATTCTTCCATTCAATAGCATACTATTATCATTTAACTTTTGACAACTTCATTTTAATATTTTAATTGATTTTATACCAAAATTACTTGCCTGTCATTATTTTTCATTAAACACGCTCTTCAAAGAATTATTTTTAATCAATCCAATAAAGATAAACACCTTAACGGATGGCTATATCCAGTGAAATCATTTTCCCTTTCAGAAGTTTGATTTTTCTACTGGTTTTATCACCTGTTTCATTTATATTACTACTTTCATCATCGGTTGAGATACTTACTATTTCAGATGGCAAAACAAGGTTTAACTCCTGATCCTTCATTGACACGAGGCTCAACGATATATTTTTCCTATCCCACGAAAGTTTTTTCACCTCTACTTGCCCACGACATAAAATCCCCTCTATTGTTCCTTTTGGAAGTTTAGCAGACAAAGCCGGAAGCAAACTAATTTCACCGGGCCCTGATGCTACCAACATTTTTATGATTACAGCCGGCATACCTCCACTGATGTCCATATTAAACAATGAGCGGTGATTGTGCATTGATGCCAGGTTGTTGAGCCAAAACCGGTTTACAAGGTGCTGTAAACATTCGTAAGCCAGTTCCCCTTCGCCCAGACTGGTTGCAGCCTGCCCCAATTGCACCAATCCGAAGGACATGAAACCTCTACGGTTATCACGCCAATGCTTATCGAGTTTATATACAATGCTTTTCTTAAATGCTTCCTGTAACTCTTCACTTTGTTTTATCTCTTCAGGAATCCCATCATACAAAGCATAAAGCTGAGAAGAGTGCCTGTGTGCATCATTGTTTTCCAGTTTTGGTGTTAACCACTCCTTAATTATTCCATTCTTGTCAATCATATAAGGAGGCATTTTTTTAATCATCGTTTTCCAAAGAGGTATTTTATCCTGATTAACGCCCAATTGCTCCGAAACCGTAATACTATTATTTAGCAGCTCTTTTGCTGCCGCCACATCCATGGTTGCATTGAAAGAGCCCTGCGAATCGATATTACCGGGTGTGTTTTCAGGTGATTGCGTAGGAGAAAAAACATATATCCCGTCCGTATCTTCATAGAGGTAATCCTCGAAGAAAAGGGCTACTTTCTCCATAAACGGAAGGCAATGATTCACAAGGAATTCTTTATCGCCCGTATAGAGATAATAATCGTAAAAAAAGTGTGCCGCCCATGCCGCACCTGCCACCCAGAACCCACCTGCAAAGCTTGGGTTCAATGCATTATTATAAGCATTGGTTGTTGAGCGCGAGGGCAATACGATACCTCTAGAATTGAATATGTGCTTTGCATTTATTTCCATGTAAGGAACCATATACTCCATATATGAAGTATATGCCAACATGAGTTCAGGCATATTTCCCATTAAAACACTTGCAATGGCAGAAGGCACATTCCCGTTATGGGTAAAATCACTGGCCCATCCGGGAACATAAGTTCCTCCCCAAATGCCCTGTAAGGTTGGAGGAAGTTCACCAATGCATGAAATGATATTGTACCTGGCTGCATCAAACAATTTTTCGAGCAATGCCATGTTCATATTGTCATTTGTTGATTTTTCCATTAACTCTTCCGTAGTTAAGTTATGGTCCTTGCCGCCACCTAAATCCAGTTTCATTCTATTGAATATCTCACCATGAATATTGGTATGACGTTGTAGCAACGATTCATAATTGGTTGTTAGTTGTGACATTTGATTCTTTATTTGTCCTGCTTTTGAATTCGCGGGGTTATAAATCATTTCAACATCAAAAAATACAAGTACTTTATCAGCACCTTTAATTTCTATCTCCTCCCTGTTTTCAATTAATTTTCCGTTGTTCAGAACTACTTTGGCCACCCCTTCCAATGCATAAATACTTCCGGGATATGCTTTTGAAAAGCTGTTTTTGTATACAATCGACTTATCTTCAACAGTTTTTACAATATCAGATACATGGTTTTCAAAAACCCGGTACGAGCTACTTATCGTTTTTGAATCAAGCTTATCACTTGGTTTTCTTGGATTAATACCTAATCTAAAATCAACTGCACCTTTCGGGCCGGTAATTAACAAAACAGCTAACCCGTCGGCCCTTGACACAAACATTTTTCGCTCAAATACCCCCCTGTCATCGCTCCAGTGAACTGTGGCTTCACCGGTTTGAAAATCGACAGACCGCATGTAATCTTCGACCTTTCCCACCGACTCCATATTCAGGTTTACATCAAAGGCAGGCACAAAAGGGTCAGGGTACATAAAACCGTCCTGACCGGAAAGCTCAAATGCAAGTTCAGTGGCTTGCCTGTACAACCCCCGGTCTATTAAATTCCTTATTTCAAACAGTAGGTGTGAATTATCAGGGGGCACAGTTGGAGATCCTTTTGGCAAAAATAACCTTTCGTGGCTAAAAATTATAGTTTCTTCCAAAGGACGACTAAGGATGTTAACCCCGATAGTCCCATTGCCACAAATCAATCCCTCTTCCCACGTTTTTGCTGGTTCAGAACTAATAAAACCTCGTTCGGGCACTTTCAGTTTTGTTGTCTTAGCTGTTGTACCAAAAGAAAGAAATGTTTGCAGGACTAAAAATATTACAGGTATCAAATAACTTGATTTCATGATATTGGAAATTTATTATTTTGTTTCAATATTGATCATTATATAATAATAACACCACACAGTTTACGCTTTTTTTCATGGTATTCGGGGTTTGGTCCAGTTGGAATTGGTGCTTTAATTTTGCTTTGCCAATCCGCTTACCAGCATTTGACAGCCTTGATAATGGCAGTTATCATCCCGAACCTTACAACAACAGCAAGTTTCTTTCCTGTTTTTCATGGTTAAGCGGACCTTCAATACTATTTTTGAGTAGGTTCATATATCGTTTCTGCCATATATTACATATCCTGTTTATTAATTCCAGCTCATTCATTTTTAAAAAAATTTATAAATCAACTTCAAACACAGCATATCTTTTTAATATTATTTTCAAAAGTAATTTTTTTATTTCTTAATTGCAACTATGAAATATCATTTCTACTTTATCCCTTTAAATACAGCTAATTTAAAATACCATGAAACTATCTCATTTTCTGAACATTAACAAAAATAAACTTTTAACAAACATAGAACCTGCAAAAATTAATTTCATTTAAAATACTATTATAATATCTTTGTTCCAAAGACTACAGCTACATGGACAAAGAATACACAAAAATGGATGCAGGGCTCCTTCATCTCACGAATAAGAAAGTACTTTTAAAATTGATTAAACAAAAGGGACAAATAAGCAGATCGGAACTAACAAGAATAACAAGATTAACGCCTCCATCCATAGCAAGAATTGTTGGAGAGCTTGCAGAAAAAGATCAACTTGTAGAGTATGTTGGTGTAGGAAACTCAAATGGGGGAAGACCACCGGTAATGGTTAAATTTAAAAACGAAGGTAATTATATTATTGGTATTGACTTAGGGGCAACATACATCAGGGGATGCCTGGTTGATCTCAATGCCAAATTTATATCAGAAATACAAGTACCCACAGAAATCAACAATGGATTTGAGTATATCATCGAAAAAGTTATACAGGTAATTGGAAAGCTTGAGAGCAGAGTAGAAGATGGCGAAAAAATCTGGGGAGTAGGTATAGGTGTTGCGGGTCTTGTAAATAATAAAACAGGAATTATTGAATCGTCCCCTGATTTTGGATGGTCAAACATTAACTTGCGCAAAGAGCTAGAAAACAGGCTAAACCTCCCTTTCTTTTATGATAACTCAACTCGGTTAATGGCTTTAGGGGAATTAAAACTTGGAGCCAGGCAAGATTTAAAGAATTTTGCAGTTATCAACGTTGGGCATGGAATTGCCTCCGGACTGGTTGTTGACGGAAAATTAGTAAAAGGCGAAAAAGGATTTGCAGGAGAGTTTGGACACATTTCTGTTGACACTAACAGCCCCATTCGATGCAAATGCGGAATGAATGGATGCCTTGAAGCACTGGCATCAGGACACAGGATTTCTGCACTGGCCAAACTAGAAGTAAAAAATAACAACTCTGACCAACTGAAACAGTTGAGCAACGGAAATCCCGATCTTATCACTGCTGAGATGGTTGTAAAAGCAGCCAAAATGGGCGATGCTACTTCAATAAGAATTTATAACGAAATCACCGAATATTTATGCAAGGGGATAGGCACCATATCCAACTTACTCAATCCTGAAGTTATTTACATTGGAGGTGGCATTTCTTTGAGCGGGAAATTCTTTTTTGATTTAATTGAGCAAAAAAAATCCAATTACCTGCTACCTCAAAACTCCAATGTCCAAATTGTTCCTTCTACTTTTGGTGAACAGGCAACAACTATCGGTGCAGTCTCCCTGGTCCTGAAAGAACTTTTGAATTTAAAGTTAACAACCAAATAGTTTTGCATGGATTGATTATTGGTTATAAAAAAACGTTTTCCATGCGGCGGATGAAATGTCCAATGCTTCAGATAAACCATTGCGTCCGCCTGGTTCCTTATCACATATCCCAACACCGGGTAAGCC
>JANQII010000184.1 GCA_028282195.1 Prolixibacteraceae bacterium
ATTTATTACTCCGCCCATGGCATTATTTCCATAAAGCGCAGAACTTGGCCCTTTAATAACTTCAATCCGCTCAATTCTATCGGGCGAAATCATATGCCAATTAATGGCACCACCGGCAGTTTTATTTAAGGGTACACCATTATATAAAATAAGAACTCCTTGGGCAGCATCAAGCCCACGCATAGTAACGGATGCATTTTTTGAGAATATACCCCAGCTTCTGTTTACATTAACATTGGCTATTCCTTGTAACAGGTAATCCGAAGAAATAGCCGGAAAAGACTCTATTTCTTCCTTTTCCAAAACTTCATTCTGACCCGGAAGATCTTCTATTTTACGTTCGGTTTTGGTGGCTGTAATAATTACACGTTCCATCTCCACTGGAAATGGAATCATTTTTATCTCAATTCGTAAATCTTCATCTCCAGCCTTTAGTTTTACTTTCTTATCCTGATATCCAAGAAATGTAACAATTAAGGTATAATCTCCCGGTTCAATATTTTCAAATTCGAATTGGCCTTCAGAACTAGTTGATATACCTCTTTGCAATTCCTTAATAATCACATTAGCTCCATTAAGAGAATTTTTAGTTTCCGAATCTACTACAGTACCGGTTAAAGTACCTTGTGCATATAAACTAATTGAAAAAACAATACATAAAACCAGTGTATATATAAATTTCTTAATTAACATAACAATTATTTTTGAATTTTGATATCAACGACTATATTTCCTGTATCTTCTCCATCAACACTTTCTAATTTAAACATTCCTGCCCTGTTATCTTCTGTTACAAATGAGAAAATATAACCTTCTTTGAGATATTTAGCTTTCCTCTTACCGTTTTCAAAAGCAAATGAATGAGCAAGAAGAATACTGTCATTGCTCGCTGAATCAAAATCATTGATAGAAATATTTAATTTTTCCACTGCATATCGTATGGTAAATAATGTTGTCCAGTTTGAGATTCCGTAATCTCCTGTAAAAGCATCAGATATGTTAGCTCCAGGCGATGTAATAATATTCTCTTCAAAATTATCAAAACCATCATAGTAATAAACCAAATTAATGATCTCCTGGTTAGTAAATGCTTCTTGCAAATTGTAAACATTCCCATTAGTAAATGAGAAGAAGCTTCCATACTCCGCACTGTTTTGAGCTCCTAATTGAATATCGTCAAATTCAAGAATTTCACCGTATTCAATATTTGGATCTTTTGTTATTGTTAATGAAATACTTGCCCATTGCCCCGCGTAATCACGAATCATGAACTCCCACTCATCGATATCTTCCAATCCCTTTGTTATTTCAATTTCACGATTATAAGTTTCCTTGTATATACCTAAATCAAGGTAGCGTTCTCCGTTCTGAAATGCAATGAAATTTGTCAATCTGTTATTTTGGTTCCATTCAGCATGAATACCAACTTTGTAAGTTTGACCTACAGCAACTACTGAATCGGATGATATGTAGTCCGGTTCGGAAATCAAATTTATCGTTGGATTTGGATATTCATGACTATCATCTTCTTCACAAGCCATTATTAACAAAATCGAAGTAATCGCTAGAAACTGAATTACTCTGAAAACCCCAATTCGATATGCCTTATTTTTCATATCGCTATGTATTATTTTAAATATTAATATGATTGATTATAAGTTCTATTTTCTTCTGATTCTTTTGATTGAATAAATAAACCCTGCTCCAAGTAAAGCCCCTGCTGCCCCTGCAACAAAATGAGAAAGTATAGGGATTATAAAACCATGCTTTATAAATGAAGTCTCAACGATTCCTCCAAACACGAAAAGGAGAATTCTACTGATTGGAATTACCATGTAAGATAAACCACCAATTAAAGTAATTATCGCTAAGCGATTTGATGGATTTCTAAACACAAAATATAGTAAATCCAAAACAAAACCCATTACTATATAGATTACTGGTAAAAATGGATCCTTAATACCAATAAATGGAACAAACATAAATGTTGTAGCACCAAGCATTGCAATTACAGAAGCGAACGGTAATTTAGAAATCCTTCGCCCGATCATAATTAAAGCCATGAATTCTAATCCATGCCTTCCTGGAATACCTAAAGGAATTCTTAAATAGGAACGTACCACAATTGCACTTATTCCAAGCACAAAAAGAAATAAAATCTCTAATATCAATGAAACCGTATTAGTCTGATATGCTTTTGATATATTCTTTTGAAACGCACTTCCACTCATAGTTTTCGTCATTTTTACTTTGTTCAACAATCACTGTATTTTCGTTATCCTGAATTGGCGGGCGTAGCCAGTTTCCCACTTCTATCCTGTCTTCATCCTTTACCAATTCGCCATCCATTGTTTTTATTGCTTGAATATTAACAATCTTCTTTAATTCACTTACTTTATATACTCCTTCTAAATCTCGTAGTTCTTTTCCTTTTAGCCAGATGTTCCTGCCATCATTTCCTCCTTTTCTTAATCCAATTGCAGCTAAAGAACCAATAACACCAATTTTAGTTCCTGTATATCCTTCTAAAAAAATACATGCTTTCTGTGCTATTTTATATGCATCTTCTTTTAAAAGAACTTCTGTTTTAGCTCTATTACCCCAATTAATCATATTATCGCTAATCATATCTTCCGGGGCAACACATAATCCGGCATCGGATCCGATTTCCGCAACATCCTGAATATAATCAATACAAAGAGATTTTAATTCTTCGTATTCATTAGTTTCAACAATTAAACACGCAGAGCTATTCTGAGATGTATATTCTATTTTATCGTGGACAAATAACTGATGTCTCGAAATCGATTGTACTTCTCCAATATTTTTTTCTTCAATCAGTTTTCCTAACTGTCTTGATTTAAACCCTGTTCCTCTCGATTCCTTATTATCTGTATCGTCTAACCCTATAAAACAAATCATCTACTTATTCACTTTGTTAAAGAACTTTTTTGTTATTTGATAAATTGATTCATCAAACTCAACAAGCAAATCTTTATATGCTTCAATTAATTCTTTTCCTTCACCAGTTAATAGTGTATTTCCACCATGTTGTCCACCGCGATGTTTTTCTGTTAAAGGAAATCCCAATTTTTCCTCCGCTTCTTTAATCATTCCCCAAGCTTTTCGGTAACTAATACCTAACTTATCCGCAGCTGCTTTTAACGAACCTAGCTGATCAATATAATCGATCAGTTCAAACTTACCATTTCCTAAGATGCTCTCTCCTTTAGTATTTTCCAACCAAACTTTAAACTTCAGGAAAATATCATAATATTTTGAACCTTTAGGTCCTGCCATGTGCTAATAATTTAATTAACGTAACTATATGCAATTTAATACATATCGATTGCAAATTAAATAATTACAACAATGTAATAAAAGCATCGCTGCAATTATTTTAAGCTAAAAAATAATTTATATTTCTTCTAATTACTTATAAAGGCAACGATAAGAAGTATCACCCACAACTTTTACTTTGAACTTAACATCCTTTTCAACTCTGAAAGTTTCAAATTCTTTATAATCCTTCCATTCCGTTTCACTAGGCTGTTGAACTGACATTACACCAGAAGTAACCGTCATAAACTCAACTGTTGAAGTTCCAAACTCATATTCACCCGCTGCCATTACACCAATCGTAGCCGGACCCTCAGCTGTTTCGAATGCAATTGATTTTACTTTTCCATCGAAATATTCATTGGTTTTAAACATAGCCTATTGTTTTTTGTTATTAACTTACAAAAATAGAGATTTCGCATCTTGACAAACATGATAAAAATCGTGTTTTATATTTATTCGATATGTATATATTTGCATATCGCTTATTATAGTTTAAAGATTGTTTAACCTGACTGCTTTCGGGCAGTTCCAAAAACTCAACTAAAAATGCAAAAGAGTTTATACTTTGCTCCACCGGCTAAAAACGAACCGGTATTAACATATAAAAAGGGATCGGAAGAAAGAGAAAGATTGATCAAAGCAATTAACTGGTGTCGATCAAGAGAGGTTGATGTTCCTATGATCATTGATGGAAAAGAGGTTCGCACTGATAATAAAAAGGCACTTTCTCCGCCACATGACCATCAGCATGTATTAGGATATTATCATCGCGGAGATGAAAACCACATTAATCAGGCCATTGATGCAGCTCTAGCTGCCAGAGAAAAATGGGCAAATATGTCATGGAAACAAAGAGCATCTATCTTTTTAAAAGCTGCAGGGATGATCTCTGGTCCTTACCGCGCCAGAATCAATGCTGCTACCATGTTGGGGCAATCTAAATCTGTTCATCAGGCTGAAATAGATTCAGCTTGCGAATTAGCAGATTTTTTACGATTCAATGTTCAATATATGACTGAAATCTATAATGAACAACCAGATTCTGATGAGACAATATGGAACCGAATAGAACAAAGAGCTTTAGAAGGATTCGTATTTGCACTAACCCCTTTTAATTTTACTGCGATTGCGGGTAATTTACCTTCTGCACCAGCCATGATGGGTAATACAGTTGTTTGGAAGCCTTCTAATACTCAAATCTATTCTGCCCGTATCATCATGGAGATTTTTATGGAAGCGGGTTTACCTAATGGCGTAATTAATCTGGTATATGCTTCCGGTCCTGTAACTGGAAAGGTCATCTTTTCACATCCTGATTTTGCAGGAATCCACTTTACAGGTTCAACGGCTGTTTTCCAAAATATCTGGAAGGAAATTGGAAATAACATAGCAAACTACAAAACTTATCCACGCATTGTTGGCGAAACGGGTGGAAAAAACTTTGTTTTAATGCACGAAACTGCTAACTCTGTTCAAGTTGCAACAGCAATTACCCGTGGAGCTTTTGAGTATCAAGGACAAAAATGTTCAGCAGTTTCAAGGGCTTATATTCCAGACAATAGATGGAACGAAGTTTTATGTGAAATTAAGTGTGATTTAGATACGCTGAAAATGGGACCGGTTGAAGATTTCTCAAATTTTGTAAATGCAGTAATTGATGAAGCTTCTTTTGACAAATTAGCAGGATTTATTGACAAAGCTAAGGAAGATAAAGATGTAGAGATCATTCACGGTGGAAGCTATGACAAGTCAAAAGGCTTTTTTATTGAACCAACCATTATTCTTACAAAGGATCCTCATTATATCACTATGGAAGAAGAATTATTTGGTCCTATTTTAACTATTTACGTTTATGATCATAGCAAATGGAAAGAAACCATTGAATTAGTTGACAACACATCTATTTATGGATTAACTGGTTCGGTTTTTTCAAAAGATAGATATGCTATCGAATATGCACTGAAAGAATTGGAACATGCTGCGGGTAACTTCTACATTAATGATAAGCCAACGGGAGCTGTTGTTAACCAACAACCGTTTGGCGGTTCACGTGGGTCTGGAACAAATGACAAAGCTGGTTCAAAATTAAATTTATTGCGTTGGGTTACTCCACGGACGGTTAAAGAATGTTTTGTACCACCAACAAGTTATAGATATCCATTTATGGAGGAATAAAAGTTATTACAGATCCTTCAACAAGCTTAGAGTGAAACTTGATTTTAATACACAATTCGACATTCCGATAATAATCGGGGCAACATAACAAATAGAAATTAAAAATGAAAACTTCAGAATTCAACATACAAGAATTATTGGAAAAGTTAGGAATAAAAGAAACTAACTCAGGTGTAACAACCGGGACAGAATGGTTCGATGTTCAAGGAGCCATTACTTCATCAGTATCTCCAATTGATGGTAAAGAAATTGCTAAAGTGCAAAATGCTACCATTGAAGATTATGAGAAAGTAGTAACAAAAGCACAAGAAGCTTTTAAAATTTGGCGAGAAATACCTGCACCTCAACGTGGCGAAATTGTTCGCCAAATGGGATTAGCACTGCGTGAAGCACAAGATGATCTCGGTAAATTAGTTACTCTTGAAATGGGAAAAATATACCAGGAAGGTTTAGGCGAAGTGCAAGAAATGATTGATATTTGTGATTTTGCGGTTGGACAATCTCGGTTATTAAATGGTTTTACCATGCATTCTGAACGTAAAAACCACAGAATGTACGACCAGTATCATCCAATTGGATTGGTTGGTTTAATAACATCGTTTAACTTTCCTGTTGCTGTTTGGGCATGGAATACCATGCTTGCTGCTATTGCTGGTGATGTGGTAATTTGGAAACCAAGTTCAAAAACCCCGCTTTCCGCAATCGCAACTATGAAAATCATTCAAAATGTTTTAAAAGTAAACAATGTACCCGAAGGTGTTTTCAGTCTGATAATTGCCAAATCATCTGTATTAGGTGATAATTTCCTTGCTGATAGGCGCATTCCTTTATTCTCTATAACTGGCTCAACTGCTGTTGGAAAACGTGTAGCTGAAATAGTAGGCAAAAGATTAGGAAAAACTATCCTTGAATTAGGAGGAAATAATGCAGTAATTGTGTCTGATTCTGCTGATCTGGATATGGCAATTCCATCCATTGTATTTGGAGCCGTCGGTACAGCCGGACAACGTTGTACCTCAACACGCCGTGTAATTGTTCACGAAAAAGTTTACAATGAAGTTAAGGAACGTCTAATCAATGCATATAAGCAAATAGTTTGTAAAATTGGAAATCCATTAAATAAAAACACTTTAGTTGGTCCACTTATCGATAGGTATTCAGTTGAAGCTTTCACTCATGCTGTTGATGAAGTTAAAAACGAAGGAGGGAAAATCTTGTTTGGAGGGTATGTTCTGGAAACAGAGAAATACGGATCAGGAAATTACGTGGTTCCAGCAATCGCAGAAGCTGAAAATTTCTACAATATTGTTCAGGAAGAGACTTTTGCTCCCATCGTTTACTTAATTAAATATAAAACTTTTGATGAAGCTATAGAATTGAATAATGGTGTTCCTCAAGGCTTATCATCATCATTATTTACACTGAATATGCGTGAAAGTGAACAGTTCTTAAGTGAAGTTGGTTCCGATTGCGGTATTGCCAATGTAAATAGTGGCACATCAGGTGCCGAGATTGGTGGTGCTTTTGGTGGTGAAAAAGATACAGGTGGAGGTCGGGAATCAGGCTCTGATTCTTGGAAAGCTTACATGCGTCGTCAGACTAATACTATTAACTACGGTAAAGAATTACCATTGGCTCAAGGTGTTAAGTTTGCATTTTAAATTTTTTCATAAGTTTTCTACATAGTTTATTTCAAATCGCCTGTTTACAACAGGTAAGTTGGTTTAGCGTAGAGGCTGTCCAAAAAGTAAAAGGACAGCCTTTTTATTTTGTTGTCCCCTTAAAATTTACGATCTTAAGGGTGAACATGACAACAAGATCAAAGATACGATTTAAAGAAATTACTTGCCAACAGTCAGTACTGT
>JANQII010000266.1 GCA_028282195.1 Prolixibacteraceae bacterium
CTCAAAGAGGGGTAACCGATGTTGAATTCTTCATCTTTAGAGTAGCTAAAATTTATGCATAACAATCAATTACTCCACAACTTTTTGAAGTGGTCCCAAATTATCTTTTCCTTTGGCGTGCCACGGCCATTTCCCTTAGCCGTCCACTTTATGGCTTTCTTTTCTTTTTTCCCTTTTTTCGTTTCTTTTTAGGTATATTTTATTTGATCAAATAAAATTATTTTATATTCTCTATTTCCCAAATATACAGACTGGATCATAGTAGTAATAATCAAAAAGCAGACACCTTTTTATTGCATTCAACATACATTTGCTACCTTGCAATAGTTAGAAACACATATCAATAATAAGACTCAATAAAAACCACGGATTTGTTGTCGTGTAAAGTTAGGAAGAAGGAAATAAACTATTATCATAAACAATAGGTAAATATCTAAGTCGCAGTAAAGTGTTTTTTACTGCGACTTTTTTTAAAAAATCATGTGCAGGACAAATGATGAATGTTGTTTTCGCTTTCAGTGTTACCAATAGTTATTTTATACTGATTTCTAAATTTTTCCCTAAACCTGTTTCAATAATCTTTCTTAATGTTCCTAATTCAACATCCGACCTGTCGTTCTCGATTCGCGAAATATATGTTCTTGAAGTACCACTCATTAATGCCAACTCTTGCTGGGTTAAACCCAACGATATTCTTGATTCTTTAATTAATCTACCAATTTTTAATGCTAATTCAGATTTCTCGGGACGACTGTATTTTAACAAGACATCTGCACCAATTTGGTATGGGACTCTCATCTTCTTTTTATTCCTCATTGTAATGTATTGCTTAACATTGCTCCATGAAAGAGTGTTGTTTTCCAACTCTACTTTTTTAAATTCTTTTGAGTTATAAAGGATTTTGGCAGGGGAATTATCCACCAAATTAATTTTATCTAATACTTTTCTGAAATCAATAATCCTTGATTCTCCATTATTAAAAACAACCGAAATTGATAAATCTTTTATCCAGTTTATTTTTAATATCCTCGGCATTTTGATTGTCTTTCTCATAGTAATTCTGGATTTAATTCATAAAATACTTCCAATGCCCAACCAGAGTTTCCTGCTAACCAGTCAAACACTTTTTTTAGTTGCTTATTTGGCAAGTCACCAGCATAAATATTATTAGTCCCAATTTCTATTACCACCTCAAATTCGTTGTATATCGCATGAAAATGTGGCGGTCAGTGTTCTCCTCCATAAATGCAGATTTTAATTCCGTCAAAGAAATCTATAGTGGGCATATCAAATCTTTTCACAAATGTATCTAATTAGGTACGGTTTGTCAAGTTTTTTATATCAAAATCTGGGTTGTAGAATGCTCTTTTATAATTATTGGTAACGGTTGGTGCAAGTGGAGTGCGGAGCTTTGAAACGGCAACTTGTCAAGGTTGCACGGAGCCAAGCCGGCGTAGCACTAAATTTTGTTTTTACTGATAATCCGTCAAAGACGGATTGGCGGTGGTTAAACAGAGCGCGAGTGTTGGAAAACCACGGTCGCCCGCATTACATTTGCACTTATGCCGTCGTGTTTTTTCTTTTCTATCAGTTTTTCCTTGGTTTATATGCAAAACATTTAAATTCATTATCATCTTTCTGGTCGTAACGAGTCATGTTGCAAAAGATTTCCTCATTTGGATTATCGTCGTTGATGCAAGTAATACACAACGATGGTTTCTTAATTAAATCCGTATTAATTTCATATCCATCATCATCAAAGAATCCTGCAATTTTATTCGAGGGAATTTCGTCAATATGTCTTCGACCTGTTATATTCTCTCTTTTTTTAATGGCTGAACTGATTTCATAATCGTCAATTGGATAACTTTCTCCGGTAATACAAGTAAAACAACTATTTCCAACCGAGGCAGACCCGATTACCCAAATATCGTTCCCACAAGAACACTTGATTCCTTTTTTGTAATCTGCCAATGCAGAATTAAGTCGTTTCCTTAAATTCTTTTCATTTTCACTTGGGTTATTACTTGGGTTATTTTTCAAGTGTTTTTTTATGTATGCATTTGTAGAAATTGGTATAAATCCCATTTTGTTTTTTGTCAATTTTGAAAAATTATTCCGTTTTTTAAATACCATTTTGCCACTTTCCCAAAGACGTTTGAAACAGAATTTCTTTTAAATTCCTTTTTTTCTTCCATAAATTCCCCAATAAAAGTATCATAAATTTCACTTTGTAATTTTAAAATTATAGGATTTGTTTTCCGGTCATAAATTGTAAGTTTTCCAGAATACATTATCCATTCATTTGATTGCAAGTGTTTTCCTATTACTTCCTGATTTGCTTGATATATAATTTTAGATTTTGGCATTTTTATTTGGTTTGTACAAATTGAGAACGGGCTTTTCCATCGTTTTTAATACCTCTCATTTTGCAATAATTTGTTAATTCATCTAAGTCTACTTCAATATCTTCAACCTCAAATCCTTGGGAAATCAAGTCTCTCTTTGCTTTAAGAAATGCTTTGTGCCATTCTATCCAAGTATCATGCATACTTTCTCTGTCATCGATTATTTTTACGAATCGTTTCCAGTCTTTTTTTCTATAATATGCAAGTTTAATACCTATCATATTTTTAATGAACTTATGATCTTTTCAACATGCGATATAACGGTTCAGTATATGAAAAGTAGGCGATTTCGAAGTACTTCACTTTCAAGATACAATAAAGGTTGATATGAGCTACAACCTTTTGTTTTACTACTATTCCGCCTATTTTTATATACATTGTAGGGGCTGGTGGTTAATTTCATTTTTCTTAATTCTTTTGCATTACAGAATAAATGGTATTGTTCCCAATAATAACTTTGTCCTTCAACGTAATTTTGATTTTTTGTGTAATAAACAAAATTGTCATAGGGCAAAAAATGATAAAGATTTATATTGAATAAATATCTTAAAGCTCTGAACCTTATAAAATTCTTATGACATGAAAGATATGCATATGGTTTATATTTTTTAAATCTACAAAAGATTCTCAGAGCACAAGAGTTATATTCATCTCCGTGCGGTTCAATATACTCAATCCATTTATAAGGAATGACCCCAACAACTTGTACTTCACAATACAATTTATTATTCCGACTTTTTAATGTTAATTTATTGTGCTTTGTTATATAAATTTTGCGTACTTCAGGTACAAAAACTTCAACACCATTGTAAGTTGCTTCTTTTATAGAACCTGCAGTCGTACCACCATTAGGATATTTTCTTATTTGATTTACATTAATTATTATAACTTTTTTTCTACTCCCTTTTGTTGTATAAACTTCTGATATTATTTCTTTAGTTAGGTCTTTTAATAGTTTTATGTTTGTGAGTTTTTCTTTAGTAGAAAGCCTTCTTGATAGTGAGTAAATATGATATGCTATAACTGCAGATATAATTATACTTAGCAATCCAATTATCCAATCGTAATTGTCGCTTAAAATATTCCATATTATACATATATTAATCACAAGCTATATTTTTCTTATTACTTTATCGATTTTATCATATTTTCGATAGAACTCTATCTTAATTTTATCTTTTCGTATTTGTAATATATTGTACCTTTTGCTGCCGCACCCCACTTGCCCCTAACGGTGGTGGTAAGTTTTGTTGCCGATTACGGGCGATTTCACTGTCAGATTACTGCAATTTTTATGCGAGCTATAAACGTTGAATTTGCCATTGTCCCGGCAATTAAATTTACCACGTGTTACCTGCTGGGTTTAATCTTTCCTTTCATAGAACTACTTCATTTTCAATTTTAGCACTGTCCTGATTTTGTTTTTCGGGTCGGCAAAAAAGCGATGGAAAACAGACAGGCTCTATTGCAATTTTTGGTCTGTGAGTTGGCTTGTGCGAAATGTGAAACATTCATGAACACCAAATAATATAAACACTTTGTGAATAATTGCAATTGTGCCTGGCTGTGTGCGCTGGCTCTGTTGTCCATTGTGCCATATGTGCCATCATTGTGCAATTCTACTATTGCCCCATTATTGCCCATTTAGTTTTCAATTAAGTTGCTGATATTCTACTGTTTAAATTTTCGTGTCAATCTTTTTTTGCCCCATTAATGCCCCATTATTTTATAATAAATTCCTGCACCAGAAGTTCCAACTTTATTAAGTATCTTAAATTTTTCTACCAATTCCCTTAAATCATTAGTTGCCGTCCTTTTGGACACATTATTAATACTTTGGTATTCTTTATTTGAAATCCTGTTGTTGTTTTTTGCATATAAGACAGCCTTAACCTGACGTTCATTTATGCCAAGTTTCTTTAAATAAGCTTCATTGTAAATATCCTTTCTGAAAATTACCCAAAAATCTTTCCCATCATTTTCAAATTCAGGTTTTGGCAATCCATGTTCTTTACATTGCTCAATAATTTTAATTGTTCCTCGTCCCCATGATTCAACATGACCTGCCCTGAAAAAAGCATTTGCAATATCAGGATTGTAGGGAATTGATGAATGTTTTTGCATCAAGTTTTCAACTGTCCAATCTTCTGGGAGTTGTCCATAATTCCAAATCATAAGTTTTTCGTCATAAACGCTTATTTGAATTGGGACTCCCATTGAATAATCTTTATGGGTAAGAGCGTTCAAAATTGCTTCACGAACAGCATCTTTGGGATATTCATAAGTTTCAACCCTGTGTATTCCTTCGTACGAAATAATTGCCTTAATGTATTTAGTAAAAAGGAGTTCGATTGTCTTTTCTACTTGTTCAAATAAATTTCCCTTTACTTCGTCTTGAAATATCAACTCCGTATCTGTCTGGAAATAACCTATTTTAATAAATGCACCTGTGAAAAACTTTTCAGGGTCGGGATGAAAGAGGAGTACAGATGCTCGTTTTAAATATGGTTTTTCAATTAATTTAAGGTTCTCAAGAATGCTGATATTTTCTTCGGTTAAAATACTTTCATCAATTCTCTTACTTATTGTTGCCCTTTTCTTGAAAAATTCAAATGTTTCATTCTTTAAATCGTCAACAGAAACATTAGGAACAGGAACGCCATCCCATTTCTTTCCTTTCTTTTCAAGCATAAATTTGTCTAACGCGGCACCTTTTAGCTCTTGTTTGGTGCTTCCGCTCCTGTAATGATATTGCCCTTTGTAATTAACCGGGAAAGGTTGCGGTTCAACAACGATTTCAAGAAAGTCTCCTTTTTCTGTTTCATGCAGGTTAACATCTACCAAAATACCAAGAATATCTCTTACTTTATTGGGAATATCTTCAAGGAGTTTTTTTGCATTGTCAATGCCGACAACTACTCCTTTATCGTTCTTCCCAATATAAATTTTGCCCCCCTGTGCATTCGCAAAACCGCAAATCCATTTCAGGTATTCATCGCGCCAACTTTCTTTCCACTCTATGTTTTGTTGTTCTTGCATAATCTACAAATATACCTCAATCCTGATATAAATTTATTTTACAGACAAGCTCTTTTGCAATTTTCGGTTTCAGCGTTGGCTTGTGCGAAATGTGAAACATTCATGAACACCAAATAATATAAACACTTTATGGATAATTGCAAATGTGTATGGCTGTGTGCGGTGGCTATTCCCCTTTTAACTTTTTAGCACTTAACCTTTTCTTTTCGAGTTCAATAACATTATGTAATTTCTTTTGCAACAATTCTTTTGGTGGTAGTTCTACTAAATATTCCGCTATTCTAATACCTGATTTTTCAAGTTGCAACAACTCAATCTGTTCTTTTGAACCCTCTGAACACAAAATCAATCCAATCGGTGTTTCTTCCCCTTTTTCAGTTTCGTATTTTTCAAGGTATCGGAGATATAATTCCATTTGACCTTTATATTTTGCTTTGAACCTGTCCAATTTTAAGTCGATGGCTACAAGTCGTTTCAATTTGCGGTGGTAAAACAACAAATCAAGTTTGAAACTGTCGCCATCAATTAGTATCCTTTTCTGGCGTTCGACAAAGGTAAAGCCCTGACCTAATTCAAGTATGAACTTTTCAAGTTCCCGCAATATGGCATCTTCTAATGATTTTTCACTAAAGTTGTCTTCCAACCCCAAAAAGTTCAGGAAATATGGGTCGCGAAATACCAAATCTGGCGAGAGTTTATTTTCTTCTTTTAATCCTTTGAGTTCATGCTTTATTAAATCGTCAGGTTTTTTTGATATTGCAGTACGCTCAAAAAGCATAGAATCAATTTTCGCATTTAATGTACGTACATTCCAGTTTTCCAACTGGCTCATTGCAGTATAAAACTCCCTTCTGATATCATCTTTAAGGTACATGATTGTCCTGAGGTGCGACCAGCTCAATTGTCTACACACTGTGTAGAGAATCTCTTTGTCAGGAAAAGTCTCCGCAATGCGTAGACAATGCCGTAATTGTTGCTCACTCCATCCTTTGCCATATTCTAAGGTTAATTGCCGTGACAGTGATTTCACAACCTCTTTGCCATATTCTGCACGTTTATTGCCAAGTATCTCAGAATTTATTTTCATTCCAACATTCCAATATAAAACAGTGGTTGTGGCATTTACTGTGGAAGCAACATTTTGTTTAGCTTCTTCAATCAGTTGTTTGATCTCAGAGAAAAGATTGTTGATGTTCTGTGGCTTATCGTTCATTTTTCAAATATAGTACAATTCTGTTTTTGTACTCCTGAAAGCTACTATCAAATAGAAACGAAAAGGCAGGAAGATTATCCCGCCTGCCTTTCCTTAAGCTACCAGGATTATCCTATCCCGGTTCTGTAACCTTCCCAATCACTATTTTTAATAAATCTTTCATTGATTGACCTGCTTCCCCATTCCTAAGTTTGATAGTTGCAGATTTATTCCCCACTTGCAAATCAAAATCAGCATCCCACATCCACCAAACACCTTCTAACAGTTCGGAATTGTATTGGCTGTTGCTGGTTTCAACTTTTGTGATTATGGAAATCCCTTTGGCAGACAAGTCGCCATTGTTTAATTTTGTCCCTGACATTAATAAAGCTACATTTATGGTAATGTCGTTGGGTAGCCCTGCCTCGCTCCCGCTTTGCCTGGATTCCTGCCAAATGGTGAACCTCCCGTTATTCCCGGTAATGTAACCACCACTTCCCCAAACTGTAACCCCCATCGTTTTTCCTGAAAATCTATTTTCCCTGAGGTTGTTTGGTTATACAACTTGATCTCTGAATTAATGGGCAAGCCCACGATTGAGTTAACCAAAGAAGAAGCATCTACCACTTTGCCCTTTGCCAAATATGTCCCTGCCAATGGTGGCGGGTTATCCCCTTTATTGATACTGATTCCCGATTCGTTTATGGCTGCTGTTACCGAAGGGTTTTCCATGTATTCTTCCGGTTCGGAAAAATTACTCTTCTTGGCTTCTTTGGGGTTTTCGTCATCTTCACTGCAAGCGGAAACCAAAAATAGCAATGAGAGTGCTATTGGTAATATGTATTTCATAGTTCAAGGATTAATCTTCAATTTTTACAAGGTGTTCTTTCCAAGATTCAGGAATATCTGAGATGTCATATACCTTAAGTTCATGAGATCCTTTTTTCATGGGGGGCAAATTTGCTGTTTCCTGTGAGAGGACCGCATCCAGTGAGGTTTCCTTTAACTGAAACATTGCTCCTGTTGCAGGGTCAATGATTAACATTCCTACTATTCCCCCAATTAGAAGGCTTCCCCAGTACCACCCGTCAATAGAGGCAGAGATTGAATAGGTTTTTGTTGAATAGCCTTTTTTTGAAAACTCAACATTATAAATAGCTTTTTTCAAAAAGCCCTTATTTGCTTTTAGGTTTGTGGGGCGGTTTGTGCGATTTGCAAATGTGTGCAATGCGTGTAGGCTTCCCTAATTGCCCCATAGGGCAAAAGCGGGTCGGCAAAAACAAACTTGTTTAATTCAATCAGTTTTAAATTTATGTAGTCAATTTCGTATATATTCATATTTTTCAATATTTGTACTTCTGTCTTTTTTAACCTTGCAGGTAACGGCGAGTGTAAGAATAGTAGCCGACTGCGTGCGACAAACCTATCAAACCGTTACAATTTTGAAGCGGGCTAAAACCGCCCGAATACCCACTTTCCCAGCTATTATTTTTACACATTATGCGCTTTTATTTTTTGCAAATCTAACTTTTGAAATTAAGGTTTATTTCTGTTCCAGTTATATAGTCTGCTTTTTTTGAGCACAAAAATCCAACTGCTTCTGCAATGTCTTGCGGCGTAATGTTTTCTCTATTTATCCATTCATCACTGTTATTCACAAATTCAGTCGCTTTGTCAAATTGGTCAATATGCTTAACAGGTCCAGGTGAGATTACATTAATAGTTACATTATTTTTCCAAGCTTCTTGACTTGCAGCAAGCATTGCGTTTGTTCGTGTCTGCTTGGCAACATTATATGAATAAGAGGGAGATGGAGGATTTAAAGTCATAGAGATTCCAATTATTCTACCCCATTTTTGTTTATACATTATTGGCAGAACTTTTGGGAAGAAATGGTAGATAGGAGATATTTCATTATTTACGTCAGTCAATGAATTTTCAACATTTAAACAATCAATTGATTCCATATTCCAATTAGCACCAGGATTAACAACTAGAATGTCAACACTACCATAATGTTTTACAGCGAAATCTACTAGTTCTTTACATTCTCTGTCACTAAAAATATCTGCCTTGAAAGAAATCGCATTTGCTTTTTGGATATTATTAATGTATTCAACTATTTTCTCCGCTTGCTCTTTATTTTGTCTGTAATTAATTACAACATTTGCCCCTTCTCGTGCTAAAGTCAGAGCAATACTTCTTCCCATTCCATTTCCAGTCGCTCCTGTTACAATTGCAGTTTTATTTGTCAATGTCATAATTCTAATTTTTATTGGTTAGTCTCATCTCTAATTGCGCATAACGTTGAGTATATGCAAAGTAGGCGATTGTGGATTTCAAACTTATCAAACCGTTAAATTTTGGAGCGGGCTACTACACTTGAGCTTACTACTGTCACGCCTATTTTGTATATACATTGTTATGCGCATACATTTTAATTATTATCCTTAATCCATTGCAACAATTGGGGATAAAAGTCTTCTATTTTTTCAGTATCAGTTCTATTCCTGTATAAACTTATTAAATAATCCTCAAATTCTTGAAACTTGATAAAACCACGACTATTTTCCATTTTGCTTATTGTAGTTTGTCTGATATTTTCAAACGTGTTTCCAGGGTATTTCTCTGAAATATATAAATCATAAACTGCCCAAGTCATATATTCATTAAATATTTTATAAGCATTATCATATAATCCATTAATCTGATTTTCGCTTTTCCAAGTTCTCAGGTTTGACATTGATATTGTAATTTCGTTACTATATTTATCAGAAACCGGATTGACGTAGTTATGGTCAATCTCAGTAAAAACATATCTGATATTCAAAGCAATATTAGCAGTATCAAGTGAATTAGTTTCCTTATTCAGACCAGAAACAAACATTATTGTCTCTTTGTATTCAGGCACCTCAAACCTATTCGTATTATGGCTACCTGTTGTAAGTGGAGAAATTAATATCTTATAGCAATCATACCGGGAAGAAAATTGCTCTTCAAGCCACTGCCAAATATCATTTATGGGTATAAGTGAATCGTAAAGGGAAATTTGTGATTGATAAAAGTCTAAATGTGACAGGTAAAAGTCGTTGAAATCAGATTTCAAGGCAAAACTTTCAACATCATTTTTCAGCGATTTAAAAATATCTGGGCTCCATATTTTCGGATATATTCCTTTTGAACTTATATAATTATTGTCAAGAGTATAAGCATAGCTATTTGACCTAAATGCATAATTTTCATTGAAATCAGTTTCAGAATAGCTAAACTTCTCAAATATTTCTGAATCCTTATATTGGTTAAAATAAATCAATAGCTCCTCAAAATACGAGGTGTTTTTCCTGATAAAATAATTATTATTGCTGTTTTGATACTTGACCGCCATCACAACATGAGCCAATTCATAAACATCAGGTATTTCAATGAAATATTTTCCTTTGTGTTGTAAAATATATTCATCCGAAAAATTTACTGATTGATTGGGTGTAGTGTCTTCCTTTTTGCAAGATTGAAAAACAACAATAAGTGAAAAGAATATGAATTGAATAGTTTGTCTCATTTACTTATATTTTTAAGTTTGGTTATTATCGAATTCCTGTCTCGTTGGTTGTTTGCGCATAACGTATGTGGAAACATTCATTTATGCAACCTATTTTTTCTATATTTGTTAAAAAATGTGTCGTTTCCAATAAAATAACGTTGTAAATAAATCATTTCATTTCCTGTTTATAATTTCATCAATAGGATTTATAACCTTTTGTACTTCCAAATTAGACACATGGGTGTAAATTTCGGTGGTTTGAATGCTTTCATGTCCCAGCAAAGTTTGAATAAGCCTTAAGTTTGTTCCCTGCTCAAGTAAATGTGTAGCGAAAGAATGACGTAGCATATGCAGATGTACTCTCTTTTTTATCCCTGCTTTCTTTGCTGAGTTCTTAAGGACCCTTGTTATGCTTGAACTGGTATATTGTCCCTTGTTAGTTCCCTCAAATAACCATTTACTAGGTTTATATCCAATAAAATATTGCCTTAGGTGTTTCAGGACATTGTCCGATAATAGTGTATACCTATCTTTTCTGCCTTTACCTCCCCTAATCTTTACCAACATTCTTTTAGAGTCGATATCTTCCAGCTTCAGGTTAAGTAATTCACTTCTTCTTAATCCAGCCGAATAGATCAGTTCCAGCATGCATCGGTGTTTAATATTCGCTGTAACTTCAAGTATCGCCTGAATCTCTGTTTTACTTAATATGTCTGGTAAAGTCCTTTTTTTACGCGGACGTTCAATTCTTATAAATTGTTTTTCCCGGCCTAAAACTTTTTCATAATAAAACTTAATGGCATTTATTCGCTGATTTTGCTCGCTGCCCGATATATTCCATAGTTGGATCAAGGAAAGTATATATTCGTTTATTTCTTCTGTTTCTATCTTTTTCAAATCGCAACCTTGGAAATTATGCATGAAATCTTTGAAATAAGAGGTATAGGTTTTACAAGTACTTTTACTATATCTTTTCTGTTCTAAGAGTTCATGGTAATCTGTGGGCAGTATAATTCGGTTTCGGTGTGCATACTTACTACTAATGGATATTTCTGTTTTAGTACCAGGCTCCAAAACTTTTACTAATGCGATTTTCTTAAAAGAATCCTTAAAGTTTGTTATTGCAAACTTATCTTCAAAAATATACCAACATCCTTTGGTTTGGCTCCACTTTGCAGTTGTATATTTCTTTAACCGGGTAATTATGTCGCGATTATATTCGAAGCGCACAAAAACAACTGGATGTCGTTTGTGTATCCCATATTCAAGCTCTATGGATGGAAGGTTATACAATGCGTTTCGGGTTTGAACATAAATATAGGAATTATTCTAATTGATTATGCGTATTTTTATACTATTTGTATGATTGAGATGGTAATAGCTTCTGTTTTGATATTTAATAAGAATGCCTCATTTTTTTTCTTTTTCAAAAGCTTCCGGAATAAACCGTTCACACCTAAATTGCAAGAGTTGTTTTTTGCCAACACAAGCCAGTTTCAAAAAGATATGATTTCCGGAAACTGCAATCAAACCTTTTTTGAAACCGCACATCAACATATGCAATTTCTCCACTATCTAATTTATTCCTTTTCCTTTTGAAAATTTTCCGAAAATTTTTAACGCAGTGTTTACGGGTTTGAACTTCTGATACCATGATCGTGAAAGGATTAACGAAGATAGAGATAGCAAAGTCAAAGTGAAATATTAATTCAGGTGAGCGTTTAAACGTTCAAACGTTTGATCAATCAGTCGATTGTTCAATCAAACAATCATTCAAATGGGCAATTAAAATAATTTTAAGAGTAAACTGATATTATATTATGCGATTATATGAGCGGGCAAAGCGGGCAAAAATTGTACTTTTGCAATTCAACGATGTGTTGATGAAGCTGCGGCTGGCTACGAAAGCGTTAGGATTTGTTAAAAAGAAGATTTAAACTAAATGACCCAAGAAGAACTCATACAAAAACTCACTTCCCTTGAATGGGAAGATTTTGAAGTGAAAGCCGCTAAAAGAGAGTTGCCCAAGTCGGTTTGGGAAACGGTTTCTGCTTTTTCCAATACCAGTGGTGGTTGGATCGTTTTGGGCGTTAAGGAAGAAGGTGATGACTTTGAGATAATTGGTGTTGGTAATGCTGAAAAACTGGAACAAGATTTTTTGAACACACTCAGGGGAACCAAGTTCAATGTGTTTGTGGGGACAAAGCAGGAAGTATATCAATTTGGGGATAAAACCGTTTTGGCTTTTTATGTACCGGTGCATAAAAACAAGCCTGTTTATTACAACAACCAGAGCAATACCTTTATTCGCCGGGGAAGTGCTGACCAACGGGCTGCACAGGAAGAAATTGACAGTATGTTGCGAGACCGGGCATTTGGTACAAAAACCGCGGAATTAGCAACGGAAACCAGTCGCGATAGCTTAAACAATACTTCATTGAACCGTTACCGGGATTATATGGCACGGTTTAATCCCAATGCAAGTTATATTCGTTTTGAGGAAGATGAGTTTTTAAGAAAACTTCGCATTATGGAAAACGGCAAATGTACTTTTGCCGGATTGCTCATGTTCGGTAACCGTGAAGCAATTGAAAAGCATTTTCCCGATTTTCGAGTTGATTTACTGGAAATACCGGGAACTTCTTACTCTGATGCCAAACATACCTACACATTCCGTGTAGAGGAACAGGAGAACCTTTGGGAATACTATTTTGAATGTTTTCATCGATTAAAACAAAAAGTGGATGTCAGGTTTTCACTGACAGCCGAGGGATTTGGACAGGAGTTGTCGCCAGGACTTGAGAGTATCCGTGAAGCTTTGGTAAATATGTTGATGCACACTGAGTACTTTTCTCCGGCATGTCCGCGTGTACGTATTTTTACCAACCACATTGAGTTTTACAACCCAGGCGGGTTACCAAAACCTTTTGCAGAACTAAAAGGAAAGGATATTTCTTTGCCCCGCAACCCGATCATTGCAAAGCTATTTCGTATGGTAAAACTGGCAGAAAATATAGGCTTTGGTTTTGATAAAATTGACGACAACTGGAAAGCTTACAATGCAACTGTACCGGATTACCAGATTGAATTTGATTCAGTAGTAGTTGATTTTAAAATGGAAGCCCAGGAAACGTCGGGGAAAACGTCGGGGAAAACGTCGGGGAAAACGTCGGGGAAAATTATAGAACTTATAAAAAGCAATAAAAATATATCTATCCCCGAAATGGCCGAAATTATTGGCATCTCAGAACGTTCGATTGAAAGAAATATTGAAAACTTGAAGAAAAAAGGCTTATTGGAGCGTATAGGGCCTGCGAAAGGTGGGTATTGGCAAATAATTGAATAAACCACTATGCATTGGAAATACATAGTTTTTGAAGTTCGAATGCCTGCCTGTTCGGCAGACAGGAAATTCGAAAAAATAACAATATGTTGGCAAGAAGCCGCCTGCCTAACGGATTTCCTCCCGGAGGGATGGCAGTCAGGGAAAACCGAAGTCAGAAGTAATTCTTTGGACAGTTTAGCGGGAACTTCCCTGACTGCCGTCAGGCAGGCAGCTTCTGACTTCTGACTTCAAGCCTTTTGTGTGGAAATTTATAGAGACTAAAGTAGCTGCAATGGATCCCGATAGCTATCGGGAGCAGAGCCTGCCCCGAACCAGGTTCGGAGGTTTTAACCTTTAATTAGATAATAAAATGACAATACAAGAGTTAATCAATCATATACCGTTGAAAATATTGCATCGAGGTCAAGATTATTTTGACAATGGGAATATCTTGCAACTGAAGCAGGCTAGCAATGGTACATGGTATGCCGAAGTGGAAGGCAATTACGGTAACTACGAAGTGGAAATTGAAGCAGACAATAAAAATAATGTGACTAATTATTATTGCGATTGTCCGTATGATGGCACTATATGTAAGCATATTGCTGCTGTAGCCCTGGCTATAAACGAGGGAAACACCATTTCCATTTCATCTGATAAAGAACCAGATACGGAAAGTTGGGAACAATTAATTAAAGATGCCAAGCCCAAAGACCTAAGAAACTTCATGCTCGATTACGGAGTGAAAAATCAGGACTTCAGGCATCAAATTAAGCTTACTTTTTCAAAGCCTGTTTCAGTTCAGGATGCCGATAACATTCCATACTATCAAAGCCAGATAAATGGGATATTTGATAATTATGACTACAAGGGATTTATTGATTATCGCAGTAGCCATAAAGCCATGAGCGATGTCACCCAATTTCAAATAAAAGCAGATAATTATTTCTCAAAAGGTAACTTGAACGAAGCTTTTTGCATATCTGCTGCCATTGCCATGGAAAGTGTAAAAGCCCTTCAATACATGGACGATTCTTCAGGTGAATGTGGTGGAGCTATTTATGAATCATTCCGGGTTATAGAAAATATACTTAGTAGCAAGATATCGACAGAGCTAAAAGAAAGAATCTTCAATTGGCTATATGAGCAGGTGCAAAATTCTGACTACAGAGATTATGGTGTAGGTGATAGCCTGGAACCATTGTTTTTTGAAACAGCGGCATCGTTAAAACAACTGGATATTGCCTATAAGTTTATTGATGCTATAATTATTCAGTTGGATAAAGAAGATGGTTGGAGCAAAAAATATTATTTACAAAGCTACCTGGGACAAAAGATAAACCTGTTGCAATCGGAAGGCAGGACAGCGGAAGCAGATCATATTATTGACACATACCTTCATTTTGAAGATTTCCGTAATATTAGAGTAGAACAGGCTTTATCTGAAAGCGATCCTGGTAAAGCTGAGAAACTAATCCTTGATGGTATTAAAGTAGCAGAACAGGATGATGCTCCCGGCATAGTCCATCAATGGAAGGATCAATTACTTGAATTATACAAGCAACAAAAAGAAGCTTATAAATACAATAAATTGGCAAGGGAACTCTTTGTGGAAAACACTTCAAACATGAAGTATTTTAAAATTTACAAGCAAACAAGTCCAAAAGATGGTTGGGAAGACAAACGAAATAAGCTGATTGCTGAATTAAAAAGTAAAAAACAAAGGTATTACAGCGGAATTTCCTTAGATGATTTAGCACAGATTTATATCGAAGAACAAATGGTTGATGAACTGTTTGGTATAGTCAGTTCATCGAACAGCATTCATGCCATTATAAAATATACCAATTACCTTAAAACAAAATATCCTGCCGAATTATTGGAGCACTACAAAGCAGCCATTGAAATTCAGGCTGAACAAACTGGTAGAAATGTTTACAAAGAATTGGTGCAGTACTTAAAACAAATGGTCAAAATTAGAGGAGGATTGCCCGCTGCAAAAGCTATAAAAGTATCACTGTTGAATAAATACAAAAACCGTCCGGCTATGAAAGAGGAGTTTCAAAAATTGAATTGGGATTAATAATGTAAGTGAGGAAGTATGAATAAAAGTCAGCTGCAGGATGAAATTTTAGCTATAATCAGAACTGTTTTCAATGATAAAAAGGCATTGCAGAAAATACATAGATTTTTATTATCAGAGATTTATGAAGAACCCGCAACCGAAAAAAATTTCTGAGAAATATAAAGATGTGGTTTCTAAAATAGCTGATAGTTTATTAGCCGGGTTAGTTTGTTATTTCAACCCTTATACCCTTGAAGTTGAAGATATACCTGAATTTATGGTTCACGATACTGACGAATATGAACTGATGAAAGGAGAACCAGGTAACAGCATAGAAAATGGATTTGAGGATTAGCATGGAACTTTCTGATTGGATATTTCCTGTCTGCCGACAGGCAGGCTTATTCGATATTTTACATTTTCTGGTAGTGGGTTTTTGAATTAACGCGTAACTCATCGGATGACTAAAATACTCAATATCAGCAGATTTATCCGATGAGTTTTTCACAATTGAAAATCTGAAATTGGATATAAAGGGGATTGGGGGTTAAAAGGCGCAAGAGCTTTCTTGACCCGGTAAAAAGCAGGATGGGATTTTTAGAAAACAAAAGCCACAGGATACGCTTCCTTTACACCCCAAAGCATTGTTCCCGGATGAAATTGGTTTGGGCTACCTGAAAAGAAAGTGATGAAAAGGGACGAATTTGATTCGGTAAAAATATTGGAAGAAAAGATAAATAAATTTATACCCTATTATAATGATTGTTTGGTAAAACCATACACATGCAAATCAGAGGGAGAAAAATATAGGAAGTGATACAAAAAAAGAACTGAAGGAAAATGTTAAGATCGATAAATCTGCAATAACCCAGTTATCTAAATAAACGTGAGTTTTGGGTTGATCTTAATAGTTTGCAAAATAATCATTGTCCAAAGTCACCCCTTAGCGGACTTTCCGATAAAAACTTTGCGCATTTTGCGGTTAAATAATACCATTTTATGTGTTAATTTACACACGGGTATTATGCCGTCCCGAGGATTCGGGATTAAAACTCAATGATAAACGTAGTGAAGTTATTG
>JANQII010000288.1 GCA_028282195.1 Prolixibacteraceae bacterium
AATTATCCGGCATCAAGTATCGAGAATCTGAAATCATATCCCGTAGGGATTAAATAGTTGTAGCACCGGGTTTTGTCCGGCTTTAGACGGGCTTACCCGGTGTTGGGATATGTAATAAGAAACCAGGCGGACGCAATGGGTTGTCTGGAGCATTGGACATTTCATCCGCCGCATGGAAAACGTTTTTTTAACCAATAACCAATATCCAATAATCAAATCCCAAAATCCAAAATCAAGAATTCAACCATCGGGACACAATTGCCAATGACCAATTATCCAGTATCCAGCATCCAGTATTGAATATTCAAAATCATGCTTTCCAAAAATTAATCCACCGGAAATATCAAGTGATCCATCGGGTGACCCAAAGTCACCCGATGAGTAGCTATTCGTTTTCAATCAATTTCATTGCTTCACTGACTTTTTCAACCGGTAGCATACAAACATTATTTTGGCAAACGTATATTAATGTTTTACCTTCCATAAAACGATTTTTAAGTAAGGAAAGATTACTTTCATTTTCGCTAAAACTAAAAATACAATTGGGCAAATATTCATTGTGAAATTCTCTGGATATTTCTTTTGCGTTTTCTCCATTGACTACTACTTCATAGTGGTCATCAGTCATTGAAAGCATAAGTGAAGCCCAGTTTGAATATCCGGCAGGATAGTTTTCAAAGTTGCTAAGAACTTTTAGTAGCATATCCTTCGATATCGATAAATATTCTGAATTTCCAAGTAAATGACCAAGCTTAAAAAGGTTGTTTGCCATTACTGAGTTTGATGCAGGAATTACATTGTCATAAATTTCAATACTCCTTGAAATTAAGTTGTTATTGATCTGGTTGAAATAGAAAATTTGCTTAGTGGAATCAAAAAATAGCTCAAATGATTTTTTTACCAGAAGGTCTGCATCCTGTAAATATGCTTCATCTCCAGTCACCTCATAAAGTGAGATAAAAGCTTTTGCAAGTAAAGAATAGTCTTCAAGAAAACCGTCAATCTTACTAATTCCGTCTTTGTAGGAATGTTTTAATGTTCCATCTTTGCCCATCATTTTTTCTTTTAAAAACCGGGCATTCCTTTCAGCAAAAAGAAGATATCTTTTAGTGCCTAATGCCTTGTATGCATCAACTAATCCATATATTATCAGTGCATTCCATGATGCCAGGATTTTGTCATCAAGTCCGGGGCGGGTTCTTTTTTGTCTTTCTTTCAGAAGTAAGGATTTCCAATAAGTTACTTTTTCTTTCAATTCTGAAACAGGAAGTTTATTTTTTTTAGCAAAAGTTTCATCGGTATGTTTTCTTAGCAAAATGTAGTTGCCATGCTCCCAAAGACCCTTCGGGTTAATGTTGTAATAGTCTGAAAAAAGATCAAAATCTTCAGTAATAATGTTCTTGAGTTCATCTTCTTTCCAAACGTAGAACTTACCTTCTTCCCCTTCACTGTCAGCATCTAAAGAAGAATAGAATCCAAATTCAGGCGACAACATCTCCCGTTCAAGATATTCAATGGTTTGCTCAATAACTTCATGGTAAAGCGGATCTTTAAACTTCTGAAATGCCTGGGCATACAGGTTAAGTAATTGTCCATTATCGTAAAGCATTTTTTCGAAATGGGGAGCCTTCCAGTGTATATCGGTCGAATACCGCGCAAAACCGCCCCCAAGCTGATCATAAATACCGCCCAGAGCCATTTTACCCAAGGTAACTTTTACAAAGTTTTGGGTATCCCTGTCATTTTGTTGATGGGACCATCGGAGCAAAAAAAGCAAATTATTTGGCATCATAAATTTTGGTGCCCCCTTATGACCACCTTCAAACATATCGAAGTAAGATTTCCAGAGAGCAACGGCTTTCTTTAATTCTTTCAGAGAAAAATCTTCTGCAGGTTTGCTGATTGGAATTAAAGTACTTTCATTAATTCCTTTGCTAAGTTTTTCCGCATATTCAAGAGTTTTTTCAGGATTGCTTTTGTGGTATGAATAAACTTGCTTCAAAACATTGATCCAGCTATGTTTTGGAAAGTAGGTACCTGCCCATATCGGACGACCATCCGGAAGGGCAATTGCATTTAAAGGCCAACCACCTTGCTGAGTCATTATCTGAACCGCGGTCATGTAGATTTGATCGACATCGGGGCGTTCTTCACGATCTACTTTAATGCACACAAAATGCGCATTCATTATTGCTGCTACTTCTTCGTCTTCAAAAGATTCATGCTCCATTACATGGCACCAGTGGCAAGCTGCATAACCAATACTGATTATTAATAACTTGTTTTCATCTTTTGCTTTTTGAAGAGCCTTGTCCCCCCATGGCATCCAGTTAACAGGGTTGTGTGCATGCTGTAATAAATACGGGGAAGTTTCGTGTATAAGATCGTTTGTATATTTTTCTTGTCTCATCTGCTTATTCTTTTGTGCATGAATAAGGACTGGCAAAAACAATACTATAATCAACGGAAAATAGAATTTGTCCCTCATGCTTTTTCGGTAAAAACAGGTAAAACATCAAGAATGTTCTATCATGGGCAGAGGGCAATAATCGGATCACTTCATAATCCGGGTTGGTTTTGTTGTATAAAATCAAGTACCATGTGGAGTGGGAATATTGACCATACGGCACTTCACGAAACGAGAGGTGCGGTTATTAACCACAAGTAAGCCTTTGGGAGGAGATGAAAATGTGGGTTGTGGGTTTCGTGTTGCGTGTTGCGTGTTTCGGGGTGTGATAAGGGGACAATCATTCCCAAATGCCTGGTTTCTTGATTACCAGGAAGAAATATTTTCGATTTTTTTTGAAGTGTCTGGATCAGGAAACAACTCCCGGCTTTCATGCGGTTTATTCTCCCGTTAGATAATTGAATATGCCGGTTAATCGGCTAAGGTACTTCTGGTGTCCTATCCCGTAGGGATTAAATAGTTGTAGCACCGGGTTTTGTCCGGCTTTAGACGGGCTTACCCGGTGTTGGGATATGTGATAAGAACCCAGGCGGACGCAATGAGTTGTCTGGAGCATTGGACATTTCATCCGCCGCATGGAAAATGTTTTTTATAACCAATAATCAATCCCAGGCTATCGGAACCAAAATCCAGTATCGAACATTCAAAATCATATCCTCCAAAAAATAATCCACCGGAAATATGAAGTGATCCCAATTATCAAAAAGTCATAAAAAAGGGAAACAAATCATTGCTTCCCTCTTTTGAATTAAAACCCTAAATCGTTAAAAGTCTTTTTAATTCGCTCAATCGCTTCCATCATTTGTTCTTCATTAATAATGAGAGGAGGAGTAAAACGAATAATGTCACCATGTGTAGGTTTGGCAAGTACACCATTCTCTTTCATGCCAAGACATACATCCCAGGCTGTTTTGCCTTGTGTAGGTTTTATTACAACTGCATTCAACAAACCTTTACCACGTACAAGCTCAATCATCTCAGAATCAATTGCGCTCATTTCACGGCGGAAAATTTCACCCATTTTTTGTGAATTTTCTACAAGGCCCTCATCTGTAATAACGTCAATGGCAGCCATTGCAACTTTGCCGGCAATTGGGTTTCCCCCGTAGGTTGAACCATGTTCGCCCGGTTTAATTGTTAGCATGATATCGTCATCTGCAAGTACACACGAAACAGGAAACATACCCCCGGAAACGGCTTTCCCAAGCACAAGAATATCAGGGCGTACATCTTCGTGGTCGCAGGCTAACATTTTACCTGTACGTGCCAGACCGGTTTGTACTTCATCGGCAACAAAAAGCACATTGTATTTTTTACAAAGCTCAGAAGCTTTCTTCAGGAAACCGTCTTCAGGAACATATACACCAGCTTCGGCCTGGATAGGTTCCACTAAAAATCCAGCTACATTTCTGTCTTTAAATGCTTCTTCCAATGCATCAAGGTCGTTGTAAGGAATGTTTACAAAGCCCGGTGTATAAGGTCCGTAGTCATTATATGCATCCGGATCAGATGACATCGATACTATTGTTATCGTTCGTCCATGGAAGTTTCCATTACAAACAACAATTTTTGCTTCATTTCTGGAGATACCTTTTACTTTATAAGCCCATTTGCGAACCAGCTTAAGAGCTGTTTCATCTGCTTCTGCTCCTGAATTCATAGGCAACATTTTATCGTACCCAAAAAGTTCAGTCATATACTCTTCCCATTCGCCTAAAACATTATTATAAAATGCGCGGGAAGTTAAAGCTAGCTTTTCTGCCTGATCAGTTAAAGCTTTTACAATCTTAGGGTGACAATGTCCTTGGTTTACGGCAGAGTAGGCCGCAAGAAAATCGAAGTATTTTTTACCTTCAACATCCCATACGTAAATGCCTTCACCACGTTCGAGAACTGCAGGAAGCGGATGATAATTATGTGCACCATACCGTGATTCACGGTCCATGTAGAATTGTGCATTCTTTGTTCCCATCTTAGTACATTTAAATTGTTATTAACTAGTGCAGAAATACTGAATATGAGATAGATTTCAAAGTTTTTAGAACTGTTAAAAAATAGGAAAGCTGACGACTAAAATTATTTTAAATATCATTTTTTTTACTGGCGGTGATAGTTACTTCCAAATTGTTATGATTCTCTTGATTTTGTTATATCTTTGATAATTAAATTTGCGGACTAGATTATTTTCATGGGTAGAGTAGTTTGTGTTTTATTTGCAATTTTTAGTATAATCAGCACTGTTTTTGCAGGCATAAGCAGGATTGACTCCCAAAAGGCTAATCTCGATGACCTTAGACCCAAAAAAAAGGTTCCGGTTTTGATGGAGCTTTCGAAAGCATATTCTGATTCTGCAAAATATTACAACGAAGTAAAAGCTTACCTGGATGAAGTTCTTTCAATCCTTGAAAAGAAAAAAAATGATTCATTAAAAGTCACTGCATTAAACTACTATGGACTTGCGGAGTATACCAGTCATAATTATGAGGAAGCGGTTGCAAGGTTCTATAGCGCCATTCCTATAGCTGAAAAACTCAATGATAATAAGCAGTTGAGCAAATTGTACAACAACCTGGGAATGGTCTATGATGAAATTGAAGACTACCAGGGGGCCATTAACTATTATAAGAAATCGTTAATGATTGATAGTATTCATGGAAATGAAAAAGGAGTAGGGATGTCATACCTGAACCTTGCCATTTCTTATCAAAATACCATGAAACTTGATACAGCTTACCAACTAAACATTAGAGCACTTGATATAGCTGAAAGACACAAGGATAGTATTTCATTGATAAATGTTGTGAATAACCTGGGTACTGTAGAATACGATCGTAAAAATTATGAAAAAAGTCTTGAATATTATTTAAGGGCCCAAAAATTATATAATGATGTCAATAACAAAGAAGGCCGGGCTGTGGTCTTGAATAATATTGGGTTGATTTATCTTGATAAGAAACAGTATGATAAAGCCCTTCTCAATTTTAAGTTAGCACTTAATATTGCTGAAGAGAAAAAGATGACGGACTTTATTTGTGATATTTATGAGAATTTATCTATTTACTACGAGGAGATGGGGGATTATAAAAATGCTTTCTATTATTATGATCTGTATAATATAATTGTTGACAGTTTGCATGGAGAGTCAAAAGATAACAAGATTCGCAAGATCGAAGCCCAATATAAGCTCAACAAAAAACAATCCGAAATTTATTCCCTGCAACAACGCACCATTAACCAGCAGGAGGTTATAGATATGGCTAAGGCAATTCAGCTTTATCTGTATATCATTATCTTTTTGGTCATGGCATTATTGTTTATGGGGTATTATTTGCTTAGAAAAGAGCGAAATCTTTCTAAAAAGCTACAGCAAAAAACAAACGAACTTAAAAAGTCAAATCTGGCAAAAGACAAGTTTTTCTCAATTATTGCGCATGACCTTAAAAATCCGTTTAACGCGTTAATTAGCTATACGAGCTTATTAAAAACAGATATTGACAGGTTTACCAAGGAAGAATTGACCCAGATTTTGAGCGATTTAAATAATGCTACAGAAAGAGGTTTTAATTTGCTTGAGAACCTTCTGTACTGGACCCGTTCACAAACCAATCGTATCAAAATTTACAAGACTTCTTTCAATTTATATGAAGTTGTTGAAGATATTCGGAATCTGGCCGAATCAAACCTGGAAGAAAAAGCACAGGAATTGGTCATTGATATTGACAAGGAACTGGAATTGTATGCGGATAAAGATATGATTGCAACAATTATCAGAAATCTTGTTTTTAACTCAATTAAGTTTTCAAATCCGGAAACCGAAATATTTGTTGAGGCTGAAAGAATTAACCAAAAAGTTCAGATTTCAGTTATTGATCAGGGGATTGGGATTGCTCCGGAAAACCATATGCGAATATTTGATTACGAAGAGAATATTTCTACAAATGGTACTTCAGGTGAAATTGGAAGTGGTTTGGGATTGGTTATTTGCAGGGAATTTGTTGAAAAGAATGGAGGAATTATCTGGGTAGAAAGCCAAAAAGGTAAAGGCGCTACTTTCCGCTTTACAATTCCGTTAGCTGAGTCTGCTATTTCATCCAACGAATAATACCAGTTTCTGTAAAAAGAAAAACCAAAGCTAAAACCACAAAAATAAACCACAGCTCTTTTCCTTTATTTATCTGCTGTATTTGACTACTGAAGTTTTCTGATTTGCTTTCAATTAATTGAATATTTCTAAGCTCGTTTTCAGTAATAAGATTACGAACTTCTTCGAATGACAGGTTTTTACTTTTACTTTCTGAACGATTATAATTGAAGGCCAATTTTTTTATTACCTGTTCACCTGCAAATAAGTCTACAAAACCAGCTTCATTTATAAGGCTGCTTAGGTCTAAACGTACCCGGTTCAGGCTTTCGTTTAAAACTGAAACCCTGAATTGCTGTTCCTGATCGGAACTCTTTATTGAGAAAGGAGGTGTGTCTGTCTTTTCTTTGGAAACCTCGATAAACATTAAGTTTTCTATATTGAAATGTATCGGATATTCTTCGATACTATTTAAGGCAATGTTATAAATAAGCGAAACAAAAAGAGCATCGGTAAGAAAAAGTTCATTTTGTTTTGTAACCGGGAAATTAAAGTTGTATAAATGTCCTTTCCCAAATGTTGTTTCAGAGATGGCGGGTTGACCGTTTATCAAACCAATCAAATTATTTTGCTCAACTGATGGAAGATTTGTATACCTGTAGCTTAATTTAATTTCGGGCAATTGAATTTTTTTATCAATTTGTTCAAATACATCTTTGAATACAAGATGGTTCTTGTTAATTGTACTCATTCTTAAAACAGAACTATCCAAAGCAACAAGCTTATTACTGTTTATATTTTGATAGAACTGGTTGTAACCGGAAAAATTAACTTCATCTCCCGGGAAAATACACAAACTACCTCCATTCTCAATAAATGAAGATAGAGTTTTGTTCATACCACTACTTATATCTTGTAGGTTGTGGAGAATGACCAGGTTGGATTCGGACAGCTGATTCGGTTGAAATTTATTGCTTTCAATTTGCTGAAAATTGATAAAAGGATCGTTATCCAGTAAAGTTTCAAAATAATTACCTGAGTTACTACTTTTATTGGTTATTAATAAACAGTTTATGCTTGTTTTAAGAATATAACTGAAGAATATTTTATTGTCGTAAGTTATCGGAAAATCATCTAATTCAATAATTCCTTTTTGAAATCCTGATTTATTATTTTTATAATTCAACTCCATAACCTGGCTTTCATTTGCTGCAAGGTTAATAGTATTGATTGCTTTCAAAGAGTCATTAATCAATAATCGTAGTGGTTGATTTTGAATATTTTGTTTTGATTGGTTAATTATTCTTACCAGTAGTTTTTCCTGCTTATCTGACTTTCTTGCAGGGCTTTCAAACCAACACGAGTCAATAAACAAATTATTATTACCCGAAGCACTAAAATGTACTAACGAAACACGTGAAGTGCTGTCTTCTTCAATCTGATTAAAATCAAGTTGATAGCTTTGACAATCGGAAACTAAGAAGATATTCTTTTCAGACTTAGCACCTTCGCTGTTTAGCGAATTTACCATTAATCGATAGGCTTCACTGATTTTTAAAGCTTTTGGACTTTCTTTAATTCTTGAAAGCTGCTCTGCCAGTTCTTCTTTGCCTAAAGGGATTTGATGTGCCGGAATTACATTATTTGTAAGCAAAAAGAACTTAGTTTCCTGCTCAAATGAATTTACAATATCTATAACCCTCGCTTTTGCTTGCTCAAAAATTGAACCTTCTTCATTTTCAGCCATCATACTGAAAGAGTTGTCCAGATATATGGCTACGCTTTGATTGTTTTTAATCGTTTCATTTTTGGTAACAGGGATATAAGGTTGGCTAAAAGCAATGATTAGAGCTGTAATCATTAACAACCTGCTGATCAGGATGAGAAGTTTTTTTAAGTCTGATTTCTTTTTCGTCTCTTGCTGAACAGCTTTTAAAAAACCAACCTGGCTAAAATATAGCGTTTTGTAACGCTTAAACTTAAAGAAATGAATAATTAGCGGAACTAGTAAAACAATTAGGGCTACTAAAAACTGAGAATATATAAATTTCATTTTGTGCTGTTCGATATTTAAAACCAAAAATAGTTTAAATGTTGAAATTGACTCAATTTTTTTGCCTTAGAACTTTTGATTTTTATATTTGATTTTGTTTATTTTTTAATAAAAAAGATGAAACAAAAGATAGCTTTTGATGTTTTAGTAATTAGAAAACAAAAATTAGACTTTTGAGCTAAATACCATTGGATTTTTTTTGACTTTCATGACGTAATTCAAATAATTATATGGTTAAAAATGAGGAAATGAATTACTACACGATTAAAGACATGGAAACCCTTTCCGGGGTAAAAGCACATACTATAAGGATTTGGGAAAAACGATATGGGTTGTTAAGGCCTGACAGGACCAACACAAATATTCGGTTTTATAGTGACGATGAGCTGAAGAAACTACTCAATGTTTCTATTTTGGTAAAACATGGGTATAAAATCTCCAGGGTTTCTGGTTATGATAATGCCATGATCAGGGAAGAAGTCATAAAACTGAATGCTAAAACAGGAGGTACAGGAAGTGTTGTTGATCAACTTGTCGTTCATATCGTCAACTTTGATTCACCGCAATTTGAAATACTGATTGAACAGGAAATTCAGCGGAGAGGATTTGAAAATGTGATGCTGGATATTATTTTCCCATTATTTGAAAAAGTAGGTGTATTCTGGCAAACTGGTTCAATTTTTCCGGCCCAAGAGCATTTTGTTTCAAATTTAGTCCGTAGACGTTTGATCACAGAATCTTCGAAATTCGATAATTATAATGCATCGAAAACAATTTTATTGTTTTTAAAAGAAAACGAACAGCATGAGTTAAGTCTGCTTTTCTACAATTTTCTGGCATTGCAGTCTGGGTATAATACAATTTACCTTGGGCAGAATGTACCTTACGAAGATTTAGTACACTTAACTGAACTTCGCAAGCCTGATTTCATTTTTACTGCTTTTATAAATGCATTGACTAAAACCGAACTGGAAGATTACTTTAGAAACCTTAGTCAGCTTGAGCATAAAAAGAAAGTTTTTGTTACAGGCAGACAAATAAAGTTACTGGAACCAGTAATGCCCCGAAACTTTAAAATTGTTCCTGATGTTACTACTTTCAAAAAGTATTTTGGAATACTCGAATAATATCTTAGCTAAACTTTAAACATTATATGCTCATTACGGTTTTTTAATAATAAACATTAAAAATGAGCACCCAGGGTCAAACTAAGCTTTGGTATTTTGAAAACTTTAATTTTCTAAAGTCATTAAGCAAGTCTGAAAAAATGGATCTTAGTAATTGTTCAGTCATGAAGGAAGCAACTAAGAACCAGGTGATCTATTTGCCTCATGATGTTTCCAGCCGAATTTATTTTTTGAAAGAAGGAAAAGTAAAAGTCGCATCTTATTCTGAAGATGGACGTGAAATGATACATGCTATTTTAGGCCCCGGGGAAGTTTTTGGGGAACTGGCTTTGGCAGGGGAAGAAAGTCGCGAGCAGTTTGCGAAAGCGACAGAAAAAGTTGTTTATTGCCAGATTTCAGTCCCGGAATTTGAAGAGTTCCTGAAACGAAACCCATCACTTAACCTTGAAGTAACTAAGTTAATAGGCTTTCGCTTAAAACGAATTAGCTCACGATTGGAACGAATGTGGTTTAAATCAGCCCCGGAAAGGGTTAAGTATCTTTTAAAGGAATTGGCCGACGACCATGGAAAAAAGATTGGGGATGAAATTGAAGTAAAGCTAAATCTTACACATCAGGAATTAGCAAGCCTGGCAGCCACCACCAGGCAAACGGTAACAACAACATTAAGTGATCTGGAGAAAAAAGGGGTGATTCTTTACGACCGAAAAAGAATACTCGTGAAAAACTACCCATCATTATCCTCCAACTAAGTTTTTGACCTGGCTCTAAATTGCCGGATTATGAGATTACTTTTATAACGAATACTATTCGCAGTAAAGCATGATATTACAACAATAATCACTGCTATTACAAACAATGATTTCCCTGTAAAAAGAAGATTATTCGTATAATCAACTTTGTATATGCTTAGATTTAAAAAGTAAGTTATTAGAAATAGAAGGCTCAGTACAGAGTTTCTTATCCATTGTTTATTTGGGAGGAATGGTAAAATTGCAAGGCTGTAAACAAGAATAGCAATTAGAATTCCTGCTAAAAACCAAAGAATACACGCCCAGCTAAAACATAGGGGATTTCTGAAGAAGTGCTGAAAAAGAAGGGCAATTGCCAGAAGCAAACTGGCAATACCCCATCCTTTAAAGGAAAAAATAATCCTGCGAATCATCCTCAATCAAAGTTTTCAAATTTGTAAGCTTTTGCTTCACCGTTAACTATTAATGCATGTACCCTTTCTTTTGGGTGTAGCCTGTCATCATCATATTTCACAGGAAAAATTAAAGACTGGCTTGTCTTGTAGTCCCCATACGGATAAAAACCGTAGCTGCGGTTGAAGCCCGTATTTGTATTCATAACTTCGGCATTCGGATATAATGCTTTGAAAGTAGCCCATGTAGTTTCAAGGGGCATGTAATTTTTAGGTCTTTTGCCGCTGTTGGTCCCATTTATAGAACGATCAAAAAGTTGTGACCAGTTGGAGCTGGTTTCGCGGTCGTATGGAACTATATTCGTATTATAAAGAAGACCAGATACTCCAAATGTGGTCGTTTTGCCATCAATTGTCCTGTCCCAGATTGTAGCAGTTCCGGTTAACGGGCAATAAACGATAGAAAAATAGAGGTTGTCAAAAGAATCATTTACAATTTCGTGCCAGTCAAGTACATCATGTGGATATGCTTTAACTTTATTGCCGCTACGGAAAGCAACAACTAAATCATTATTTTCAAGAAAGTCAACACTGGAAACACTTTCAAATTGAGGGTTTCCAACAGCAGGTATTCCATCTCTTCCCACACCGCCGGACCTTACTTCATTGGATGGAACTAACCAGCCGTTGTCACCCACAATAACTTTTCCATCGTGAATTCCTTTTGAATTGGAAGGATAAAGCTCGATCCCGGGATAGAAAGTACCGAATGAGAACCAATAGCCCATTAAACTTTGAGTTGGAACCAGTCTTTTCCCTTTATCTGGACCTTCGGTAGCATAACCAAAAATGTCCCATTTGTTTCCGTCTTCATCTTGCATAATTACAGGTAATTCGTCCTGTACTGCTGAAAAATTTCTTAATTGACCATCAAACTCCCGGGAAAAGGAAACTATAAAATTGAAGGTTTTGCTTCCGGCAATAACAAAATGCTGATTTTCAAACTCATCTTCAACAACAAGAATTTTACCTGTGCCAATACCGGGGGCAGGAGTACCAGGATTATCAGGAAGAGTTGGAAGGTCTCCCATATTGTCATCTCCGCTACTGCAGGAGAACAGGGCTATTGCAAAAGCAATAATAAAATAAATGTGTGTTTTCATGGCTGTATTTTTAATTATTAAATAACTTGATTGCTAAACCGACATTAAATCGGTATGATGTAGTTAATTGGGTTCCTTTTAAGTTTCGGTAAAGTGGAATCTCTGCTGAAAAATTCAAATCGACATAGTTTGAAGGGGAAATACTGAAGCCTGGAGATAAATTTACCCACTGGCCACCTGTTCCGGGCACATCGAAATCATCAATCTTATCAGGGCGCGTATGTCTGTATTGTAAATATGCAAAAAGTGATAGACTGTTCTTTCCAAGAATAAATGATTCATTAAAACCAAGCGAAGCTATAAATTCGTTACCGAACCGGTAGCCGGTATCGCCCTCAAAACGCTCTCCTTCAGACGAAATGCGATACCCAAGCGTACCGGTTATAGTAAAATTTGGATTAAGTACATGAAACTCACTGTGCGATAATCCAACTATTCCGTCCCATGAACCAGAGCCAGGTTGAAGATCAGGAGCCAGGGCAAAACCAAGCTCAGGGTCAGTCGCATCAAATTTGCCGATTGGTATTTTAGGCCCCGCAGCAACTACCAAATTTCGTTTAAGATTGGAAAGTACTGAATATTGCATCATGAAAACAGCATCTCCAACTCCGGAAGCGGAGGTGTAATTTTCGTTTTCACCGGAAAAAATAGTTCTTTCCTGTTTTACATGGGTAAGTAATGCATTAAATGAGATTTTATTATTCAACGCATAAATTGCCTGAAGCATGACCGTTTGGGTGGTTCGTTCCCTGCTTTGGTCATTCAGCTTCTGTGTGCCACTGTAAAGGGCATCCAGAAAGTTATAGTCGTATGAAAGTTGTACGTACCAACTTTTAGGATCGATTTCCTGAATTCCAAGATTGCTGGTAATTGGCGAACCTCCGGAGCAACAAGTTTGTGCTTTCAAGAAATGGGAGATACCCAAAAATAATATAATAAGAAGTATTGTTTTCCTCACTTTGTTTTCTTTTTAACAAACTTAGTGAGGTGAGCATCAATATTTTGTCAGGTAGCCGACAAAGCCGTTTTTCAATACCTTTTATTCGTTTCATTTTCCTGATCACCTTAATGATTGTTCTGATTTTGTAACGATTGAATGGATGATAAGCTTATAACTAAAAATATGTCATTATTTTAGAAAGCATCTCTGTGTCGTTAAAACTGATTTTGTATTTTTATCTTTCGAAGTTTGAACTAACTTATATCCATCAAAACCATGAAGCATTTTTTCTTTTTTTTATTCGGGGTTTCCTTGTTAATAATTTCATGTGCCAAAGATCAGACACAGATACAAAATCCTCCAACTAAATTTGAAAAGATGTTGAAAAAAGCCCGGACAATGAGGTTTAGTTCTCCTGAAAAGGCTCTTGAGTTATACCATATATGTGATTCTTATACGGGTGCCCGAGGTCAAAACTTTGGTGCAAAATGCAATGTAAAAAAAGAACTTGCATGGACCTATTTTTTATTGAATGATTATGATTCGGCCATGTCTTTTTTTCGTGAAGCATTACAGGAACAAAATACAATAAAAGATTTGGGAGAGATATATCGTGGAATTGGAGGGGTACATTCTGTAAAACGCAATCTGGATTCAGCCGACATCTATGTAGAAAAAGCGATAAAGTATTATGAAGAATCTAATTTTCAGTTAGGTTTAATAAAAGCAAGAACTTTAGTTGGTACTATCTTGATGCATCGCGGTTTGGTTGATGAAGCGATGCCATATTTTCACGAAGCAATTGATTATCATTTATATGAGAAAAACTACCGTTGGTTAACAACCTTGTACTTAAGAATAGGGGTTTTGTTTACAGAAATGAAAAATTATAAAGAAGCACGTGCTTATTTATTTAAAGCCTATGACCTTGCAAAAGAAAGACATGTCTTCGGATTATTCGATAATATATATGCAACTATAGCAGATTCTTATCAACAAGAATCTTTACTCGATTCAGCATTGGTTTACTACAGGTTCGTTTTGTCTTTGGATTCAGTACAAAGACCTCCGGATGGATTGATTCTAATATATCCAAAAATTGGGGATATTTATCGGATGCAGAACAAGTTTGATCTGGCCAGAGGGATGTATGAGAAGTCTATGGAAATATGTGTGCGTAATGGTAATGAATATGGGATATTGGTAAACAGGTTAAGTTTAGCTTCTTTATTAAAGGAACAAGGAAATTTTGAAGAAGCAATTTCATCTATAGAACAGGTGGCTCTTGAAGTGGACCGAGGTGATAAAAGATTATGGCGAAGGATCTATTTTGATCTTTACCAGGCCAATAAGCTAAAAGGCGATTCCCAACAAGCATTATCTTATTACGAGTTATACACTGGTTTGAATGATAGCCTGGTTGGCGAAAATGTAAGAAAAAGCAGTTTGGATTTAGAAAAGAAATATCAGACCAGGTTAAAGAATGAACAAATCAGTTCATTGCAAACTCTGGTTCAGAAAAATAAAGTGATCAGTTATGGTAAAATAAGTATATTGATATTGATTATTGGACTTTTAATTTTCCTGGTACTTTGGCTAAGGGCCAAAAAGAATTTGATTAAACGCTTGCATGAATCAGAAAAACAAGAGAAGGCAGTTTTGAAAACAGAACTGGGTAACAAAACAAAAGAATTAACCTCAAATATGCTGCGCCTTGCTGCAAGTCAGGACGTTGCCCAGGAAGTTAAACGAAAGATAGATGAGCTTCTTAGGCAGAATGCCAAACTGGCAAAGTCAGATTTTATTCAAATTACAAATTACCTGAATAACCAGAATAACAGTAAACGGTGGAAAGAGTTTCATAAACAATTTGATGAATTGCATACCGGATTCCTGGATAAACTAACTCAGCTTTATCCTGATTTAACTGCTTCAGAAATCAGGCTTTGTACCCTGTTAAGGTTAAATTTAACTACAAAAGATATCTGTTTTATAACCAGTCGTAGTTTACGCACCGTTGAAAATGTCAGGTACAGGCTTCGTAAAAAAATGAAATTGGACAGGGACAGTGCCCTTTCTCAACATATTTTATCGATCTAGTCGTGCGTTCATAAAGTTTCGTTGAAAAATTCATCGGATGACTCTGTTGATATCGAGCATTTTAGTCATCCGATAAGTGACACGTTAATTCAAAAGCCCACTACTAGATAAATATATTACGAACTACTGAGGCTTTGACTTCAAGTCAAAGCCTCAGTAAAATCCTATTTACTCAACAGGCTCTGTTTTTTTACTTTTTTAATCTAAAGAATTCCCCGAGGCTTTGCCACGGGGATAGTCAACTTTAAGAATTTTCTTTATTTTCAGTTGTGATTTTATAAGCACCGGTTATGTGTTACAGAATATTTTGAGTAATTTATTAGGTGTAGAATCAATTCACAAAATCCAACTTCCTTTTTTGTTAAAGCATATACTTTTCAATTTTTATTCAAAATAATATCTGCTTACTGTTTATTCTCAGAGATTTCTTAATAGGTCACTTTACATATACTTTTATTGTAATAGAGTAATTATTTATTTTTTTATTTATCTGATTATAAGTGGTTAAAGTAATTTATGTTAAAGTTCATGAGTATTCTTTTTATGTTAATATTTTAATATAGAGTATTTTTAGAGTAGTCCACTGAATATAAATATCTATTATCAAATTACGACTTTCTTTCCGACTGATCTTTCTTTGCAAAACATGGTTGATTTCGAAATACGTTGAATAGGAATTAGAATTTATAAGGGGTATATTATGAAATCTTTTTTTATCTGTCTTTTTTTTACTTCCGCTTTATTTGTTAGTAATGCTCAAATCGTAAAACCGGATGGTTTTATAAACAATGGGGGAACAGCAAGTTTCTCTTCGGTAAGTATGGTTTCGAGTATAGGTGAACCAGTTATTGGATTATTCAAAGATGGTTGGAACCACTGTCTTCAAGGCTTTGTATATAAGGTAGTACCATTTGATTTTGCGACAAACATAGAAAGACCTTTGGCATTGACAAGTATTGCTGTGAGTGTTTATCCCAACCCTGCACCTGACTATTTGTATGTTGATTGTGATGGGGATAATGTACATCAATTGGCTTATTCAATTTATGCCGAGAATGGGAGGTTGATAAAAAAAGGTCTGCTTACCGGAAAACTTACCAAAATAAGTTTGGAGCATCTTATACCTGCACCTTATGTGTTGATCATTCAAAATCCTTCCACCCATATAATTTACAACCGGAGCAAGTTTATAAAAATTTAATAATAAACCACTATGAAACGATTTTATGTTGGGCTGACATTTTTATTATTGATGGTCTGTTGTTCTGTTATAGCACAGGAAAATGATGCCTTTAATTATCAGGCAATGGTTAGAAAGGTTGATGGAACAATTGTATCAAATCAACAAATAGAAGCGATAATTTCGATTGAATCTGATGATGCAATTAATCTTTATTCCGAAAAACACAGTCTGGAGACAGATGTTTATGGCGTAATTAACCTGTCAGTTGGTAACGGTGACTTATTATCAGGGATATGGGACGAAATTGATTGGTCAGGGAATTTAAATCTAAAGGTTGAGATTGATTATGACAGGGATGGAACAATTGACCTGGACGGGCTGAATTTGATCGCGATTGTTCCTAAAGCTTATTTTGCTAAAAAAGCTAATGTCGCCGATAGGCTTTCATCTGATCTGTCAGGTGTTGCATCGTCCGGTGATTTCAATGATTTAAAAAATAAACCTAAGCTCGAATTAAATGGGAACCGATTAAGCATCGAAGGTGGCAATACGGTTAGTCTCTCAAGCTTAAATCTGGCAGATAAACCACAAGAACTTTCTTTATCAGGAAATGATTTGAAGATCTCTTTGGGAAACTCAGTTAATTTATCATCTGTCAATACAGATTCTCAGGCTTTAGCTATAAATGGTGACAGGCTTAGTATTTCGAATGGGAATACAGTGATCCTCCCGGTTGAGGGCGATATGTTTAAATCTGTTTATGATACAGACGATAACGGGGAAGTAGATAAAGCAGAAAATGCCGGCAGGGTAAATAACCTTACCGTACAAACAGCAGTACCTTTATCAGCAGTGTTTTCAGATGACCAGACCTTAAATGAAGTTTTAACAGAAGGAAACGATGCAGGAGGGAGGAAGATTACCAGTTTGGGGACACCAACAAACCCGGATGATGCCGTTACCAAGGAATATGTAGATGATGAACTACTTGGCAAAGCAGATAAGCAAACAGGCATGGGGCTTTCATCCAATGATTTTACGGACGCCGAAAAAAGCAGGTTGGCCAATGATGTGGAATTGGTTGCAAACAAGAACACTGCTAATGGTTATGCCGGGCTGGATGGCAACAGGAAAATTGACACTTCACAATTACCGGCAATTACGCTAAACAATGTTTACACAAGTGACAGTGAAGCGGAACAACTGGCACTTTCAGTAAGTACTGGTGATGTAGTGATCCGTACAGATATTAAGAAAAACTTCGTACATAACGGTGGTACTTCAGGCAGTATGGCTGACTGGACTGAACTGCTTTCACCGGATATAGATGTTGAAAGTGTGAACGGTAAAACAGGTATTGTTACCATTGGAATTGCAGATGTTCCAAACCTGCAGAACGAATTGGATGAAAAGGCAACAGTTACCTATGTTGATGCCGCTGCAAATAGTGCCAGGCTTACCGAAGCAGAAGTTGACGCCTATGTTGGTAATAATGGTTACCTGACATCGGAAAGTGATGACCAAACCTTGTATGAGGTTTTAACAGAAGGGAACGATGCCGGGGGAACAAGGCTTACCGGCCTGGGAACGCCAATAAACCCGAACGATGCTGCTACCAAAAAGTATATTGACGATGGGCTTCGGGACAAAGTCGACAAGCAGTCTGGTATGGGGCTTTCATCCAATGACTTTACAGATGCTGAAAAGAGCAGGTTGGCTTACGATGTTGAATTGGGGGCTAATAAAAATATAGCTGACGGTTATGCCGGATTAGATGGTAACAGGAAAATTGATGCTTCACAATTACCGGCAATTACACTAAACAATGTTTATACGAAAGACAGTGAAGCAGCACATCTGGCATTGTTTGCGAAAGAGGGAGATGTGGTGATCCGCACGGACATTAAGAAAAACTTTGTTCATAATGGAAGTAATTTAGGGGGAATGGCTAATTGGACAGAACTGCTATCGCCGGATATAGACGTTGAAAGCGTAAATGGTAAAACAGGTATTGTTACCATTGGGATTGCTGATATCTCAAATTTACAGGGGGAACTGGATGAAAAAGCAACTATTGCTTATGTTGATTCCAAAAGTGTAGAGTTGGTGAATGACTTTTCCGGTGGTTCAAACAAGGCTCTTTCCGCGGAAATGGGAAAAGAACTAAAATCACAGGTAGATACCAAAGCTCCTTTAGCATCACCGGTTTTTACCGGTTTTCCGCAACTACCTTCAGGTACAACAGGGACTACCCAGTCGGCTGGTGATCATTCCGATAAGCTGGCAACCACAGCTTATGTAGACGTAGCTATTCAAAACAGCGAGCTAACTGTCATAAACGACCTGACCACCGGAGGGACTTCAGATGCCTTAAGTGCAGAACAAGGGAAAGTGCTCCAAACCAATAAGCTGGAAACATCAGCTGCTTTTGGTGGTGATGTAACAGGGATCTATAATTCAATTGATTTGAAAGCGGGCGTAGTAGGTAATACTGAACTCGCAACTGATGCAGTCGATGCATCCAAAATTGCAAGTGGAGCAGTAGGGAGCAATGAAATTAAAGATGCTACGATTGCTGCTGCCGACCTTTCGCAGATGTCAGCAACAGATGGACAGATCATGAAATGGGACGCAACTGCCAACGCGGGAGCAGGAGGTTGGGTCGCTTCAGATGATGATAATAGCCAGGTAGCAGTAATAAACGACCTGACCACCGGAGGGACTTCAGTTGCTTTAAGTGCAGAGCAGGGAAAAGTACTTCAAACCAATAAACTGGAAACATCGGCTACCTTTGGTGGTGATGTATCGGGAACCTATAATTCAATCGACCTTGAAGCAGGAGTAGTAGGTAATACAGAATTGGCAACCGATGCGGTTGATGCCTCCAAAATTGCAACAGGCGCGGTTGAAAGCGATGAGATCAAAGATGGAACGATTGCTGCGGCTGACCTTTCGCAGATGTCAGCGACAGATGGACAAGTTTTAAAATGGAACAACACTTCAAGCACATGGGTTGCTTCCGATGACAATAACAGCCAGGTAACAGTGGTTGATGACCTGACCACCGGAGGGACTTCAGATGCCTTAAGTGCGGAGCAAGGGAAAATACTACAAACTAACAAGCTGGAAACATCGGCTACTTTTGGTGGTGATGTATCGGGAACTTATAATTCAATCGATCTTGAAGCTGGTGTGGTAGGTAATACAGAATTGGCAACCGATGCTATCGATGCATCCAAAATTGCAACCGATGCGGTTGAAAGCGATGAGATCAAAGATGGAACGATTGCTGCTGCCGACCTATCCCAAATGTCGGCCACAGATGGACAGGTTATGAAATGGGACGTAATAGCCAACGCGGGAGCCGGAGGCTGGGTCGCTTCTGATGATAACAATACGGGCTGGGACTACAAACTGGGGAACAATACTATTCGGAATGATTCGGAAACGGCAGGCGGGATTTCCATTTCTGCAACAGGTGATGTAACAACTGGACGATTAAATGTGGTTTCAGATACCAACCCGGCCTTTCATGTTGACGGAAGCACAGTTGATATAACTTTTCCAAGTAATGAAAACCTTCAATTCGGCACTTTAAATGGTACAACTGCTACAGAAAGAATGACCCTTTCCAACAGCGGGAATTTAGCGGTAGATGGTGATATCACTGTTCGGGGAGGAAGAATAACAGGGGCCAGTTCTGAATATATTCGGATTGGAGAGGTAAATGGTGAAATTGAATTTCAGGGAGCAGGTGGTTCGAATAATACCGATTTGAAAATTGATCTGGACG
>JANQII010000290.1 GCA_028282195.1 Prolixibacteraceae bacterium
TTCCTTAAATAGCGGTGCTATTCGCGTCAAATTCGCCTTGCCTAACCAAAAAATACGCTATAATAATTCTAAAAAACAATTTCCTAACAGTTACTAAGAGTCGGCTTTGTCGGCTCTAATTTTTTTGAACAAGTTAAAGAGCATTATTATCTTTTTCATGAAAAATAGTATCTTCGCTTGCGTTAAACGATAAGATATGTTAAAAGGAATATTAGCAATTTCAGGGCAGCCAGGCTTGTTTAAAATGATAGCAGAAGCTAAAAACAGCATAATTGTTGAATCACTGTTAAATGGCAAAAGAATGCCGGCATATTCAACTGCAAAAATAAGTTCACTCGAGGATATTGCAATTTACACAGATACTACAGAAGTATCCCTTAAAGATGTTTTTAAGTCAATAGCAGAGAAGGAAGAAAGCAAAGCGATTGAGAAAATACCTTCAGGAAATGATTTAAAGGCATACTTTGCTGAAATAATGCCTGATTATGACAGGGACCGTGTTTATACCAGTGATATGAAGAAAATAGTTCAGTGGTACAACCTTCTTCAAAAAAGTGATTTGCTTAATTTTGATGAAGAAGAAAATCCTGAAGAAAACAAAGAAGGGGATAAGGCTTAGTCCTTTAAAATAGCCTTTTTTGAAACCCACTTTGATTTGGAGATCCGTTTAGGGAATGTTTCTCTAAAATCATTTCAAACAATTTTACGGTAGCAAGGGCATCACCAGCAGCACGGTGTCGTCCGTTAATTTGAATATTTAACTCCTGGCAAATATTACCCAGAGAGTAGGATTTATGCCCCGGAAGATACTTTCTGCTTAGTTTAACGGTACACATTGTTTTTCTTCTAAAATTATAAGCAAGACGATTAAATTCTTCCTGGATAAAACGGTAATCAAAGCTGACATTGTGTGCTACAAAAATATTCCCGGCAGTGAGATCAATTACTTTTTTGGCAATCTCATAGAATTTTGGGGCATTGGCAACCATCTCGTCATCGATACCTGTGAGTTTGGTGATAAAATAGGGGATATGGCATTCGGGATTTACCAATGAGCTAAATGAATCTACAATCTGAGTGCCGTTATGTACATAAATGGCAATCTCGGTTATTTTCCCATCTTTAGCAGTATGCCCCGTTGTTTCTATGTCGACTATGTTGTACAAATCTTTTCTTTTTTACGTAAAATAACTAAAAAGTACATAGCTTTAGTAAACAATTTACAAAGGTGGTGATTTTACTGATTTTTGTATCGAAAATAATCTCAAATGAACCATTTTGTCTATTATTGTGCATAATTCGTCTAAAAAAACTGAAATATTGATTAAAAACCATTCATAATTTTACCCACTACATGAAACGACTATTTTTACTTTTAATGATTTTATCGGCTGGTTTGGCAGTTGAAGCCCAGACAGTTGATAAGCCCTGGGGGTTTGGCCTTGGTGCCGGTGCTTATGGAAATTTTGATAAAAGTGGTGTTGGTATAATGCCCGGCTTCTATTTCAGCAGGTATTTAAGCCCTACTTTTGATCTGATGTTAAAGCAGGATTTTGCATTTCTTAATTCTGAAGTAAGAAATGACCTTGATGCTGGTAATACTCTTTTAAACCTGCGTTTAAAACTTTACAATGGCAAAATTATTAATGAAGATAGCCCTGTTCGCCCTTACTTTTATGCCGGACCAGGATTATTGTTTGATAATTCATCAGAAGGCTTGAACTTCAATCTTGGATTGGGTTCTAAGTTTGCCGTTAGCCCTAGTACTTCTGTATTCCTTGAAGGAGGGTACATTGATGGTATTAAGGTAGAAAGGACCAGTGGCAGGGAGATTAAAGAAGATATGTGGAAAGTGGTTGGGGGTATTGAATTTACCTTTGGAAAAGCGAAAGATTCTGATGGTGATGGTGTGCCTGACAGAAATGACAAATGTCCTGGTACCCCTTTTGGTGTAACGGTTGATGAAGATGGTTGCCCGGTTGATTCTGATGGTGATGGTATTGTTGATTATCTTGATGATTGCCCACGCGAAGCAGGTTTGACTTCTCTTGCCGGTTGTCCTGACAAGGATGGAGATGGAATTGCTGATAAATATGACGATTGTCCGGATGATCCGGGACCAAAAGAATTGAAAGGTTGCCCGGATACTGATGGTGACGGTGTAATTGACAAAAATGATGAATGTCCGGGAACCCCTGAAGGTTGGAAAGTTGATGAAGCAGGATGTCCTTTCGACAATGATGGTGATGGACTTTACAATGAAGAAGATGAATGTCCGGATGTTGCGGGACCAAAAGAAAACAATGGTTGTCCAATCGAAGAACCTGAAAAACCAGAACCAATCGTTCTTGATATAAAAGTTAAGCCGGTTTATTTTGTAGTTGATGAAAGCTACTTAACTGATTACTCAAAAGCCAAATTGGATAGTTTGATTACCTTGCTGAATGAAAATGCTGATTATAATGTGAACCTGTTTGGATTTACTGATGATACCGCAAGTGATGAGTACAACCAGGCCCTTTCTGAAAGACGTGTTGTTTCAGTTGTAAAATACTTAACGGACCAGGGGCTTGATCAATCAAGAATTTCCAATACAGCAGCATTGGGTGAAACTAACCCTGTAGCAGATAACACAACGGAAGAAGGTAGAAGATTAAACCGTCGTGTTGAATTTGAAATCTTCAAACTGAAATAGTATAGCAGAAATATTTGTTAAGAAAGCCTTCAGTCAGATGACCGAGGGCTTTTTTATTCCCAAAAAATAGAAAGGAAACTATTATCTTTGCGGTTCTCATTAAAAAATACGATATGTCCATCGAACAAATTATCAGAAGTAAAGTATCAGAAGCAGTTCAGCAACTTTATAAAGAGGAGCTTAACCCTTCTTCAGTTCAAATTCAAAATACAAGAAAAGACGTGGAAGGCGACTTGACCGTAGTTGTTTTTCCATTTTTACGATTTTCAAAAAAATCACCGGAACAAACTGCCGAAGAACTTGGAAATTATTTAAGTGAAAAGGTTGAAGAGGTTGATGGATTTGAAGTGGTTAAAGGATTTCTTAATCTGACAATTTCGGTATCGTATTGGTTGGGCGTTTTAGCTGGAGCTGGTTCAAAAGAGAAGTATGGCTTTGTTGAAGCTACAGAAGAATCGTCTCAGGTAATGATTGAATATTCATCGCCAAACACGAATAAACCTTTGCATTTAGGGCATATCAGAAACAACCTTTTAGGTTTTTCGCTTAGCGAGATTCTGAAAGCTAACGGAAAAAGGGTTGTGAAAACCAATATTGTAAACGATCGGGGGATTCATATTTGTAAGTCAATGGTGGCCTGGCAAAAATGGGGTGAAGGGAAAACCCCGGAAAGTACAGGTATAAAGGGCGACCATTTGGTTGGTGACTTTTATGTGCTTTTTGACAAGCATTACCGTCAGGAGATTACAGAGCTAATAGAGCAGGGGCAAAGCAAAGAAGAAGCAGAGCAAAATGCCCCACTAATTATTGAAGCGCGTGAGCTGCTGCGTAAATGGGAGGCTAAAGACCCTGAAACCATTGAGCTATGGAAAAACATGAATCAATGGGTTTACGATGGTTTTGACGTGACCTACAAAGAACTGGGTGTTGATTTTGATAAAATTTATTACGAGTCTGATACTTACCTGGTAGGAAAAGATGAAGTTTTACGTGGATTGAAAGATGACACTTTTTACCAGCGTGATGATCAGTCTGTATGGGCCGATTTAACCAAAGATGGATTGGACGAAAAGATTTTATTGCGTAGTGACGGAACATCTGTTTACATGACTCAGGATATTGGCACTGCCAAACTTCGTTACGATGACTACAGCATTGATAAAATGGTATATGTTGTAGGTAATGAGCAAAATTATCACTTCCAGGTACTTTCAATATTATTGGATAAATTAGGTTACTCATGGGGAAAAGATCTTCACCACTTTTCATATGGGATGGTAGAACTTCCACAAGGGAAGATGAAATCCCGGGAAGGTACGGTCGTAGATGCAGATGATTTAATGGTTGGAATGATTGATGTAGCCAGAAAAACTTCAGAAGAACTTGGAAAGTTGGATGGTTACTCGGAAGAAGAAGCCTTGGAGACCTTTAAAACAATTGCACTTGGCGCGTTAAAATACTTCATTCTGAAAGTTGATCCTAAAAAGAATATGCTTTTCAATCCTGAAGAATCGATTGATTTCAATGGTAACACAGGACCTTTTATTCAGTATACCCATGCAAGAATACGTTCTGTATTGAGAAAAGCTGGCGATCAGGATATCGACCTGAATTATGAATTGGATAAAAGCTTAAATCTTTCACTAAAAGAAAAAGAGCTAATCAAAAGCATATCATTATTCCCGGGCGTTGTAGCTGAAGCAGGGGAAATGTATAGTCCGGCTTTGATTGCAAATTATGTGTATGACTTGGTGAAAGAATACAATCAGTTTTATCATGATCATTCAATTCTTGCTGAAAATGATGAAGCTGTTAGAAATTTCCGTTTGGTATTATCAGAAACAGTTGCAAAAATTGTAAAACTGGGGATGAGCCTTATGGGAATTAGTGTACCGGAACGGATGTAGATAATTAACACTTAACTATAAAATTATGAAACCTAAAGCTATTATTCTTCCAATTATTTTATTAGTATTGGTAATTGCCGGATGCAATTCCAAAACTAATGATAAGAAAGATCCTGCTACTGTTCAGAAACCAAATATCATCTATATTTTAGCTGATGATTTGGGTTATGGCGATTTAAGTTGTTACGGACAAACAAAGTTTCAAACACCGAACATAGATCAACTCGCCCAGGAAGGCATAATGTTTACCCAACATTATTCCGGGAGTACTGTTTGTGCTCCGTCACGCTGTAGTTTAATGACAGGTTTAACAACCGGACATGCTTCGATTCGGGGAAACAAAGAATGGAAACCTGAAGGTCAATACCCCATGCCTGCCGATAATTATACCATTGCTGAAATGTTGAAAGAAGCTGGTTATACAACTGGAGCGTTTGGTAAATGGGGACTTGGTTATCCAGGCTCAGAAGGTGATCCCAACATGCAGGGATTTGATGTTTTTTACGGGTACAATTGCCAACGGATTGGGCACAACTATTATCCTTACCATATGTGGAGTAACCAGGAAAAGGTGATGCTTGAAGGTAACGCTGGTCGAAAAACAGAAACTTATGGCCCGGATAATATCCATGATCAGGCGATCAGCTTTATGGAAGCAAATAAAGACAAGCCATTCTTTATGTATTATCCTTCTATAATCCCTCATGCTGAATTATTTGCCCCTGAAAAGTATATGGAAAAATACAGAGGTAAATTTGATCCTGAAAAAAGCTATAAAGGGATTGATGAAGGGCCAAACTATAAAACAGGTGGATATGGTTCTCAGCCAGAATCACATGCAGCATTTGCAGCGATGATAAACTGCCTGGATGACCAGGTTGGGGATATTGTTTCAAAACTGAAGGAGTTAGGGATAGCAGATAATACGGTTATTATTTTTACTTCAGATAATGGCCCTCATTTTGAAGGTGGTGCTGATCCTGATTATTTTGATAGTAATGGCCCATTAAAAGGTTATAAGCGGGATTTATATGAAGGAGGAATCCGTGTTCCGATGATTACCTGGTGGTCGGGTAAGGTTAAAGCAGGAACCACAAGCGAACATATTTCTGCATTCTGGGATGTAATGCCAACCCTTGCTGAAGTTGTAGGCGCTCCAAAACCTGAGAATATTGATGGGAAATCATTTTTGCCAACTTTATTGGGAAAAGAAGGTCAGGAACAACATGAATACCTGTACTGGGAATTCCACGAACGAAAAGGCCGGTTAGCGGTTCGAAAAGGAGATTGGAAAGCAGTTCGTTATAATGCATCAATCGGTGATTTACCAACAGAACTTTATAATCTGGCAGAAGATATTGGGGAAGAAAACAACCTGGCTGAAAAGTATCCTGAGATTGTAAAGGAGATGGAGGAGATTATGAGAAACGCCAGAACAGAATCTGAAGTTTATAAATTTTCATCGGTAGCATATTCAGGAGATAAATAATACAATCACAATGATAGTATAACGTAAATTTTGGATTCAATAAATTGTTTTTCAATGGTTTATGGTGTTAGTCTGTATTGATCTCTATTCGCGTCTTTGCGGATTCTTATGTTTCTTTGCGGTTTATCTATTTGGCATTGATAAATTCATATTTATTTATTTCATTGGTTTTCATCGGATTATTTAACCGCAGAGTGCGCAAAGTTTTTATCGGAAAGGGCGACTTGGGGCAATGATTATTTTGCAAACTGTTAAGATCAACCCAAAACTCACGTTAAAATAAGGAATAAAAAATGTAAAAAGAACCAGCAAGGAAGGAACTTTCTGGTTGGATATTTTTTATTCGATATTTTACATTTCGTTGTATGAAGATCAAGGCACAGCCATTTAAACATAACCACCACCCAATGAGGTAGTTTTTTTGATTATAACAAAACCCGAAATACGCACCTGGATTTTATTACAGTCTTTGGATTATAAATCAAATTGATTTTTCGTTAGAAATTCTCTTAGGTGTATATGCTTTACCCCTTGAATCCCGCCAATTTGAACCGGATCCAAAGACACAACATATTTGGGATAATTGTCTTTTATTTGAAGCAGATTGCCAAATTCACGTTGTTTTACCTTTTCATCTGTTATAAGATAAGCCACTTGTATGTATATTTTCTCATCTGACTTCTCAGCAATAAAATCAATTTCAAGGTTTCTCAAAACACCAACACTAAGTTTATAGCCAAGAGTCTTAAGATGGGAAAAAACAACATTTTCAAGAATATCAGGAACCGAAAAGCGATTTAATCCAATTAGGGCATTGCGCAATCCCCAATCTTCAAAATAGTATTTGTTATTAATCTCAAATATCTTTTTTGAATGCACATCCACCCTATTCAATTTATGTAACAAAAATGCATTCTGCAGATAATGAAGATAGGTCAAAACAACTTTGGGGGATATATCTACTCTTTGAGATTTTAGATAATCGCTTATTTTTTTTGATGTTATCAGGTTACCAACATTTGAAGCCATAAAAAGGATTAAACGATCAAAAAAATCAACGTTTCTTATTTTATAACGATGTAGAATATCTTTGTAAAAAATAGTAGACAGGATGTTCTTCAAGTATTCGAATATTACTTCATCATTCTTTTCCAGGTTCCTGATGTAAGGCAATCCGCCCCATTTTAGATATTTATAAAAGCCATCATCATCATTCCCCAACTGATGAAATTCTAAGAATTCCAGGTAAGAAAGTGAATTTATGTTTATCTCAATATATCGGCCACTAAGTAATGTAGCCAGTTCTCCCGAAAGCATATCTGCGTTGCTCCCTGTAATGTATATATCGGTTGACTTTTTATTTTGAAAATGCCTGAGTGCTTTCTGAAAATCAGCGATTTCCTGGATCTCGTCAATAAATAGGTAATTATTGCCGTCAGGCTTTAACTCCTTTTCAACAAATGCAATTAATTCATGATATGTAACTATATTATCATAGTCATAAAGTTCCTTATCTATGTATATAATATTTGCCTGATGTACTTTCTTTTTAATATGGTTTATGATTGTTTTTATAAGATACGACTTCCCGACACGACGTTGACCAATAAAAACTTTAATCAAATTTTTATCAATATAACTATCAACTTTTGCCAGGTATTTTTTTCGTTCTATGAGATTCATAAGTAAAGTATTTATACAAATGTAATATTTTTTACTCATAGGTAAAACATGCAAATGACTATTTGCTTATTTTACCTATAATGGCGTTGATGTAATTTAAATAACCTGAGTTTCCGATAAAAGCTTGATTATATATATTGATAATGAATAATTTAAGGTAGCCATAAAATTCTGAAAAGTAGGAAAACGATTGAATACATTCGGATTCAATTGTTTTTCTATTATTTTCCCCCGGGAATTCGGGGGCATTGCTTTTTCATAGTTGTAAGTTAAGTCGATAAAATTGTAAAAGTTGAATCAAAATTACAAAAGCTGTTTGGATCAAAGGGTTTCAGTTAATGACAAAAAATATAAAAATGGTCTTGTTCAATTTAAAGAATTTATTACATTGCATCACAATGCTAAATGTCGCATGTTATTTAGAATTAATGTCCACCCTATTATTTGTGTATTAAGAGGAAAGAAGAGATTAATTACTAAAAAGAAAAAACCGACAGGTTTTCACAGAACCTGCCGGCTTGCCTACCGATAGGTAGGTTAGCAATAAGTAAGGTCCCAATGAAGGGACATAATTATTAACATTTCAAAAATAACATTTTATGAGTTATTTAGAAGATTTTGAAGCATGGAAGGATGCCATTGAGGGTATCCCGCTTGAAAAGGTTAAGCTACCGAATCAGCCTATTGATGATTTTGTGGCAAATACCGAAACACTCGCTGTTGATGCCATTGGCTGGCGCCAATTTGTAATTGGTGCCATTTACCTTTATTGCTTTTTCAAAGCAAAACACGGATCACAGATCCGCGCTAGCCTTGGGACTCATCCCTCGGGGCTTTTTATGTTCCCACCGGTCGTCTGACCATCCCATCGGCAGTTTTTTTACTCCAACTGGCAAAGTTCACCATCCCATTGGCAGTTTTTTTGATACAACTGGACACTTCATGCCCTCCCCTGGCAAATTTTCTGATTTAATTGGAGTGAGTACCCCTCCCACCGGCAATTTTTCATATTTAATTGGGCTTGCTA
>JANQII010000099.1 GCA_028282195.1 Prolixibacteraceae bacterium
AGGTTACGAAACTGTTTATGAAGCAGGAAAACGCTGGCATGATTTATTACGTTTAGGTAAGGATTATACTAAAAAGATCATTAGGGAAGTACATGGCAAGGAGGTTGCGGACAAACTGTTTTTATGGCCTATACCAAATTCTGAGATGGAATTAAATGATGCGATTAATGAGAGTGATCAGAATCCAGGTTATTAATTTATTGTTGCCTGCTTTATTAATAAGATTCAATCCTTTATTAAATAGCTAAAATAGACAGAAATAGTAGTGAGTTTTTGAATTAACGTGTCACTCATCGGATGACTAAAATGCTCAATATCAGCAGAGTCATCCGATGAGTTTTTCAACGAAACTTTATGAACGTACTAATAGTTGGTAAAACTTTCTATATCCAAAAAAATAGAGGATATGGGGATAAAAAACCAACTATTTTTGTCTCATTATATCTCCTGTAAATAGTTGAGTTATTATTAAGCTGTGTTACATGGAATATTTAATATAGCCCATTATTTGTTTCGATTTTTCAATGTAGTATAATTCTTGTTTTATTTTTACTATACAAAATAAAGTGTATTTATTGCACAATACATTTTTTTTGAATTGTAATCCACATTGTAGGGATGTTTTAATGAATTGCATTGTGTTGATTAATAGCGGAAAAGATGGTTTTGTGTGTTTTTTATATTTTATATTATAAAATAATGCTATTAAACATTTTATAATGATGACTTTATTTGGTTTATTTGGCTAGCTTTGTGTTGTGAAAATTTGAAAGCTATTACTTATGAAAAAGCGATTTAAGGTTGTGTTTGTATTATCAATATTGTTGGCAAATGCCCGGGAAGAGGTTTTAACGGGAAAGGTTACGCAAAATAAAGGAAATTAATTTATATAAAAGTTTTAAGCAAATGTACAAGTTCGTTTTATTCTTAATCTTTATGGCAGTACTAACTGCCTCGGGACAAAATAGAGAAGTTCAGGATTTTAATAAGTTAAAGGTTAGAGAAGCCCCGGAATGGTTGGAGGAAGGTATTATTTATCAAATGCAACTAAGGGCTTTTACTCCCGAAGGAACCTTGAATGCCGCTACTAAGAAGCTGTCACATGTGGCTGATCTGGGTGCGACAATAGTCTATCTTTGCCCTATTTTTGTGGCAGATGACAATGCAGATACCCTAACATGGAGCCCTCGCCAGAAAGCGTCAAAGATGAATAATCCAAGAAATCCATATCGAATGAAAGATTACTTCCATGTTGATGCAGAGTATGGAACAAATGAGGACTTAAAAGAATTTGTAGAAGAAGCTCACAGGCTCGGATTACGTGTAATGCTTGATATGGTTTTCCTCCATTGTGGATCGCGTGCAGTATTCCTTGAGGAGCACCCTGATTTTATTAAATATAATGAAGATGGAAGTGTGCAAAAAGCAGAATGGAATTGGCCTGTTTTGAATTTTAAAAATGTTCAATTAAGGGAATATCTCATTAGTAATATGGAATATTGGGTAAGGGATTTTAATGTTGATGGCTTGCGAATGGATGTGTCTTTTGCTATCCCTCTCGATTTTTGGGAGACAACAAGAGAACGTCTTGAGAAAATTCGTCCCGATATTGGCATGTTATCAGAATCAGCGGAAAACCGAAGAACAGAAGATCAGTTAAAAGCGTTTGATGCTAATTACAGTTTTCGTTATTTTGACTATTTGAGGAAGGTCATTGATGGGGAATACCCAGCATCATCTTTGAATGATATATGGGTTAAATTTACAAATAGATGGCCCTTGGGGGCAAGGTTTATCCGTTATTTCGACAACCATGATATTTCAAATGATGATTGGCATAACAGAAGAGAGGCAGATTGGGGCTTTGATGCATGCAATGCAATTTTTGTACATCTGTTTACATTAAATGGAATCCCATTTATTTATAACGGACAGGAGATAGCTGATACGGCACGGCACAGTATATTCGGGAATGCGCCAATACATTGGGACATGACAGAAACTTTGGTGGGGCAAAGTCGTTTTCAATTTCTTCAAAACATGTGCACAATTTATTCTAATGAAAGTGCATTGCAATATGGCAAAACGGATTGGTTAGAAAATGACCAGCCTAATGAAGTATTATCATATGTTAGAAAAAATGGGAATGATCAAATTTTGACCATCGTCAATTTATCAAATTATCCAGTTAGCGTAAAATTAAAAGATTCAGACCTTTTTAAAACCAAAATCTTCGAAACTTTATTGGAAAATCGGATTTCAGGCAATTTCCAGGATGGATTTGAGATTCAAGCTTATGGCTTTTACGTTGTGAAAATAGATTGTAAGAAATAGATTCATAGGTTCAATTAATAGAAGGAAAAAGTATAGAAATAGGTTTCATTTATTAGAAGCCTATTTCTCTTGTTATCATTTATTTAGTGTGGAAACGCCTAATGGACATTTTAGCTTACCTGAAGTATTATTGATGAGTGAATGCCATCACCTCGAACGGTTGACATGATTTGTAACCGAAAGCAATTGGATTTGGAAAATTAACGATAATGGGAATCTACGAAATCTTTTTATGCACCAAAAATTGAACATACATCTTGACCAGCTAAAATCAAATCTAAGAGGTGATTTATACACGGACAATGTACAACGTGTTTTGTATTCTACCGATGCTTCGCAGTACAGAGAACTACCTCTGGCTGTTACCCGTCCGAAAACTACGAACGACGTCAAAAAAATCATTGCTTTTGCACGGAAAAATGAGACCTCAATAATTCCTCGGGGGGCAGGAACTTCCCTTGCAGGACAGGTGGTTGGAAGCGGTATTGTTGTCGATATATCAAAATACATGAACCAAATCCTTGAGTTCAGCAAGGAAGAAAATTATGTAGTGGTTGAACCGGGAGTTGTTCTTGCAGAACTGAATTTATTTTTGGGAAAACACGGGATGCAATTTGGCCCGGAAACTTCAACAGCCAATCGCTGTGTAATTGGAGGAATGCTTGGCAACAACTCATGTGGGTTACACTCATTGGCTTATGGCAGTGTGCGTGAGCATATTTTAGAAGTTGATGCTATTTTATCGGATGGTTCTGAAACTACTTTTAAACCGCTTACAAAAGAAGAATTTCAATCAAAATTGAATGGAAATTCGAACAAATTAGAGCAACAGATTTACAAGAATATTGACAACATTTTGTCAAGTCCTGAAAACCAGAAAGAAATCAGGGATAACTTCCCTGATCCAAAATTAACCAGGCGGAATATGGGTTATGCCATTGATGAGTTAATGAACTCTGAAATTTATTCAGACGGAGGTGAGATATTCAATTTCTGTAAATTGTTAGCCGGTTCGGAAGGAACGCTCGCTTTTTCAACAAAAATCAAATTAAATGTAGTTCCACTTCCACCTAAACATCGCGGATTGGTTTGTGCACATTTTGAAACACTGGAAGAATCCTTGCTCGGTAATTTAATTGCGCTTAAATACAAACCAACTGCAATTGAGTTGATGGATGACCCGGTGATGCAGGCCGCAAAGCAAAATATTGAACAGGCAAAGAACCGTTTCTTTGTAAAAGGTGATCCGGGCGCAATGCTGATGATTGAGTTTTCTTTTGAAACGGGGAAAGAACTAAAAGAAACAGCTGCTGCTCTTGAAAAAGAATTAAAAGAAGCTGGTTTAGGTTATCATTACCCATTAGTAACCGGCGCGGAAAAGATAAAACGGGTTTGGGCTTTACGAACTGCAGGGCTTGGATTGCTTTCCAATATTCCCGGCGATCGAAAAGGAGTTCCCGGAATTGAGGATACTGCAGTGCATCCGGAATATCTTCCTGATTATGTGGCAGACATTAAAAAAGTATTGTCGAAGCTTGGTCTTGAAAGCATTTATTATGCACACATTGCTACTGGTGAAATCCATTTTCGTCCACTGATTAATTTTAAGGATTCTGGAGATGTAAAGCTCTTTGATACACTAATGCACGAAGTGGCATCATTGGTGAAAAAATACCGTGGATCGATGAGTGGCGAACATGGTGATGGACGTGTTCGTGGAAAATTTATCCCTTTCATGCTGGGTGAAAAGTGCTACGAATTTATCAAGTCGGTAAAACATTCATGGGATCCGGATAACATATTCAATCCTGGCAAAATTGTCGATACCCTGCCAATAACTGAAAGCCTTCGTGTAATTCCGGGAAAAGCAATACCAGACCCTAATACGTACTTCAGTTTTTTAGCAAACAATGGTTATTTCCAAAGCATTGAAAAGTGCAATGGCTCGGGCGATTGTCGGAAAAGTGAAGTTATAGGGGGAACACTTTGCCCAACTTTTATGGCAACCCGAGATGAAGATAAATCGACCCGGGGGCGTGCAAATATTTTGCGTGAATTTCTTTACAACAACAAGAAGCAACATCTGTTTGACCACCAGGAGATTTACGATATCTTAAGTTTGTGCATTTCCTGCAAGGCTTGCAAAAGTGAATGCCCTTCAAATGTCGATATGTCCAAACTCAAAGCCGAATTTTTGCAAAACTATTACGATATCCACGGTATCCCTTTACGTTCCAGACTGGTTGCTTATTTACCCCGTATTAACAAGTTGGCAATGGTATTCCGTTCGGTTTCGAATTTTCTAATGGACACCTCGATTACCAAGAAGGCCATTGGTTTTTCAACGAAACGAACTGTGCCGGCACTATCAAAATTTACGTTGAACCGTTGGGTCAAAAAAGCTGATTTAAAACCGGAAACTGGTTTAAAAGGCAAAGTTTTCCTGTTTAACGATGAATTCACGAATTTCAACGAAAGTGATATTGGCATTAAAGCAATTTTGCTTCTGATCAGATTGGGTTATGAAGTTAAAATCCCAAAGACGATAGAAAGTGGTAGAACGTTTTTGTCAAAAGGTTTGGTGAAGACGTCAAAAAAGATTGCTGAAAGAAATGTGACACTTCTGAAAGATATCATTACAGAAAAGACACCCTTGGTCGGTATTGAGCCATCGGCAATTCTAACGTTCAGGGACGAATATCCTGATTTGGTTGATGGAGAGCTAAAGCATGAGGCAAAAAAATTGGGAAAAAACGCTTTGCTTTTTGATGAATTTATCGTTTCTGAAATTGAAAAAGGGAACATCGCCGACGAACAATTCACTACAGAGAAGCGGCACATTTTTCTACACGGGCATTGTCAGCAAAAGGCTGTAGCATCTACCGAACCAATGAAAAAAATGCTATCACTGCCCAAAAATTATGTTGTGCAGGAAATACCATCAGGGTGCTGTGGTATGGCTGGTTCGTTTGGGTATGAAAAAGAACATTACGAGCTTTCAATGCAAATTGGTGAACTGGTCCTTTTTCCAGCTGCACGGAAAACTGAAGACAACGATATTATTTCAGCTCCGGGAACTTCTTGCAGGCATCATATAAAAGACGGGACTGGAAAAACAGCTTTTCATCCGGCAGAGGTGCTGTATAATGCTTTATTACAGTGAGGTATCTTGCTTGATGCAAGTTTCGAGGTTCTTCTAAAACAGTAGATATAATACAAAACCTCATTTGCTGAGCTCGTAGGGTTAGACATTTAATAGTAACCAAATACTAAAAACATGACCAAAACAAGAGAAATTGCAGAAAGGGCATTGGAGCAGGGCAAAGGCATTTTAAGGCTTGCCCCTAATTGGGTCCCCCGTTCTTTCTGTATCCCCGGGAGGCGGATAAAACTGCACCCGGACGACTATTATTCCCTGGGAGGGGAACGCGGGGGCATTGATGAAAGGTGGTTGTCATCCACAACCCCGGCTGATAATGGCCCTTTAACGGGAGAAAACGAAGGTTTGAGCGAGGTGGTTTTTGAAGAGGGTGGCAAAACCAGACGTTTCCTCCTGAAAGAAGCGGTTGACATCCTGGGGGATAAAATTGTCGGGAAACGGATCTGGGACCAGTACCAATGTTGGCCTATGTATTCCAAGTTTTTTGATAACCTTGGGGCACTCCCGCACCATGTGCACCACAGGGAGGAACATGCAAAATTAACCGGGCAGGAGGGGAAACCTGAAGCTTATTATTTTCCGCCACAGTTGAATAACCATGGAGGGGATTTTCCATATACCTTCTTTGGGTTTAACCCGGGTACCACCAAAGAAGAAGTGTTACAGTGCCTGAAAGACTTTTCGAAAGGTGACAATAAGATTACCAATTTGTCGCATGCACACCGCCTGGAACCGGGCACTGGCTGGGACGTTCCCCCAGGTGTTTTACATGCCCCGGGGAGTCTTTGTACTTATGAGCCGCAAAAAGCTTCCGATGTATATGCAATGTACCAGTCATTGGTTGGTAATGCTATCGTACCAGAAGAACTGTTGTGGAAAGATACCCCAAAAGAAAAGATTGGTGATTATGGGCACTTGATGGAGGTCATTGATTGGGACTTAAATGTTGACCCTGACTTTGTTAAAAAACGTTTTATGCGCCCCGAACCTGTTCTCCCATTAATAAAAATGGAGCAGCAAGGTTATGTCGAAAACTGGATCTGTTACAAATCAGAAGCGTTCAGTGCAAAAGAACTGACCATTCTCCCGGGGGCTGATGTTACGATAAAAGATGAAGGTGCTTACGGCATGATTATGATGCAGGGGCATGGGAAAATGGGGGTTTGGGACATTGAAACCCCGTCATTGATCCGTTTTGGCGAAACTACGCACGATGAATATTTTATTACGGAACAAGCCGCAGTTGAAGGGGTTAAAATCAAGAACCTTTCTAAAACAGACCCGATAGTTATGCTAAAACATTTTGGGCCTGAAAACCCGGAATGGGTAAGATGGTACTCTGAAAATAAATATGCAGATGGAACCTGGTAAAGTAAAATTCAACCAGGCTTTTCTGTGGATGATTTGCCTGGTAGCAGCGATGGGTGGGTTCCTCTTTGGCTATGACTGGGTTGTGGTTGGAGGTGCAAAACCATTTTACGAGCCGTACTTTGGTTTGACTACTGCCACAATGAAAGGTTGGGGGACCAGTTCTGCACTGATAGGGTGTATGTTTGGGGCCTTTTTGTGTTTTAGTTTAAGCGATAAGTACGGGCGTCGCCGGTTGCTAATCCTGGCTGGTGCATTGTTTACCATTTCTGCCATAGGTACTTCACTTTCCGGCAATTTTACCTCGTTTAATGTCTACCGGATCATCGGTGGTTTCGGAATTGGTATAGCGCTAAATTTGTCGCCCATGTACATTGCCGAAATGTCGCCGTCGCACATTCGTGGAAAATTGGTTTCCTTAAACCAGTTGCTGGTGATGTTTGGGATACTGGCAGCCCAAATAACCAACTGGCAGATTTCGCTTTATGATACTCAAATGCCGGTAGATGCAACCGATGAAGTTATCCGGCAGAGTTGGAACGGTCAAATGGGCTGGCGTTGGATGTTTGGCGCAGAAACCCTGCCTGCATTTATCTTTTTTATCCTGATGATTTTAATGCCGGAAAGCGTTCGCTGGCTGGTCAAAAACGGGCAAAACAAAAAGGCAGTCAGGATCCTCTCAAAACTGGGCGGAAAAGAATATGCTGAAAATGAAGTCAAATCTATACAAAAAACAATTTCGAAAGAGGAAGTTGCCAAAGTAAATTTTAAAGACTTATTGGAGCCCGGGTTGGTTAAAATCCTTTTGCTCGGGATTTTTTTGGCCATTTTGCAGCAATGGTGCGGTATGAATGTCATTTTCTACTATGCGGCGGATATCTTTCAGGCAGCAGGCTACAACTTAAAAGAATTGATGCTTCAGATTGTGGTAATTGGTGGTATCATGGTGGTTTCGGTTTTTGGTACCATTGCTATAGTTGACCGCGTTGGGCGTAAGTTTTTAATGTTGCTTGGCACCGCGACATTGGCCGTAATTTATATACTAGAAGGTTACCTTTTCAAAATTGGGGTGCAAGGGATCCCAATAGTAATTTTGACACTTGCCTCAGTTGCAATTTATTCATTGACTTTGGCCCCTGTTGTATGGGTAATCCTGTCGGAGATTTTCCCAAACCGGATAAGGGGGGCAGCCATGTCTCTTGCGGCAGTCTCCCTTTGGATAGGCAACTTCTCATTAACCTTCACTTTCCCTGCTATTAAAGAACATTTGGGCTGGACATTGAATTTCTGGCTTTACGCTGCGATTTGCATTATCGGGTTTGTGGTGATTGTGTTTAAACTTCCCGAGACAAAAGGCAGATCACTGGAAGAAATTGAGGAAATATTAACGAATAAACACTAAAAAAACAATAACATGAAAAATACTATTTCTATAGCACTGTTTATTTTGATTGCATTTGCTTGCCCTGCACAAAAACAGGGAACCAGCAAGCAAATCCCACTTGCCCCTGAGCAGTACCGGAAACCTGAAAATTACAAACCTGAAAGTTACGGGTACACGCTGAATGAATTGAAAGACCAGTTCTCGGAAGAGATGATGGAAAGGTCTGCCGAAGTCTATCAGAAAGTCCTGGACGTAAACGAAAAAGGGAAATGGAAAGGGACCGCTGAATCCACCGGAGAGCACAAAGCCCCTGAGTGGTTTTTGGATGCCAAATTCGGGATGTTTATCGACTGGGGGTTATGGTCCATTGCCGGTTGGGCACCAAAAACAAAAGGAGGGGCGATGTACCCCGATTGGTATGAGACCCGTATGAGTTCAGTCGGTTCAATGGATACGGATTCTACATTTATAAAATACCATGAGAAAAACTGGGGGGCTGATTTTAAGAGGGATGACTTTATACCGCTTTTTCAGGCTAAAAATTATGAACCTGAGATGCTGGTTGACCTCGCTAAAGAAACCGGGATGAAGTATGTTATCCCATTTTGTAAGCATCATTCCGGATTCTGCCTCTGGCCATCGTCATATACCAAGCGGGACGCGTTTGACATGGGGCCAAACCGTGATTTGATTGGGCCAATTGTTGAAAAATGCAAAGAGGAAGGCCTTAAATTTGGGTTCTACTTCAGCGTTGATGAATGGGAATACCCGATTATTGGGCCGGACGGAAAAATAAAGCCCCGCGTCAAGTTAACTAAAGATGTGCCAACCCTGGAGGAACTGGAACACAGGGCAACGGGTAAAATAGCCGTTAACGATTTTGCCAAAGACTACATAGTACCCCAGGCAGTGGAATTTATCGACAAGTACGATCCTGACCTGTTATGGTACGATGGGGAATGGTGGACAGAAGCCGTAGACCTAAAAACATATGAAATTTCTGCCTACTATTACAACCAGGCAGAAGGGAGGAAGGAAGTAGCTGTGAATGACCGTTATGGAAACAGGAATGGTAAGCGTTTAATGTCTTATCACGGTGATTTTTATACCAGCGAGTATGACTTCATGGGAGATATAAATACAAGGATGTCCCATCCTTGGGAAGAATGCAGGGGCATTAGCCAGTCTTATGGTTTTAACTGGCAGGACACAGAAGAAAATGTCATCAGCTCAAAGGAGTTTGTTGACATGTTTGTTGACATCGTTGCAAAAGGGGGTAATTTACTTTTGATTGTAAACCTGGATGGGCAAGGGGCTTTGCCTAAAATCCAGCGGGACCGTTTGATAGACATTGGGAAATGGTTATCTGTAAATGGGGAAGGTATCTATGCTACACGTCCGTTTAAACAACAAACAGAGGGCAATGTTTCATACACCCAAAGTAAAGATGGCCAATATGTTTATGCGATCCTGAAGGAATGGCCCGGGAGTGAAACCCGATTGCAATCAATACCATTTGATGAAGTATCGAAAGTTGAAATGTTAGGCTACGAGGGGCTTTTCAAGTTTCAAAAGGCTGGTGAAGGTGTCCTTGTTGAATTACCAAAGGGTTTGCAAGTTGAAAAAGAAAGACCTTCCAGTTATGCCAGCATACTCAAAGTTACTTTAAAAGAAGACAATAGGTAGCATGAGAAAAGATGATTAATAAGTCCCATGATCAAACATGTAAAGATTAAATTGGCTAAAAGGAAGCATGATCAGGATCAAGTTTAGGGAAGGGACTTTTCATCTAAGTACATTGCGTTTACTAAGTATTATCGCAACCAAAAGGTTGAGACTCTCTTTGAATCGGCAATTTCACATTACCAACCATGCCGGTATACTATAGGAGTAGAAATCGAGAAAATATTAATGAACATAAACTAAAAGTACAATATTATGAAGAATATTTTTTTTATAGCACTATTAATTTTTGCTGTGTTTGCTTGCACACAAAAAAAAGAAATCAGCGAGCAAATTCCACTCGCCCCTGAGCAGTACCGGAAACCTGAAAATTACAAACCTGAAAGTTACGGATACACGCTGAATGAACTGAAAGACCAGTTTTCGGAAGGGATGATGAAAAGGTCTGCTGAAGCCTATCAGAAGGTCGTGAGCGTAAATGAAAAAGGGAAATGGAAAGGCACTCCTGAATCTATTGATGAGCACAAAGCCCCTGAGTGGTTCCTGGATGCAAAATTCGGAATGTTTATCGACTGGGGGTTATGGTCCATTGCGGGTTGGGCGCCAAAAATAGAAGAAGGGGCTATGTACCCTGACTGGTATGAGTTTAGGTTGCACACCGATTCAACGTTTATGGCTTACCATCATAAAAACTGGGGTGCGGATTTCAGAAGGGATGACTTTATCCCACTTTTCCAGGCTAAAAACTACAACCCTGAGATGCTGGTTGACCTGGCCGAAGAGTCTGGGATGAAGTATGTTGTCCCTTTTTGTAAACATCATTCCGGCTTTTGCCTGTGGCCATCGTCATATACCAAACGGAATTCGTTCGAAATGGGGCCAAACCGCGATTTGATTAGGCCAATTGTTGAAAAATGCAAAGAGGAAGGCCTTAAATTTGGGTTCTACTTTAGCGTTGATGAATGGGAATACCCGATTATTGGATCAGACGGGGATATTAAACCCCGCATTTGGTCGACTGATGTTGTACCAACCATGGAGCAATTGGAGCACAGGGCATCGGGTAAAATAGCCGTTAACGATTTTACCAAAGACTACCTGGTGCCTCAGGCAGTAGAATTTATCGACAATTATGACCCGGACCTAATTTGGTACGACGGCGAATGGTTGACGGAAGCTACTGAACTGCAAACTTACGATATCTCAGCTTATTATTACAACCAGGCTGAAGGAAGGAAAGAAGTAGCCGTGAATGACCGTTATGGAACCAAGGATGGTAAGCGTTTACGTTCTATACATGGAGATTTTTATACCAGTGAATATGACCGGATGGGAAATATAAACAAAAAGTTGTCTCATCCTTGGGAAGAATGCAGGGGCATTAGCCAGTCTTTTGGTTATAACTGGCAGGACACAGAAGAAAATGTCATCAGCTCAAAGGATTTTGTTGACATGTTTGTTGACATAGTTGCAAAAGGGGGTAATCTACTTTTGATTGTAAACCTTGATGGGCAAGGGGCTTTGCCTAAAATCCAACAAGACCGTTTGATAGATATTGGGAAATGGTTAGAGATTAATGGCGAAGGAATATATTCAACCAGAGCATGTTATCCATATTTAGAAGAGGATATAGCTTTCACAAAAAGCAAAGATGGAAAGAATATTTATGTAATTATGAAAGAATGGCCCGGGAGTGAAGTCCAATTGCAATCAATATTATTTGATAAAGTATCGAAAGTTGAAATGCTAGGCTACGAGGGGCTTTTCACGTTTCAAAAGGCTGGTGAAGGTGTCCTTGTTGAATTGCCAAGAAACTTGCAAGCTGAAGCAAATAGGCCTAGCAACTATGCCAGCATACTTAAAGTTACTTTAAAAGCAGACTAAGACACTGTTTAAGTTACAGAATAAGCTTGTTTCATAATCATCAAAATAGTTATAAATTATGAAAAAATATATCATAAGCCTGATTGCACTTGTTTTGTGCAATTTTCTTATAGCCAGGGATTTCCATGTGTCAAAACAAGGCAGTGACCAAAATCCGGGAACTGCCAAACAACCATTGCTCACCATCCAGGCAGCTGCTGACAAGGCACAGGCAGGCGACCGTATAATAGTTCACGAAGGTACCTACCGGGAAAAGATTGCCCCTCCACGGGGAGGTAATTCCGATTCTGAAAGAATAGTATATGAGGCCGCAAAAGGAGAAAAAGTACTGGTCAAAGGATCAGAAATAATAAAAGGCTGGGAAAAATACTCAGGGAATGTATGGAAAGTAACCATCCCGAACACCTTTTTTGGGGTATACAATCCATACAAGGAAATAATAAAAGGCGACTGGTTGGTTGACAATGGCAGGGACCACCATACTGGAGAAGTCTATCTGAATGGGAAGTCATTATGGGAGCTACCAACATTGGATTCTGTTATTAAATCGGAGCCCAAAAAGGATGCGTTTGACCCGGAGGGGTCAACATTTACCTGGTATTGCGAATCAGATGAATCAAATACAATGATCTATGCCAATTTTCAAGGGGCTAACCCAAACAAGGAGCTTGTTGAGATAAATGTACGCAACAGTTGCTTTTACCCTCCCAAAACGGGGATCAACTATATTACCATAAAAGGTTTCCATATGAGTCAGGCGGCAACCAACTGGGCTGCACCAACTGCAGAACAAATTGGCCTCATCGGTACATTTTGGAGCAAAGGGTGGATTATTGAAGATAATGTGATAAGTGATTCAAGATGCTCAGGCATTACCCTTGGCAAAGACAGGGAAACAGGGCATAATGCCTGGTCTAAAGAAAAGGAAAAAGGAGGGGCACTATTTATAATGAGGTAATATTAAAAGCCCTGAAAAAAGGTTGGTCGAAGGAAAACATCGGATCGCACATTGTCCGTAACAATACGATTTTCAACTGTGAACAAACTGGGATGTGCGGGAGCATGGGGTGCGCCTTTAGTACAATTACCAATAACCATATTTACAATATCTGGAGGAAAAGGCAG
>JANQII010000109.1 GCA_028282195.1 Prolixibacteraceae bacterium
CCGTCCCGAGCAATCGGGATGCCTGTAAAACTTGCCTTGAACAAAGAAAAATACCATCAAAAATTTTAATTCGTTTAATTAACAATCTTCACACTAGACTAAATCATTAGAAAATTTGAAAAATTATTCTACATTTGCCTTCGATCTTTAGTAATTATTTTCAGAAATTATAACAATTACTTACAGATTATCACATATGGCATGTTCTTAAACAATTTTGATTATAAATTGTCATTTTTACATACTTTTACATATCAATTTTAAAGTAGTAATATTTAATACAACTGAGAATGAACCAAGATTATATTGAACCTCTACCACAGATTGATGAACTTGATGAAAAGATATTAAGGCTCATTACTAAAAATGCAAGGATTCCTTTTTTGGAAGTAGCAAGGGAATGTGGTGTATCAGGTGCAGCTATTCACCAAAGGGTACAACGACTTTTAAACCTTGGTGTTGTTTCAGGTAGTGAGTTTATTGTAAGTCCATCTAAGTTAGGATACAATACATGCGCATATATGGGTATTTTTCTTGAAAAAGCGAGGTACCACAGACAAGTTTCAGAAGAATTAAAAAAAATACCTGAGATTGTTGAGTGCCACTACACAACCGGACAATATGCCATCTTCATTAAAATTCAAACGAAAACAAATAAGCACCTGAAAAAAATTATTGATGAAGATTTACAGGAAATTGAAGGTATTGCAAGAACTGAAACCTTCATTTCGCTGGAAATGGACTTTAAACGACAAGTACCTGTGAAGTAGTGTATTTAAAAAGATAAAAGAAAGCCATCTGGCAGCTGCCGGATGGCTTTTTCTTTGTAAAATATCCGGGTAATACCGATGTATAAACTAACACATAAAATGGTATTACTTATGTCTTTTCATCAATTCCTTTACCAAATCTTCAATACGATAACCTTTGTGGGTGAGCAATACAATTAGGTGATAAAGTAAATCTGCCCCTTCATACAAAAAGTTTTCATCGTCATTTGCCATTGCACCAATGATAGTTTCTACAGCTTCTTCCCCAACTTTCTGGGTAATTTTTCTCGTTCCTTTCTGAAACAGTGAAGTCGTGTAAGAACCTTCCGGCATTTCTTCTTTTCGTTTATCAATGAAGTCTTGCAGGTGAACCAGAAAATCCAGTGCACCAGCTTCATTTTTCTCATCCCAGCAAGTATCAGCTCCTGTATGGCAAACTGGTCCAACCGGATTTACTTTTATTAGAAGTGTGTCATTGTCACAATCAGAAGCAATTGAAACAACATTAAGAAAATTACCGCTTTCCTCTCCTTTAGTCCAAAGGCGGTTTTTAGTTCTGCTATAAAAAGTCACCTGCCCAGTTTCCTGTGTCTTGTTAAAAGCTTCTTCGTTCATAAAACCAAGCATCAATACTTTGCTGGTTTTGTTGTCTTGAATAACGGCAGGAACAAGACCGTTTTGTTTTGAGAAATCCAGTTGAATTGTCATGTCAAATTATCATTTACCCCTCTGTCCGTCTGAAAACCTTGATTTCTCCCCTTTAAAAGGGGAGAAATCAAGGTTTTCATTTTTATCGAATAGGTATATTTTTATTTTTTAAATAGTTTTTCAAATCAGCAATGGCAATTTCCTTGTAATGAAAAATACTTGCTGCAAGCCCGGCATCTGCTTTTCCCTCCGTAAATACATCGACAAAATGATCCATGTTTCCTGCCCCACCCGAGGCAATGATCGGGATTTTTAGCATATCGGCCATTTTTGCAAGTTCGGTATTGGCAAAGCCATTTTTGGTTCCATCATGATCCATTGATGTAAACAGGATTTCACCGGCACCACGGTCTTCTGCCTCTTTAGCCCAGTAAAACAGCTCTTTTTCGGTAGGAATCCGTCCCCCATTTACGGTTACAGTCCAATGCCCGTCATAGTTTTTAGCATCAATAGCGACAACCACGAATTGAGTCCCAAAATTGCGGGCCATCTCATCAATTAGCTTTGGGTTTCGAACTGCCGATGAGTTAATGCTAATCTTATCAGCACCAGCACTTAGCAAAGCCTCAGCATCTTTTAACTCACTAATTCCCCCTCCAACCGTAAACGGGATGTTCAATTCCCTGGCAATCCGTTTCACCAGCTCCACAAAAGTTTTTCGTCCTTCATGCGTAGCTGTGATATCCAGAAAAACCAGCTCATCAGCACCCTGCTCAGCGTAAAGTGCTCCCAGCTCAACCGGATCGCCGACTGTTTGTATATTTACAAAATTCACGCCTTTCACGGTCTGACCGTCTTTAATATCAAGGCATGGTATAATTCGTTTTGCAAGCATTTCTTAATTCTTTTAAATACCTAATAAGTTCTTCAATCCAAAACCAATAAAGATTGCCAGTATGAAAGAAGTCAACATTCCTGACTTTGAACAATCACCTCTTTTAAGCTGAACCAGGCTTTTGGGCTGAAGCCAAAAATCAGCTATCAAATGACCTGCTAATAATGGAAAGATCAGATTGCTCATAACTTTTTACTTCATAATTTTTACCAATTGCATATACCAAAACAAAAACTGCTCAACAGCCACCCATTTACCAGCCTTAAGGGCTTTACTAACTGCTGCCGGTGAAATACCCAGTTTTGCAGCGATAACGCGCTGAGTGTTTTTTTGAGGGTCTTTTGAAATTACTGATGCCTGACCCGGCTTCCAATCATTTATAATATTTTCAACTAATAAAAAAGCCATCTCCAGGTGCATCTGGATTTTATCACTGTTTGTTACAATTTTCAAAAGCCTGTTCTCTTTTTTCATCTTATCCAGTTGGTGACCTGACAATACAAAAGCTTCACCCTCTGATTGCAAAACATCATTTTCAAAAATAGTTGACACTTGTCCAATCCCGATACTGATTCGAGCAAATGTTTCAGCCATCGATATTATTGTTGCCTGAATAAGCAATGCCAGTTTTGCTGCTATATCGGGGGAACACATCAACTGGAAACTATCTCCACGAAAAAACTGCAAAGGTAGTTTAAGCCCGGAATTGTTCCTTGTTACCCCCTCAAGTTCTCCTTTAATTCTCTGTTTAAGTTCCTTGCTCAAACCTGAGGAGTTAATAATATCTCCTGTTATTACTGCAAGTGATTTAATTTTTTTCACATATCAAAATTAACCAAAAAGAGTTAATTAAAAAACAATTAACCCAAAAAGGTTAATTGTGAAATTTTCAACCTTAAATGGTTATTTTGTCTATTTATAAAAATCTTCAATTTCTTTTAATGAAATTTTATTCTCATAAATAGCCTTCCCTGTTATTACCCCAGGGATACCCATTTCGTTCAGCTCATAAATATCTTTCATTGTTGCTATTCCTCCACTAGCAATCAATTCAAGTCCTTCAAACCTCGCCATAATCTCTTTGTAAAGATCAATGCCGGGGCCTGTAAGCATTCCATCACGGGCAATATCAGTTGAAATGACCTTCTGAATACCATTATTAGTATAGCTTTCAATGAAATCAATAATTGACAGCTCTGAGACTTCCTGCCAACCACTTACTGCAATCATTTTATCTTTAGCATCAGCACCCAATATGATTTTCTCAGCACCATACTTTTTAATCCATCCCAAAAAAGTCTCCCGGTCTTTAACAGCAATACTGCCACCAGTAATCATTTGTGCCCCGCTCTCAAAAGCAATATACAAATCTTCATCGCTTTTCAATCCACCTCCAAAATCAATAATTAAATTCGTTTTAGTTGCAATAGTTTCTAAAACCTTATAATTAACAATGTGTTTTGCTTTAGCTCCATCCAAATCAACCAGGTGCAAACGTGTAATTCCTGCACCTTCAAACATTTTAGCTACTTCCAACGGATTTTCATTGTAAACCGTTTTCTGATTGTAATCACCTTGAGATAGCCTTACACATTTAGCATCAATTAAATCAATTGCGGGTATTATTGTTATCATCTTTGATTAACGATTTGGCAGAGTCTGCTTTTTCTTACTGGTTTCTATACTTTTCACAAAAATTGAAATCAACTCATTACTTTCATCCAACAATACAGATAGAAAATTTTTATCTGAATGGAGCTCTGCTCCCTTAATTATTCTAAGATTAATATATGTTTCCCGAAGTTCTTTAAGACAAATACCCATTTTATGAACAAAATCACGTCCTGATTCAGCGCTTCGTGACTCGCCATAATTTAATGCAGAGGAAGAACCTGATCGTACAATTTGGTCTGACATTCTTTTGCCTGCAACCACTGGTTTTATTCCTTCTGAAAATTTGATAATATTGATAACAAACCCGATGAGTCTTTCTTCTAAATCTTTTGGTGTCATAATTTATTTCATTAATCGTTAATCTGCAATCGTTAAAAAGTTTTCTAAAATCTTCGCTCCAACTGTTCCACTTTTTTCAGGGTGAAACTGGGTTGCATAAAAGTTGTCTTTTTGCAGTGCCGCGCTGAAAGGATTAATGTAATTGCTTATTGCTGCGGTATCTTTTCCAACAGTAGCATAATAGGAATGTACAAAATAGACGAACTTCCCTTCAATTGATGAGTCAAATAAATTACTCTTTAAACCGGAAACTGTGTTCCACCCCATATGAGGAACTTTAGTGATGTACTCCCGTCCTTCTTCAGGAACAAAAAGTCTCACTTTTTCATCAAATATTCCCAGGCAAGGTGTATCTCCTTCTTCAGAATGACTGCACATTAATTGTAATCCCAGACAAATTCCCAATACAGGCTGCTTTAAAGATGGAATAAGCTTATTAAGCCCTTCTTTTTTCAAATAAGCCATTGTAGTGCTAGCTTCTCCTACTCCAGGGAAAATAACTTTATCCGCAGCTTTTATTTTTTCATGATCGCCAGTAATCTCAGCAGTAACACCCAATCGTTCCAGGGCATTATTTACTGATTCAATATTACCTGCGTTGTATTTTATTATTACTATGTTTTGATTAATACCCATTTTCTTTTATTTCATTCCTGTGAAAACAGGAATCTTTGTCCATGTTAATTTATGAGATTCCCTCCTTCGAGGGAATGAATTCAAACTTATACATTATTGTAAAAGCTGCTCAATCACAACTTTCATTTCATCAAACTCCTCCTGCTTAAACAGGCGGGTCATATATACTATTTTTCCAGATTTATCAATGATTACGTTTCTGGTTACACCTGCTCCTTTTTCGGCATAGGAGTAAAAAATATTTCCTTCAGGGTCAAGCACTAACGGATATGTTACCGGAATTTGTTTGGCAAACTTCTTCACTTTATCTGCCGGTTCATCCAAATCAATTCCCAATAGTGCAAAGTCAGGATTGTTCTTGTGTTTTAACCAAATTTCTTTTTCAATGTGGGGCATTTCTTTTCTGCAAACCGAACACCAACTGGCCGTAAACTGTAGCATAATAACCTTACCTTTTAAATCAGACAGCTTTACCGTTTTTCCTTCTGCCGTAACGGATTCAAAATCCGGAGCTTGTTGCCCAATTTTTACGATATACCCATAATCAGCGGGAATTTCCTTTTTAACAACTTGTGCCTGAGCAGTAATTGCCAAACAAATAAAAGCCAAAACCAAATACTTCATCGCTTTAATCTTTTTCGTTAACTAAATACTACTGTTCTATTTTTATAAACCAACACCTTACGTTGCAAGTGTTTGTACACTGCATTTGAAAGTACAATCTTTTCAAGGTCACAGCCTTTTCTTATTAAACTCTTTACAGTATCTATATGACTGCAACGAGTAACATCTTGTTCAATAATTGGCCCGGCATCCAGGTCACTAGTTACATAATGACTTGTGGCCCCAATAATTTTTACTCCTCTTTCGTGTGCTGCATGATAAGGTTTTGCTCCGGCAAACGCAGGCAAAAACGAATGATGAATGTTAATTACCTTATTCGTATAACGACTCACAAAGTCGCCAGAAAGAATTTGCATGTAACGAGCCAAAACAATAAAATCAATTTTATACTTTTTCAACAATTCGAGCTCAGCAGCCTCTTGTTCTTTTTTATTCTCTTTGGTAATTGGGAAATAATGAAAATCAATATCAAAGCGATCGGCTACAGGCTTTAGTTTCTCGTGATTACTAATAATCAATGGTATATCAACATCCCACTCACCAGCAGTATACCTGGAAAGCATATCAAACAAGCAATGCGACATTTTTGAAACAAAGATTGCCATACGTGGTACATCATCGGAAAAATAAAGCTTGAAGTTCATATTCAACTTTGATGCGATCAGCGTATCAAAATATTCCCCGATTTTATTTGTAGGAATGGCAAAACCTTCCAGCTCCCATTCAACACGCATGTAAAAAACTTTTTCAAGCCGGTCAACATACTGATCAAGGTAAATGATATTTCCGTTGTTTTCATTTAAGAATTCGGTAACTGTAGCCAAAATTCCTTGTTTGTCGTCACAGTGAATTAGCAAAATCGCTGTATTCTTTTTCTCCCGAAGTTGTTTGATACTCTTCATGGTTAGTTTATTTTAAAGTGCCCCTTTGGTTGATGGAAGCTCAAAATTAAATGCATCTTTTTTAATCGCCATTTTTATCGCCCTGGCCAAAGCCTTAAATATTCCTTCAATTTTATGGTGCTCATTCTTCCCTTCAGCCTTAACGTTTAAATTTGAAAGTGAAGCATCTGAAAATGATTTAAAGAAATGAAAGAACATTTCAGTTGGCATATCGCCCACTTTCTCTCTTTTAAATTCGGCATCCCATACAATCCATGGACGGCCACCAAAGTCAAGTGCTACCTGAGCCAGGCAATCATCCATTGGAAGGCAATAGCCATATCGTTCAATGCCCCGTTTATCGCCCAAGGCAATTTTAAATGCTTCTCCCAAAGCCAAACCGGTATCTTCAATCGTGTGGTGTTCATCTACTTCTAAATCACCTGTGACCTGAACAGTTAAATCTACTCCCGAGTGACGGGCAATTTGATCCAGCATATGATCGAAGAAACCAAGTCCGGTACTGATATTACCTTTTCCTGAGCCATCCAAATCAAGCTCAATCTTTATTTGCGTTTCTTTTGTATCTCGCTGAACAACAGCAGTTCTTTCAGGAGCAGCAACCGTTGCGTAAATTTCATCCCAATTTGTAGTAATCAGCACACATACATCCGTTAGCCCTTGTTTCCCCAGCTCATCAGCCAATGAACCATCATTAATCAGAATCCCTTTTGCTCCAAGGTTTTTTGCAAGCTCAATATCTGTCAGGCGATCACCAATTACAAAACTATTCGCCAAATCATAGCTTCCGTCCATATATTTACCCATTAGGCCTGTTCGGGGCTTTCGGGTTGGGGCATTATCCTCAGGAAAACTTCTGTCTATTAACATATCATCAAACTGTACCTCTTCATTTTCAAAAGCTTTAAGCATCTTATTGTGGGCTGGCCAAAAAGTATCTTCAGGAAAAGAATCCGTTCCCAACCCATCCTGATTGGTGACCATTACCAGTTCATAATCCAGGTTTTTAGCAATAAAATGCATATTCCTGAAAACTCCCGGAACAAACTCCAGTTTTTCCAATGAATCCAACTGGTAATCTACAGGTGGTTCAACTACCAGTGTCCCGTCCCTGTCTATGAATAAGGCCTTTTTCATATTTTCTATAAAGTTTCAATATTGAATAAACAATACCCAATAATCAATTAATTTTTCAACTTAGATTTTGCTGTTTTAACGCTTTTAGCAAAAATGGCTATTAACTCCTCATTTTCCCGAAGAACAGATGATACATTTTCCTCTGTGAGCAAAGGCTTTTTCAAAATAATCTTTAAACATATTCTAGTTTCCCTCAACTCTTTCAAAACTACCTGTATTTTATGTATGAAATCTTTTTGAGATTCTGCTGATTGAGCTTCTCCATAATTCAATGCAGGAGAGCTTGAACAACGAATCATTTGACCACCGATGTAATTCGCAAGTTTTGTATTTGGTAATTTTTCCTCAATCCCACTCACCATCAAAACAAAGTCTATTAGCCTATCTTCTAAATCAAATTTTTTAATTTTATTTATTTCATTATTCATTATTGAGTGTTGAATATTGGTTATTTATATTCTTTAAATTAATTCTCTCAACTTCGTCATCAAAATTTCGTTCTCTTCTTCTGATCCAATTGTAATTCTCAAACTATCATTACACAAAACGACCTTTGAGCGATCTCTAACAATTATTCCGTTTTCAACAAGAAACTCATAAATACCACGGGCTTCGTGCATTTGAACCAATATAAAATTTGCTTCAGAGGCATACACTTTCTGAACAAACGGAAGATCGACCAACTGTTCTGCAATCTTATTTCTTTCTGTAATTAATATTTTAACCCACTCATTCTTCTTTTCTTCTTTTTTTATCAAATCCAATGCTTTCTGCTGAGTAAGAATATTAATGTTGTACGGATATTTAATCTTGTTGAGAACATGAATAACTGCCTCAGATGCAAACGCCATTCCCAATCGAATCGCTGCCATTCCCCAGGCTTTTGAAAATGTTTGCAAAACAACCAGGTTTTCAAACTGATCTAGTTCTGACAACAAACTCGCCCCGGGAGCAAAATCTATATAAGCTTCATCAACAACTACAAGCCCTGCAAACTCTTTTGTCACCTTAAGCATCTCTTGTTTATCAAGTAAATTTCCAGTTGGATTATTAGGAGAGCAAAGAAAAATCAGCTTTGTATTTTCATTTACTTCCTCCAATAAATCATCGGCGGAGAAACTAAAATCATCTTTTAATAATACCTTCTTAACTTCGACATGATTAATATCTGCAGAAACCTGGTACATTCCATAAGTGGGATCAATGGTCACAATGTTGTCTTGTCCAGGTTCACAAAATGCACGAAATAAAAGGTCTATGGGTTCATCGCTTCCGTTTCCAAGAAAGATTTGTTCGGGTCGGCACCCCTTCATCTTTGATATTTCAACTTTCAACTCTCGCTGTAACGGATCGGGATAGCGATTGTATGGCTGATTAAACGGATTTTCATTCGCATCCAGAAAAACCATCGCCTCGCCTGTATATTCATCCCGTGCAGATGAATACGGTTTTAAGTTTTTTATATTTTCCCGTAAGAGCGTCTCAATATTCATTTTGTTCTTATTTCATTACCCCTCCGTTCCGATAAATCGGAACACCTCCCCTTTGAAAGGGGAGGAAATACAGGACTCTGTTAGCTCATTTTCAATCTTAAAGTAACTGCCTTCTTATGCGCGTCCAGCTCTTCTGCAGCTGCCATCTTCTCGATGACTGGCCCCAGGTTTTTTATTCCTTCTTTAGAAATCTCCTGAAAGGTTATCTTTTTAATGAAGCTATCAATGTTTACCCCGCTGTATGACCTTGCCCATCCATTTGTTGGAAGTGTATGGTTCGTCCCGGAAGCATAGTCACCTGCACTTTCCGGAGTATAATTTCCAAGGAAAACAGAACCCGCATTTGTAATCTTTTCTGCAATAGCTGAATAGTTATTCATGGAAATAATTAAATGCTCTGGTGCATATTCATTAATTATCTCAATCATCTGCTCATCATCTTCAAAAACTACAGACCGACTATTCATCAATGCTTTCTGAGCAATCTCGTTTCTGGACAAATCTTCAAGTTGGTCAGTTAATGCCTGCTCTACTTTCTCAATAAATGCAACACTTTTACAAACCAATAAAACCTGACTGTCAACACCGTGCTCTGCTTGCGATAATAAATCTGCTGCGATAAACTCAGGAACAGCTTTTTCATCAGCCATAACAGCAACTTCAGATGGTCCCGCAGGCATATCTATTGCTACATCACCAATGCTTACCAGCTGTTTTGCGGTCATTACATACTGGTTTCCAGGCCCAAAAATCTTGTCTACTTTAGGGATACAATCAGCGCCATAAGCCATTGCCCCAATTGCCTGTACACCGCCAAGTTTAAACACCTCAGTTACTCCAACCAGCCGGGCAGCATATAAAATAGCAGGATGAACCTGGCCTTCCCTGTCCGGAGGGGTGCAAAGAACAATTTCACGGCATCCTGCAATTTTAGCAGGAATAGCCAACATCAGTACGCTTGAGAAAAGAGGCGCCGTTCCTCCGGGAACGTAAAGTCCAACTTTCTCAATAGCAACCGGCTTTTGCCAGCAAACAACCCCAGGTGAAGTTTCAACCTTTTTAACTGAGGTTTTTTGTGAAGCATGAAACTTTTCAATATTTGAAGCGGCAGTTTTAATTGCATCTTTCAATTCGTCATTTACCAAACTTACAGCCGCTTCAAATTCTTCTTCCGGAACCCTGAATTTTCTCAAAAAAGTACCATCAAATTTTTCAGTATACTTTCTTAAAGCATGTCCTCCGCTTGATTGAATATCTTTTAAAATAAGTTTGACCTGATCTTCAAGATCTCCTGCATCAAATAACGGACGCTTTAAAATTGAAGTCCATTCACTTTTTTCCGGATTGAAATATTTCTTCATGATTCAATTTGTTTTTTAATCAGTTTGTTTTTTAGGGCAAGCACATTCCCAAACATTAAGAGTATTACACCAACAATACCCAAGGTTTTCCATTGATATCCTTCAAATACAGTAGAGATCAACAATGCAATAATTGGCGTAATTAAAGCAACATAAACAGACCGATCTGGTCCAATTTCGCCAAGCAACTTCAAATATACCGAAAAAGCAACTATGGAACCGAAAATGATTAAATACCCTAAAGAAAGGATATAGCTTACTGAAGTATCAAAGCTAATTGGCTTTCCGAGAAGCAATACAATTAAAAACATCATACTTCCACCATAAATCATTGCAAAAGCATTGGCCTGTATAATCGGGATTTTTCTCCTTTGTTTATATGCTGATGTTATATTTCCCAATGAAGCAAAAATTATCCCTCCCAAACAAAGCAACAATGCAAAGTAGGTGTTATCCCCTACTGAAAAAGAAGCCAAATCATCACTAAACATGAGTGCAGTTCCGATTATTCCTAACGCTGCTCCAAAGACAACCTCTTTTTTTACCGGGCCTTTTAATAATACGGCATTAAAAAAGATATTGGTAATAATGATCAGTGAAAACAAAATAGCCACCAAACCACTTGGTAAAATCAGTTCAGCTTCATAAACCATCCAGTAATTGAGCCCGAACAGGGTAAGACCCAGCAAAACCATTAGCCCATGTTCCTGAATACTAAACTTTAGGTCTAAACCTTTCAGTTTGCAATAGATCATTAACAATGTGCCAGCTAACAAAAACCTCCAACTAACTGAAACCAAAGGGTCTACTTCACCAAGTTGAAATTTGATGACAAACCATGTTGATCCCCATATCAAGGTCGGTATCAGAAATAATATGAAGGTCCTGAAATTCATTAAAATATCATTTTTTCTATTGGTACAACCAGGATTCCCTGTGCTCCCGCTTCTTTTAATTTTCCAATAATCTCCCAAAAATCATTTTCGGCAATTACTGAATGGACCGAGCTCCAGCCAGGTTCAGCAAGTGGCGTTACCGTTGGGCTTTTCATTCCCGGTAAAATATCTGAAATCCCTTCGATCTTTTCGTTTGGTGCATTCAGTAAAATATACTTTTTGTCCTTAGCACGTTCCACAGATTCCATCCTGAAAATCAAGTCATCAAGAATTGCCTGTTTTTCTGCTGATAGCTCTTGTGGTGCAATTAAAACAGCTTCAGAATAAAGAGCAACCTCAACTTCTTTCAAACGGTTAGATACTAAAGTTGAACCAGAGCTTACGATATCAAAAATAGCATCAGCTAATCCAATACCCGGAGCAATTTCTACTGATCCTGAGATCACATGAACATCTGCCTTAACCTTATTCTTTTCCAGAAAATCTTTCAATATCACCGGGTAAGAAGTAGCAATTCGCTTACCATTAAACCACTCGATTCCGGGATATTCCTCAGATTTTGGAATAGCAAGGCTTACCCTGCATTTACTAAACCCTAAACGCTTTACAATCTTCACATCTTCCTTCTTCTCAAGCATCTCATTTTCGCCAACAATTCCTATATCTGCCACCTGGTCGGCTACAGCCTGCGGAATGTCATCATCACGAAGGAATAACGCTTCTAAAGGAAAATTCCTGGCAGATGCCAACAGCTTACGTTTTCCAACCTGTAGCTTGATTCCGGCTTCTTTTATCAAGGTCATGGAATCTTCGTTTAACCGGCCTTTAGTTTGAATAGCAATTCTTAATTGTGTCATATTTTTAAAATAAAAGAAGGCCTACCTCATGGTAAGCCTTCTTTGGGTTAATATTTTCAAACAAAACAAAAGAATTACGGCCTACCTGTAAATAGGATGTTCCCATGGTGGCCGTGATGTACTTGCTTGTTAATCATGTCTATTTTTTAAATACAATGCAATTATAGTGATAAATTAAAAGCAAGCAAAACTATTCCGTGTTATTTTAAAATTACTTCATGAATAAATATTCATTGAATAATATTGCTAAAATTATTGCAATCGATTGCGCAAATTATTATTTTTGGCTAAAACAATATAAACCTATAATGAATCATGAAAAGATCACTCACAATTTTAACTGCATTAATTTTATCCATCTCTGTATTTGCTAAATCGGGAAATCCCGAAAAACTTTTCTCTGAAAGATATATTAAGAAGACTTTGAAAAAAGCAACAGCATGGCAATTAAAAAACCCCAAACACAAGCTATGGGACTGGACAAACGGTGCCTTTTATGCAGGTGTTTTTGCAGCATATGAAACAACAGGCTCAGAAAAAATCATGAAGGCTATGCTTGAAATGGGTGAAACCAATGAATGGAAAGCCGGCCCCCGTCTTCATCATGCTGATGATCATGCAATTTGCCAAACATACATTGATGTTTTTCGAATCAAAAAAGATGAAAAAATGATTCAGCCATTTGTAGAAACGATGGATGAATTTATCAATACAGCCTACCCTGTAAAAAAGACGCTCATGCCTATTACATGGTGGTGGTGCGATGCGTTGTTTATGGGGCCACCGGCATTTGTTAAGTTGGGAATTACTTTGGAAGATAACAACTATTTAAAACTTAGTGATAAGCTTTTCCTGGAATGTTATGACCTTTTATATGACAAAGAAGAACATCTTTTTGCGAGAGATATTCGTTACCAATGGGACCAGGAAGAAATTTTGAAAGAAGCGAATGGGAAAAAGATTTTCTGGTCGAGAGGAAATGGTTGGGTTATGGGTGGCCTTGTTCGTGTATTACAAGAACTACCTGCCGATTATCCTAACAGAGAAATTTATGAAAAGACCTTTAAAGAAATGGCTGCTAAAATAGCTAAAATCCAGCAAGCAGATGGTTTATGGCGAGCAAGCCTTTTAGATCCTGAATCATATCCTGGCGGCGAGGCCAGCGGTTCAGGTTTTTACACATATGCTTTGGCTTGGGGTGTAAACAATGGCCTGCTCGATAAAGAAAAATATCTTCCGGTTGTTGAAAAAGCCTGGATTGGCTTAAACAGCCTTATTCATAAAAACGGCAAAGTGGGTTGGGTGCAACCAATCGGAGCAGATCCTCGTGCAAACTTTACTTCTGCAAGTTGGGAAGTTTACGGAACCGGCGCATTCCTTTTAGCCGGAAGTGAAGTCATTAAATTGAAAAGATAAGCTCTTTTAACAATCACTAAAAATAAGAAAGCCGGCTAATGCCGGCTTTTCTTGTTTTAATTTCTTAAGTTTTTTTTAATCAAACATGTTCCTCATCTTCTCAAAGAAGCTCTTATCTCCTTTCCCGGGAGTATATTTAAAGCTTTCAGATTGCTGAAGCTTTTCAATCATTTTACGTTCTTCAGAAGTAATTTTCTTTGGTGTCCAGGCATGTATGCGAACTAACAAATCTCCTTTGCCATATCCATTAACATCGGGCAAACCTTTTCCGCGCAAACGTAAGATTTTTTCGGGTTGGGTGCCTTCTTCAATCTTCACCTTAACTTTACTATCAACAGTAGGAATTTCAGCAGTTGTTCCCAATACAAAATCAGGCATGCTCAGAAATAGATTGTAAATAAGGTTGTTGCCATCGCGAATTAAATCTGGATGTGCTTCTTCATGGATAACGACCAACAAATCCCCATTCACGCCACCTCTTCTTCCTGCATTCCCTTTACCGGAAACATTAAGCTGCATTCCTTCACCAACACCTGCCGGTATATTAATTGAAACTACTTCTTCTTCGCGAACAACACCTTCGCCATGACAGGCTGAGCATTTATTTTTAATGATTTGTCCTTCCCCATGACAGGTAGGGCAGACAGCTGTCGTTTGCATTTGCCCGAGCAAGGTATTGGTAACACGGGTAACATGCCCGCTACCACGACAAGTAGAACAAGTAACATAATCAGAGCCACCTTGCGCGCCGGTACCGTTACAGCTATCGCATGATTTATATTTTTTTAGCTTGATTTTTTTCTCGACACCTTCGGCAATTTCCTTTAACGTCAAGGTAACTTTTACCCGAAGATCAGAACCTCTGTGGACACGACGCCCACCACCTCTGCTGCGAGAACCTCCAAAGCCTCCAAAGCCGCTTCCGAAACCACCTCCGAAAATATCTCCAAACATGGAAAAGATATCATCCATGGACATATCGTGACCCCCAAAGCCACCACCAGCTGCACCACTAACACCCGCATGCCCAAACTGGTCATATCGCTGGCGCTTCTCCGGGTTGCTCAATACTTCATAGGCTTCAGCTGCTTCCTTAAATTTTTCTTCTGCTTCTTTATCGTCCGGATTTTTATCAGGATGATATTTCAACGCTTTTTTTCGATAAGCCTTTTTTATCTCTTCTGCTGATGCCCCTTTGCTTACTTCTAATATTTCGTAATAATCTCTTTTGGTCATGGTATTATCTTTTCAATTACTCGCCAATTACCACTTTAGAAAAGCGAATAACTTTCTCGTTTAGCAGGTAACCCTTTTGAATTACATCTACCACTTTTCCTTTAAGTTCTTTTTTAGGTGCAGGTATTTTCGTTACTGCCTCATGTAAATCCACATCAAAACTTTGCTCTTTGGCTTCAATTTCCTTAATCCCGTTTTGTTTCAGAAACTCCTGAAACTTCGTATAAATAAGGTTAATTCCCTGTTTTAGCGGATTATCTTCCTCCATTTCTTCAAAAGCTACCAGTGCCCTTTCGAAATCATCAATAACTGGAAGAATATTTGTCAATACACTTTCTCCACCCGACTTAACCAGCTCCATTTTTTCTTTTAGGGTACGCTTGCGGTAATTATCAAATTCAGCCTGCAAACGCATGTGTTTATCCTTGATATCTGCAAGTTCTGACTTCAACTTATCAATCTTTTTTTCAGCTTTATCTTTTTTCTTCTTGTCTTCTTTTTTTTCTTCTTTCTTATCCTCAACTGAATCCTGTTCTGATTCAATTGTTGCATTTACTTCTTCAACTTCCTTTTTAACTTTTTCTTCTGCCATTTTAAAGCGGTTTAAATTATCGGTTTGACAGTTAACAAAAATGTTGCCATTTGCATTTAAAAGACAATTTGGCATTCATTTCATAAAATAGCTGCCAAAAGTATAAAAAAGAAGGCAGTACAACCGTACCGCCTTCATAAATTATTCAGTTTTGTATAGTTATTTTAATAATTCTTTCAGCTTTGCTTCAAGTGCAGCACCACGCAAATTCTTAGCAAGAATAATACCATCGCCGTCAATTAAAAAACTGGCTGGTATTCCATTAACACGATAGATACTTGCATGTTTTGAGTTCCACCCCTTCAGGTCACTTACATGATAATCCCAGCTTAGTTTATCATCTTTAATTGCTTTTTCCCATGCAACTTTATTTTTATCTAAAGAAACATTAAAAACAGTAAATCCTTTCGCGTTTTTGAATTCTTTATCTTTAAAGTTTTCGTATGCAGCAACTACATTTGGATTTTCTCTTCTGCAAGGGGGACACCACGATGCCCAAAAATCAATTAAAACTAATTGACCTTTTAAGTCGGATAGTTTCATTTCACTACCATCAACTGATTGTTCTATAATATCAGGTGCTTTTTCACCAATGTTTATTCCTGTTTTAGGCTCATTTCCTGCTGTAACTGTAATAGTTAGTCCAGCAACAATAGCAAATAACATTAAAAATGCTTTCTTCATAATCTTATCTTTTTTGTAAATTCTTCGACAATAATAATAAATAATGAAACTCAGTTTTGTCTGCCAGCTGACTAATTTGAAATTATTAACAACTTTTGCAGAAAAACAGATTGAGTTGAGAAATGTTTATGACGTTTTTTTGAAGTTTAGAGACTATTTTGAATTTATTTTTTAGAAATATTATGAAGTATTTTTTGCTTAGACCAGGCAAAATTGAGCGTCCCGATAACTATCGGGATAAGGAAATTTTGCAGCAGTATAAGTGAACCTGCCTGCGGTAGGCAGGAAAGACGAATAATAGGGTAAATGAATAAAATCAAAACAGTCTCTTAATCTATCCGGCTAATCCTTGCT
>JANQII010000111.1 GCA_028282195.1 Prolixibacteraceae bacterium
CCGTCCCGAGCAATCGGGATGCCTGTAAAACTTGCCTTGAACAAAGAAAAATACCATCAAAAATTTTAATTCGTTTAATTAACAATCTTCACACTAGACAACTTCTTTAAATAAAAATCAAAAATCATGAAAACAAAATTATTCTTGTTGTCAATCCTGTTTTTAGGAATTGGCTTGGTAGCTAATGCAAATGAACCAGCTAAAACAGCATGTGAACATTCAGCAAAGGTGGCTGCTAAATCTGCAGAAGGTTCTGAAAAACTCGTTGTTTTATGGGCAACCGGCGATAAAGAAGTGGCTGAGAAAATGTTGCTGATGTACACCTATAACTCAAAACGTTTTAAATGGTGGGACGATATTACATTGGTTGTTTGGGGGCCATCAGTAAAACTTCTATCCGAAGACAAAGATTTACAAGACTACGTGAAAAAAATTATGGACCAGGGAACGGTAGTTAAAGCCTGCAAGGGATGTGCAGATATGTATGAAGTTTCACCAAAATTGGAAGAGCTGGGCATAACCGTTAAATACATGGGCGAAATGACTGACTACTTTAAAGAAGGTCGCCACATTTTAAGCTTGTAAGATCTTTCAGTTAGCTTTTGCAAAAGAAATGGCATGTCAAAATTTTGGCATGCCTTTTTTGTATTTGATAAATCTCAAATCTACATCTAAAACTTGCTGTTATAAATAGATTCTATAAATTTGGACAGACAATTCACAAAACAGGGTTATTTGAAAGAGGATCGTTTATATAAAGATGTGGATTTGTTATATGAATTAAAATCCAGTTCTACATTTGCTTTTCGGGTGTTGTTTGATAAATACAGTCGAAAGATTTATGCATTTTCAATAGGCTATCTCAAGTGTAAAGAAGAGGCAGAAGAGATTGTTCAGGAGGTTTTTTTGAAAATTTGGAATGCCCGGCAAGAGATTTCAACTCAAAAGTCTTTTGAATCTTACTTGTTCACCATTGCAAAAAATGCAATATTAAATACGATACGAAAATCAAATTATCACAAAGCTTTTATTGAATACGCTAAGCTACACCCGGGCAAAAATATTTTGTTAGATGAAGAATTGGACTTTAATGAGCTGGATCGTGCATATAAAAAGTCAATAGAAAAACTCCCACCTAAACGAAAGGAAATCTTTCAGTTAAGCAGGGAAAAAGCAATGTCAAATGCTGAAATTGCTGATTATCTGGGAATTTCTGCAAAAACTGTTGAAAATCAGATGACCTCTGCCTTAGCAGATATTAAAAAGAATCTGCGCTCTTTGGGGTTCTCCGGAATTATCTTTTTCGAATTATTTTTATAAAAAATCGGTAGTGTCCGGATAAAATATAATGAAACCGCTATACTTCTTTATTAACCTAAGCTCTACGAGGTATATGTTGATAAGGGACCAGCATTTTTACAATACTTTATCTCCCGCAGGGAATTTCCGCGTAGCGGATAAAGTATTGTAAAACAAGGTAAATACGAAGTTGATTATTCCACGTAGTGGATTAACAAATTTTACCCGGGCAGTAGTGATAAAAAATAAATTTCCGAATAGGGGGTGGTTTAAAGTTGTGTGTATACCTGTATGAATAGTTTAAAATCATATGGGAGAAAAACAAATCAAGATCAATCACTTGTTGGAAAAATTATTGTCAGGGAAGATCAATTCTTCTGAAAATGAAGAACTGCGCAGATACATCCAGTCAACTTATAAAGACCAGCAATTAAGTGAATTAATGATTAAGCATTGGGAAAGGGTTAATAGCTCCAATGTCCTAATAAAGGAGGCTAATCTTGAACATGTAAAATCAGGTCTTTTAAGCCTGATATCTAAAGATGAAATCAGCAATTTAAATGCCAGGAATGATCTTCAAAGCTGGAAGTCGTATTTTTTAAGAATTGCTGCGGTATTATTTATTCCTTTACTTATTCTTTCGGGCTACTTGTATTACAGTTTAATTGAGCAAAAAGCGAATGTAACCGATCAGCTTGTAAAGCAGGAGGTTTTTGCAAGCCCTGGCTCAAGGGTGCATTTTACATTGCCAGACGAAACTGAGGTCTGGTTAAATTCTGCAAGTAAGTTGGAGTATCCGGTTTCTATCAATAATCAAAAACAAAGAGTCGTAAAACTTTCTGGGCAGGGATATTTTAAAGTGGCACATGACAAAACGAAACCATTTTTTGTAGAAACAGAAAAGTTGAATATTAAAGTTTTGGGGACATCATTTGATATTTCAAGCTATGATGATGATCATCAACTAATATCCACATTAGTTGATGGTGAAATAGCCATATTATCTCCAAACGGGGAAGAAGTAAGCCGTTTGGTTCCCGGTCAGCAAGCTACATTGAATAAAAATACAAATAAGCTTATCATTATTGATGATGTTGATACCAGACTTTCAACTTCCTGGAAAGATGGGTATTTAATTTTTAAAGATACTCCTATAGCTGAAGTTGTTAAAAAGCTTGAACGCTGGTACAACTGCAACATTGAATTATCTGAAAGTTTGAAATCATCAGGTCTTAAATATACTGCTACACTCCGGAATGAGACTTTAGGGGAAGTTCTTAAAATGATGGAGATTTCAACTTCAGTTAAAACAGAAATTATTAATAGAAATGTAAAAATACGGGCTAACTAACAACAAAGGACAGTGTTCGCACCACTGCCCTTTGAGAATTAATCATAGTAATATAATTAACTCATTGAAAAACCAAATTTATGAAAAAAAAATGGTTCTTAATGGATTACAGGTATTTGTTTGCCTGTGTCCGTAAATTATTTAAGATTATGAGATTAAGTGTCTTATTAATTGTTTTTTCAAGTTTGCAGTTGTTGGCAGTAAATAATTTTGCTCAAAGCAAACGTTTGAACTTGAATGTGCAGAATGCTACTATCACTGATGTGCTTGAAATTATTGAAGATGAAACGGATTACTTCTTCTTTTATAATAATCAGTTTGTGTCTCTGGACAAAGAAGTTTCAATTAACTTGACGGATAAACCTATTACGGAAGTATTGGATGTTTTATTTGAAGGAAAAAACATTAAGTATACGATTAATAACCGTCAAATTATTTTATCAGAGAAAGATCGAATTCGATCAGTAGTGCAGCAAACCAAAAAAGTTTCAGGAAAAGTGACTGATGCTTCCGGGGCTGCACTTCCGGGGGTATCTATTGTTATTAAAGGGACAACCACTGGATCGATTACTGACTCTGATGGAAACTTCAATTTATCTAATGTTTATGAAAATGCAACTCTGATATTCTCTTTTGTTGGAATGCAAACACAAGAGGTTGCTGTTGCAGGCCAAACAAATTTTAACATCATTTTGCAGGAAGATGCCATTGGCATTGAAGAAGTGGTAGCTATTGGGTATGGAACAGTCAGAAAAAGAGATCTAACTGGTTCTGTGACTTCTGTGAAATCAGACAATATTGAAAAAGCGAATACTGCTTCATTAAATGATGCCTTGCAAGGTTTGGCAGCTGGTGTGCAGGTGACATCACAAAGTGGCCGGCCGGGAGAAGCCGCTGGTATATTAATCCGGGGTGGATCTTCAATTTCTGCTTCCAATTCACCGCTGTATGTAATCGATGGATTTCCCCAGTTAGGAGGTGATAACATGGATTTAAACCCGCAGGATATTGAGTCAGTTGAAATATTGAAAGATGCTTCGGCAGGTGCAATTTACGGTGCCAGGGCCTCAAACGGAGTTGTAATAATAACAACAAAATCAGGTAGACAAGGATCAATTGAAATAAGCTACGATGGAAAAGCTTCATTCTCAAACATTATTAAAAAATTAGAAACGATCGATAATGTGGATTATGCCAAAATACAGCAATTTTTTGCCAATGAAGAAGAAAAGTATTTGTATGATAACCTGGATGCCTGGGCAAATGATTCAATACAAGTTGATTGGCAGGATGAAGCGTATAGGACAGCTTTGATGCAAACACATAATCTGTCAATCAGTGGAGGAAATCAAAAGACAAAATATGTTGCTTCTTTAGGCTATCTCGATCAAGAAGGTATAGCCCATGGGTCCGATTATTCACGGGTAAATTCCAGGGCAAGGATTGATTCAAAAATTAATGAAAAACTTGAAGCAGGTAGCAATTTATATTTTTCATTTGCTGAACGAAATGGACCTTCTTTGTCAGGTGAATCCAATGCTGGAAAGCGTGTGTTAGATGCAAGGCCTTATGTTCCATCAACCGCGAAAACAGATAATTGGCAGGATTATGAGGACCCGGATTTTCAGGATCAGTTTGGGACTAATCCACTCAAATGGATAACAGAATCGCAACAATTAAGGCAAAATATTAGCATTGTTACGTCCAATTACATTCAATACGCACCCATTAAAGATCTTGTTTTTAGAGCTAACGGAGTTTTGAGATACTTTGGGAACAAAGGTAAAAGCTACTTGCCATCAGATGTTTCCAGCGGCAAAAACTATGGAGGTATCGGATCTGTTAGTCATAACCAAACCCTATCCTGGTTATATGAAAATATTTTAACATATAAATTGGAATTAGGTAATCATATTATAAAGCCAATGATAGGTGCAAGTGCTCAATCGCAGGTATATGAAAGTTTAAGTGGCAGATCAACGAATTTTGCCATAGAAACATTAGGTGCAGATAAGCTGGAATTAGGTGCTGCCCCATCGAGCCCCCAAACAAGTAAATGGAAGAGTACACTGGGTAGTTTTTTTGGAAGGTTAAATTATTCAGCTTATGACCGATATTTGTTAACTGGAACAATAAGGGCAGATGGTGCATCTAATTTTGGCCCGAATAATAAATGGGGGGTATTCCCGTCGGGTGCATTTGCATGGAGGGCTTCAGAAGAGAACTTTGTAAAAAAACTGGACACTTTCTCAAACCTGAAGTTGCGGGTAAGCTATGGTATTACCGGAAATAATTCAATAGGTAGATATGCTTCCATGATGCAATTTAATAGTGCCAATATATCAATAAACAGTACACAAAATATTGGATTGATACCGGGCAAAATGGCTAATGAAGATTTAAAATGGGAGGAAAACAAACAATTTAATTTTGGGATCGATGTCGGGTTCTTTGATAATAAATTAAATATTACTGCAGATTATTACAAAAAGAAATCGAACGATTTGTTACTTAATGCACCAATTCCCAGTTATTCAGGTTTTACTACGTTTACCTCAAATATTGGCGATATTGAAGCATCTGGTTTTGAATTTGATGTAAATTCTGTCATATTCTCTAAAAGAGAACTAAAATGGAAGGCTGGTTTTAATATCTCTTTCCCCAAAACGAAAGTACTGCGTTTATCTGATTCTGATTTTTTTTTCACAGGCAAATATGGGCATAAGTCAAATATGTTTATTGTAAAAGAAGGTGAGCCACTTGGGGCAATGTACGGTTATGTTTATGACGGGGTGAACCAGGACCAGGATGAGGTTGATAACTTAGCTCAATTGGGTAGTGGCGGGAAGATTGGTGGCCCCCGATATAAAGATATTAGTGGTCCTGAGGGAGTTCCGGATGGAGTGATTAGCTCAGAATTTGACAGGACTGTTATTGGGAACGGTATACCCGATTGGTTTGGCGGATTTACAAATAATATTAAATTCAAAAATTTTGACCTCTCGGTATTGTTCACATTTCGTTACGGTAACGAAGTTATAAATACCAATAAGAACTTTTTATGGCTGCCAGGTGTGAGGCAAGGTGGATTGAAACATATTATGGATGCGTGGACCCCGGAAAACAAAACAAACGATATTTGGGCGTGGGATGCAAAAGGTCTTGATTATGAGAATCTAACTTCCTGGGTCGTTGAAGATGGTTCTTTTTTAAGGCTGAATAATATTACTTTAGGTTATAATTTCCCTTCAAAAGTAATACAACCAATTGGTATAAAATATCTCCGGTTTTATATCTCAGGGGATAAGCTCTTGACTTTCTCAAAATATTCCGGGTACGACCCTGACGTTTCATTATCCAGGGGTATGTTAACACCCGGAGTGGATGAATCAAATTATCCACACTCTAAATCAATTACCTTAGGTGCAAAAATTAAATTCTAAAAATTATGAAAACAAAATACTTATTCACCATATTAATTTTGTTTCTTCTTTCTTCTTGTGATGATTTCCTCAAAGAAGAGCCTTTCTCTTTTTTGACCCAGGATAATTTCCCCGGGAAAGTTGAAGATGCCGATATCGCGCTAAACGGGGCTTATTACCCTTTAACACAAAATTTTATTCGAGGTTACCAAAATTTGTTAGGAACTTGTGCCGGAACAGATTTAACTACATACGGTGGATCCAAAACAAATGCTTATGCAATGAGGGCATTTTATGTTTGGTCTCCTGCAGACAGATGGCCTGTAAGACGTTGGGACCACTTATACCAGGGTATAAATGCATGCAATTTCATTATTGAATCGGTAAATGAAAAAGGATATGAAGGAGCCGATAAAGCAGTAGCCGAAGCTCTTGCATTAAGGGCTTTTTATTACCTGGAATTAACAATTACCTACGGAGATGTTCCGCTTAAACTGGATCAGTCAAAAGGGATTGACGGTTTAGACCTGCCAAGGGAAAGTGTAGATGTTATCCGTACGGCTATGCTTGAAGATTTGACTTCTGCAGAGAATATAATGGAAGAATACCCTGAAATATATAAAAAAGTGTATACCAGGCAGGGAAAGTTAACATTAGGGGCCGTAAAGATGATAAAAGCACATTATTATATGTATATGGCTGGTTGGAGAAGATCCTGGGACGGACAGATGATAGAGGGGGATAAAAGCTATTGGACAAATGTGAGGGATTTGTGCCAGGAAATAATTGCAATGGGAGTGTATGAACTGGATCCTGATTTTACAAATGTATTTAAAGATTTATATCGGGATATTTACAACAAAGAATTAATATGGGAAATTGATCATTCAATGCCTGATAACGGAAGTACTTTTCCAAATGCGTTGACAGCTGGCAAGTACGGAGCAGGAAAAGGGGGGGGATTTGCTAGTTTGAGAAGTAATTTGGATTTCTGGGATTTGTATGATCCGCTCGATGTCAGAAGGGACTGGACTCTTGGGCATGGCTCTTTCAAAACCGGGTACGATTTTGTTCCATCCAATAATCAACGAGGAAAAAGGCCAAAGATTAACAAATTCAGAAAAGTACCTGGAAACGGGGATCATGCATGGAGAACTCCATATAATATTCCTGTTTATAGATTTTCTGCTGTTTACTTAATGTTAGCCGAAGCGCTTAATGAAATTAATGACGGACCAAGCCCTGAAGCATATGCTGCCATTAATACGGTAAGGGAACGTGCAAGACCTGCGGAACATAAAACTGACGGTACCGTTTTACCTGATTTAAGTGGCCTTAATTACGAATCATTTAAATTAGCTATAATAGATGAGCGTGCTTTCGAACTTGCAATGGAAGGATTTCGCAGATATGATATCATCCGCTGGAATATTTTTCTGGAAAGGGTAAAGATGGTAAGTGATGATTATTATGGAGGTTTTCAAGAGGCAAATGTTCGTGATTTCCATATGTTGGAACCAATTCCTTTACAAGAAATGGACCTTAACCCGGAGTGGCGGCAAAATGATGGATATTAATCTTTTGATAGCTTCAATGTTAAAATAAATAGAACAGGGAGGAAATTTGATATTTTCCACCAATATGATAATTTTTTTAATACAGATCTCCTTAGATACTATCGGGAGTAAGCTTTTATCAAACGTATTTTTTTGAAATACAGGCAGACCTGTATCCAGGCAGGTTGGTCTCCAATACCTCTACCTTCTTTGGCGGGAATATTTATTGTCTGGTTACCCGGATAAAAGCTGGTTTAGAAAAAGACAGGAAATGAAAAGAAAACATAATACGATACAAAGATTTAGAAAAGACCCATTCTGGTTGCTCCTGATTATTTTCCTTTACAGTTTTGGGCTTGCTACCGGAAAAGAACATTACAACAGGGAGGATAGGCCGAACATCATATTAATTTTAGCTGATGATTTGGGATATGCTGATTTAAGTATGAATGGAAGTGATTTATATGAAACCCCTAATATTGATAAACTGGCATCGCAAAGTGTAATATTCTCACGTGCGTATGCCTCGCATCCAACATGTGTGCCTTCCCGGTTGGCAATCCAAACCGGGAAATACCCTGCCCGGTTAAATTGTGTCAATCATTCCTTTAATGGAATACCACCCGAAACAATTACCATCTCAGAAAGATTGAAAACTATGGGGTACAAAACTTGTCATATAGGAAAATGGCATCTTGGAAATTTAGGTCATAGCCCAATTAATCAGGGATATGATATCAGTATTGCAACCAATAAAGCAGGTATGCCAGCCACTTATTTTTATCCTTTTAAAAAGTCAGCGAAAAGTATATTTGATGTCCCGGATTTGGAGAAAAGTAATAGCGAAGATTTTCTTACTGATAAATTGACAGATAAAGCTATCGATTTTATTCAACAGAACCGTGATGGTCCATTTTTTATAAACCTCTGTTTCTATGCAGTACATACTCCCATTGAAGCAAAGGATGTGAAGGTAAAAAAGTACCAGGGAAAATTAAAAGATGGCATGTTGCATACCAATCCTGAATATGCAGGATTGGTTGAGCATTTGGATGACAATGTCGGAAGAATTTTGGAAGCCATCCAAAAAACAGGTATAGCTGATAACACCATCGTTTTATTTTTTAGTGATAATGGCGGACTGTTGGATGTAACTTCAAACTTTCCTTTTCGCGATGGTAAAGGATCTTTATATGAAGGGGGGATCAGGGAACCGCTTTTTATAAAATGGCCTGGTGTAACAAAAGGTGGTACGGTTTGCCATGCCCCTGTAATAGGGCACGATTTATACCCAACAATACTTACGATGGCTGGTATAAAAAAAATGGATAGCATTGACGGTGTTGACATTACCCCCTTACTAATTAATCCCAAAAGAAAATTAAAAAGAAATGAATTGCATTGGTTGTACTTTCCTATTTCAACACATCATTTTGCCAATCCTAACAGGAAACCAGGAGGTGCAATAATTAAAGATAATTGGAAATTAATTGAATTGATGGAAACTCCCCAGGGATTAAAACATCATTTCGAGTTATATAATTTAAAAACCGATCCTGGTGAGAAATTCGATATTTCCAGGGAAAACCCTGGGATTGTAAAACGGTTAAAAAATGAAATGGGGCAATGGAGGAAAAGCATTAATGCTCCCGAATACACGCCTGCAATGTATAATAAATAGTATGACGAAATTTTAAAATTTGATATTGGCAAATTAAAGCGCACAACAACTTTAAAAAGAAAAATAATATTATGAAAATACAAAAAAATAATATACTTTGGATATTTATTCTGATACTCCCATTTTTGGGGTGCAAAAAGAATCTTGATAATGTTGAATTAACCAGTCCTGATAGTTCATACACATTCAACCTTGATGTTAAAGATAGCTTCGCTTATTCCGTTGACTGGAATAATAAAACAATTATAGAAAAATCAGCTTTAGGTTTTAAACTCACCGGGGGAACAGTTCTTCCTGAAGGGGTTAAGGTCAAAAATGTTGAAAAAAACACTCAACAAAAGGAATGGACACCACTTTATGGTGAGTACAACGTTTATACTGATTATTATAACGAAGCATTAATACAACTTTCTTGTAACAATTGGCATGGAGAACTGGCCCTGCGGGTTCGTGCATACAATGAGGGTGTGGCTTTCAAGTATGAGATTAATAGCAATGAGGATTTGCAAATTGATAAAGAACTAACAGAATTTTGCTATCCCGTAAACGCAAATGTTTGGGCAAGTAGTCATGCCCAGACTGAAATTAATAAGCGCAGGCTTTCAGAGCTTTCATTCATTGCAGAACGACCATTGCTGGCAGAACTTTCCGATTCGGTTTTTACGGCAATTGGTGAAGCTGCATTGGTAGATTTTGCCCGTATGAAGTTCAAAAAGCATCAGTCGAAAGCCAACACTTTGGTGGCTTCTCTTGAAAAAGGTAAAGAAAATCAATACCCGGTTTCCATTGCTGCGAATGGCTATAATATACCCTGGAGATATATTATGGCCGGAGAAAATGCTGCTCAAATTCTTCAGAATAATTATTTACTGCTTAACCTTAATGAAGAAAATAAAATTGCAAATTCATCATTTATCAAACCAGGTAAAGTTATTCGGGAAGTTACTTTAACTACCCAGGGCGGAATTGCTTGTGTTGATTTTGCAGTAAAACACAACTTGCAATTTGTTGAGTTCGACGCTGGTTGGTACGGAAACGAATACGACGATGCTTCGGATGCAACAACAGTAACCGTTGACCCAAATCGCTCTACAGGACCACTCGATTTACATAAAGTGATTGGCTATGCCAATGAAAAAGGAATTGGAATAATTTTGTACGTCAACCGCAGGGCACTGGAAAAACAGTTGGACGAAATTTTACCACTTTATAAATCATGGGGTGTTGCGGGATTAAAGTACGGATTTGTAAATGTTGGTCCTCAGAAATGGACTGCCTGGATTCATGAAGCCGTTAGGAAGGCTGCAGGGTACGGATTAATGGTTAATATTCATGATGAATACCGTCCAACCGGTTATTCCCGTACTTTCCCCAATTTAATGACACAGGAAGGTATTAAAGGCGATGAAGAAAGTACCCCAAATGATGGTGTTATAAATACCATTTTCACACGTATGATAGCTGGTGCAGGAGACCAAACCAATTGTTATTTTGCGAGCCGTGTAGAAGAAAAAATGGGGTCACATGCTTCACAAATGGCAAAAGTAATTTGCATATATAGTCCATGGCAATTTTTATATTGGTACGATCGGCCACAGGAATCCCCTCCCAAAAAAGGAGGTGCCGGGGGGGCGGAAGGGGCAATTCCTGAAATAGATGACCTCCAGTTTTTTGATGATGTTCCAACCGTGTGGGACGATACCAAAGTAATCGAAGGGTATCCGGGGAAATATGTATCAATTGCACGTAGGAAGGGGAATAAATGGTACCTCGGGTCAATTACGGGCCATGAAGCATACAACCTTTCTTTAAAACTTGATTTTCTGGATAAGGGTTCAACATACGCTGCAAAAATCTTTTCCGATAATAAATCATTAAATACGCGTACCAATGTACAAATTCGTGAGATAAAGGTAAATCATAGGTCAGTTCTGGAACAGAATATATTACAGCAGAACGGATTGGCTGTAATATTTGCTCCTATCAAAAAATAAATACTTTTTAATATAATTAAATATGAATACATTAAACGACTGTGGCAATTTTTTGAAGGTATTGTTTTGTGCCTTCCTGATATTTTGGTCAGGAACAATTTCTGCATCGAATAAAAAAACAAATAATCGGCCAAATATTATTCTTTATGTAGTCGACGATCTTGGTACAAACGATGCAGGATGTTATGGCAATCCTTTTATTAAAACACCTGGAATTGACGCTTTGGCAGAAGCAGGAACAAGGTTCACCCATGCTTTTTGCACATCACCATCCTGTTCAGCCAGTCGTTCCGTTATACTAACAGGCCTGCACAATCATGCGAATGGACAATATGGACATTCGCATGGGAAATTTCATTTTTCGGCTTTCTCTAATATCAAATCATTGCCCGTAATGCTGGAAGATGAAGGATACAGAACTATGCATATTGGAAAATTCCATGTTGCTCCTTTAGAGGTATTTCAATTTCAGAACCAAAAAGAAAATAGTAAAGAAAAAACAAAGAAGATTTCGGTTGATGAAAGGATAGATCAATTTATATCGGATGATTCGGGTTCCCCATTTTTCTTATATTATTGTACTATGGAGCCTCATCGCCCGTTTAAGCGACATGGTTCTGATACCATTAGGGCAGAGGATATAGTTGTCCCAAATCACCTGCCTGATATTCCTGCCATCAGGAGTGATTTGGCAAAATATTACATGTCAGCACAACGTGCGGATAAAGGTCTGCTGAACTTAATTGAGAAACTAAAAAGAGAAAATAAGTGGGATAATACAATCATATTATTTACTTCTGACAATGGGCGTCCTTTTATGGGGGCAAAGCTGAACCTTTATGAACCAGGGATTCGACTTCCTTTTGTTTTGAGGAATCCGTTCCAAAAAAGACATGGAATTGTTAGTGATGCGATGATTAGTTTTACAGATATAACGCCTACTCTTTTAGATTTAGCCGGTGTTGATATCTCAAAACTTAACTTTCATGGAAGATCAATCAAAAGCCAGTTAAACAAAGAAAAAAGTATAGGGTTTGATACCATATATGCATCCCATACCTTTCATGAAACAACAATGTATTATCCGATGCGTATGATTAGAGACCGTAGGTACAAACTAATATGGAACCTTGCTTATGGCCAGCCATTTCCGCTAGGGGTCTCTGCCGAAAGGTTTGCGAAATTAATAAAAGATAATCAGCTTGCGAAATTTGGGAAACGATTAATAAAGGATTTTCTCCAACGCCCCAAATTTGAATTGTACGATCTAATAAATGATCCTGACGAGGTGAATAATCTTGCTTATAATCTTGAATACCAGCATTTAGTTAATTTCTATAAGAGTAAATTATATGATTTTCAGAAAAATACTGATGACCTTTGGAAGGTTTATCAGGATTATGATGAATTGGAAAAATATTTAATTGAAATCACTAAATAAAAAATCATCAAAAATGAATAGTACATTTAAGTAACTGTTAGGAATTTATCCCTGCCTACCGTCAGCTACCGTGTGTACACATCTTTTTTAAAATTGTATATTGATAAAATTATTAACATTTTTAATTT
>JANQII010000129.1 GCA_028282195.1 Prolixibacteraceae bacterium
TTTGATAGGACGGGAGATTCATTCCCAAATGCCTGGGTCCTTGATTATAACGAGTATCAAGTATCGAGAACCTGAAATCATATCCCGTAGGGATTAAATAGTTGTAGCACCGGGTTTTGTCCGGCTTTAGACGGGCTTACCCGGTGTTGGGATATGTGGTAAGAAATCAGGCGGATTCAATGGGCTGTCCGGAGCATTGTACATTTCATCCGCCGCATGAAAAACGTTTTTTTGAATATTAAAATGGATGTTCAATTAAGTTAAATGCTCCTTTGCAAAATCTGATGCAGCTTGTTCAAGGTAATGAGCTGCATTTTTTATAGAATCTTCAGTGTTTTTTGCGTAAGTCGCAATTTCAGCAAGGAAGTCAATATTAAATTGTATTAACTGATCTGTTTCAAGCTCACTAATACCGCTAAAAACAGCTAGTTTTTGATTTGTCCTTGATTCCAGTATGCCATGAATAACTTTTCCTGAAAAAGTTTGCTCATCTATTTTTCCCTCACCGGTTATCAGCCAACCGGCATGTTGGATTTTCTCATCAAAATTGGCCACATCTTTTATCAACGAAATTCCTGATTTCAATTCAGCATTTAAAAAAAGTACACAACCTGCACCTAATCCCCCAGCGGCGCCAGCTCCTTTAATGTTCTGTAAATCTTTTTGGAATTGATTTTTCACAACCTGGTTGAAATTTTGCAACCCTTTGTCTAATTCAGTTACCATCTCTGGTGTCGCTCCTTTTTGTGGAGCGTAAACATGAGCTGCTCCATTGCGACCGAAAAGGGGATTGTCAACATCACAGGCGACTTCAAATTTTACATTTTTTAGTTTATCAGATGAATCGTCTATCCTGTGAAGCTTGATAAGATCACTACCAGTTCCATTAAGCTCTTGACCAGACTTGTCAAAAAAGTGATAACCCAATGCTTTTGCCATGCCCATCCCTGCATCATTCGTTGAGCTACCCCCAATTCCAAGAATGATATGTCGTGCACCTTTTACAATAGCATTGCTGATAAGCTCGCCTGTTCCGTATGTGCTGGTCAGTAACGGATTTAATTCTTCATTTTTTAGAAGCCGGATACCGGAAGCTTCAGCCATTTCTATAAAAGCCATCTTATTTTTAGATGAATAAAGATAGCTGGCTTTAATTTTACGGAATAAAGGATCGTGAACCAGAACAGTCATCATTTCACCACCCTGATAATATTGAAGAACTTCTACGGTTCCATCACCCCCGTCAGCCAAGGGGAGTTTAATTATTTCAACATCTTCCCGATGTTTTTTGATGCCTCTTTCTACAGCATCGCAAAACTCAAGCCCGCTTAATGAACCTTTAAATTTATCCGGTGAAATAACAATTTTCATTACTATTGGTAGTTAATATTCAATCGTTTTCTCACTACTTCCTTAAACTAACTGCCACCCATTTATTGCCTTCTTTAATTTCAATTTTTGAAAGAAGCAGTTTTGACGCTTTGCCAATAATATCTTCTATGTCTTGTTTAAAAAAGCCACTCAAAATCAAAAGCCCTTCATCGTTTAAAACAGATACATATTTTTCAATATCCGCCAGGATTACGTTTTTTTGAATGTTGGCCAGGATGATATCAAAAGTTTCATTTCCTAAAAGTGAAGCATCACCCAGAAAAGCATCCAGGTTTTTAATCTGGTTGAGCTTGGCGTTTTCTAAAGTTCCTTCATAAGCCCATTCGTTTATATCTATTGCTGTAATCTTTTTAGCTCCGGTCATCGAAGCAAAAATTCCTAGAATCCCTGTGCCACAGCCCATGTCAAGAATTGTTTTATCTTCCACATCAATTTCCAGAAGATGCTCAATCATCATGGATGTTGTTTCGTGGTTACCTGTACCAAAAGCCATATTGGGTTCTATGATTACTTCATAGTCTGCTTCAGGATAATCTTTATGAAATGGGGCACGAATTAAAACCTTTTCATTAATCAATAATGGCTGGAAATAGTTTTTTTCCCACTCTTCATTCCAGTTAATATCGGGCATTTCTTCTTCCGAAAAATGTACTCCAAATGGGACATCGTTCAGAGCTGCATGAATTTCTTCTGATTTAATTTGTCCAATTGGGTAAAATGCCTCAAGCTGATCAGCAGAGGCGTCAAAACTCTCAAAATTTGAATCTGATAAATAGGCAATAAGTATTTCCCGATTGGTTTCATTATCGGTTTGCAGTTGGAAAGTAGTTTTTATGTATTTCATGGAGATTTCTGGTTTTCTTTTATTGCAAATATAAAAAAGCTTATGGCTTTAATTAACAAAAAATCAATAGAGATTTTAACATTAGATTCAAATATCCACCCTTAAAGAAGGTGGGTTTATAGATTGAACTTGTTTAAAGTTAGAAACTGAAAATGGCTGTAATTGTATGAAATAGTGCTATTTGCTAATGTCATGAATTGTGACACTTTTTTTCAATTAACCCACCCTGATCCCGAGTGCCCGGGATCGTCCCTGCCTGCTGCAGGAAGGCCTCTCTTCGAGAAAAGCTACCCTTTATACACATCTTTTATTTGGTAATAACAATCCATTTTATCAACATTTAAATGTAAAATATTCAATTTTGAATACCCAATATTCCAA
>JANQII010000136.1 GCA_028282195.1 Prolixibacteraceae bacterium
GAGTACTTGTATAAAAATATGTGAATCAAGGGTTTATTCTAAATATTCAGGAAAATCCGGATTTAAAGGCAAGATTTTCAACTCTTGATTCGCATTATTTATTTAAATATTGCAGTAGCAGCAGCGATTATCCTTGTGGAACCACCCACGTAGGACAAGGACTGTATTGCACTATTTGAAGCCCTTTCCTGCGTGAGACCAGGAAAGGGCTTTTTGTTTGCAAAAGGTTTAACTCATAAATAATTAAAAATGGAAAATCAATTCTTTGACGAAAAATTATCTGAAAACTACAAGAACATTCCGGTCTCATTTGTACGAAAAATTTTAAATGTAGCCGGAAAAAAAGAGTTTATCTCATTTGCAGGAGGATTACCCAACCCCGACCTGTTTCCTGTTGAAGAAATTCAAAAGTCAGCAAATGAAGTGCTGAAACAATCAGCTAAAAGCATTTTGCAGTATGCAGGGTCAATGGGCTATCATCCATTAAGAGAATGGATTGCCGATCGATACGCTCAAAAATATGGAATGAAGATCACGCCAGAAATGGTTGTTATTACAAATGGTTCCCAGCAGGCTATTGATGTTCTTTCTCGCTTGTTTGTTAACCACAATGATGGGGTGGTTATTGAAAAGCCAAGTTACCTGGGAGCTATACAGGCCTTGTCAGCTTATCAGCCAAAATTCTGTCATGTAAACTTAGAAAACGATGGGGCAAATTTAACCGAAGTTGAAGATTGGTTTATGGATGATGGTGTAAAGCTAATGTATGCAGTGCCCAATGCTCAAAACCCTTCCGGAATTAGTTATTCCAGTCAGAAACGTAAGCAGTTAGCTGACTTGTTAACATGTTACAATAAATTTTTTATTGAAGATGACCCCTACAATGAAGTTTACTTTGATGAAGAATTCCCGGAACCAGTAAAAAAATACGCACCAGAAAACGTGGCCTGGACTGGCTCTTTTTCGAAAATGGTTGCACCGGGCTTGCGAAATGGTTGGGTGGTTTTGTCTCCTGAGCTTGTTCCGCATTTTGACAAGGCAAAGCAGGCAACTGATTTAAATCCGAACAATTTGACCCAGCACGTTTTACATTACTTTTTAACCAACAATGATTTGGATGAGCACTTGAATAAAATCAGGAAGAAATATGCCGAACAATGTCAATTTATGCTTGAAATGATTGATAAGTATTTGCCAGAAGAAGTAGGTGCTACCAGACCTTTTGGAGGCATGTTTATTTGGCTTACTTTACCTGAAGGTGTTTCGTCAAATAATTTAATCGAAAGAACCCTGAAACAAGGGGTAGTGTTTGTTCCTGGTAATTCATTTTTTACAGATGGAAAAGGGCAGGAGCACATCCGTTTGAATTTTACCAATGCTAACTTCCCTGATATTGAAAAGGGAATAAAAATTATGGCCATGGCTTTGCAAGAAATGCTTGTTGGGCAGCATTAATCTGCTATTCATCGGAATGCTATTCATCGGATGACTTCAAGTCATCCGATGAATAGTCATTAAAGCTCAAACGGAACCCTGAAACTACATCCTTCATTAAAGTTTGAACAGCCCCATGCTGTCTTTCCTTTCAGGATTTTTCCTTTGCCACATTGTGGGCACCCAGGCGTGTCTTTTATTTGTGGTTGAAGCTGTATGGTTGACTCTTCGGTAAGTATTAGATTTCCACTTAATTTCAGTTTTTGATATACAAATCCTTTTATCACAGAACTTTTCTTTTTACTAATAAGTGTTTCAAACTGCTTATCAGTTAGTTTCTTTTCAAATAGTTCGAATGAAAGAGTGAATTTGCAGCCATTCTTCCAACCAGAACATCCCCATGCTGATTTTCCTTTTATCAGTTTTCCATTTCCACAAAGCGGACAAATTAATTCTTTTGGAGCTGCGGTTGTTTTCTTCTTTTTAGACTTTTTATCCTTTTCTTCCAGAATAGTAATTTCCTTTTTGGGTGAATTTTTAACCTGGTTAATAACCTCTTTGACCATGGTTTTTAGTTCATCCATAAAAAGACTGATAGCTAATTCCCCAGATTCAATTTGCTTTAGTTTGCGTTCCCATTGACCCGTTAATTCAGCCGATTTCAGCATATCGTTTTCAATGGTATCAACCAAATCAATTCCTGTTTGGGTTGCAACCAGGCGCTTTCGTTCTTTGCGAATGTATCGTCTGCGAAATAATGTTTCAATAATATTTGCACGGGTAGACGGACGGCCAATCCCGTTTTCTTTCATTAGTTCCCGAAGTTCTTCATCATCCATTTGTTTGCCTGCTGTCTCCATCGCCCGCAGTAAAGTTGCTTCAGTGTAGTAGTTAGGTGGTTGTGTCTGCTTCTTCTGAAGATCAGGTTTGTGTGGACCATGCTCGCCAGTAGTAAACTGGGGCAAAATACGGTCATCATTATTGGTTTCCCGGCTAAAAACAACACGCCATCCCGGTTTTAAAATCTGTTTTCCTGTCGCTTTAAAGTTGTGCTTGCCAATTGTTGCTTCAACAGTAGTGTTGGCAATCTGACAGTCGGGGTAAAAAACAGCAATAAACCTTTTGGTCACCAAATCATATACTTTGCGCTCAATATCATTCAAGTCGGTTCGGTTTACGCCTGTTGGGATAATAGCATGGTGGTCGGTAATCTTTTTATTGTCGAAAACCTTTTTCGATTTGCGAATTTTTCCTGCTTCAATAATTGGGTGGGTCAGGCTTTCATAACCTTTTAATTTTTTAAGTGTTGAAGGTACTTTCTTATAAATATCGTCAGATAAAAAAGTAGTATCGACACGGGGGTAGGTAGTCAGCTTCTTTTCGTAAAGCGATTGAATTTTCCTGAGTGTATCTTCTGCACTCAGGTTAAATTTGCGGTTGCATTCTACTTGTAAAGAAGTCAGGTCAAACAAACGCGGAGGATGTTCATTGCTGTTTTTAGTTTGAATTTTTCCAATGTGTAAATCTTTCTTACTGATTTCTTCCAGGACAGTTTTCGCGTCTTCCGGTTTTTTGAAACGCCCTTTTGTCGATGAAAAAACAGTCTCCCTGTAAAGTGTTTTAATCTCCCAGTAAGGTTCAGGCTTGAAATTTTCAATTTCTTTTTGACGCTCAACAATCATTGCCAGGGTAGGTGTTTGAACCCTTCCAATGGAGAGCACTTGTTTGTTTTGTCCGTATTTTAAAGTGTACAGGCGGGTACCGTTCATTCCCAAAAGCCAGTCTCCAATTGCCCGTGCACTTCCGGCTTCATATAAATGGTCAAATTTTTCACTTGAAAGAAGATTATTAAAACCTTCGCGAATGGCTTCCTCAGTAAGCGATGAAATCCAAAGACGTTTAATTGGGGCTTTGTTTTTTGCTTTTATAAGTACCCAGCGCTGAATTAGTTCACCTTCCTGTCCGGCATCTCCACAGTTTATAATTTCGTCAGCTTTTTCAATTAAGCCCTGCAAAATATTGAATTGCTTTTTTACCCCTTCGTCTTCAATAACTTTTATACCAAATCGCTGTGGTATCATTGGGAGCTCCCGTAGGTTCCAGTACTTCCATTTATCCGTATAATCGTTGGGTTCTTTTAATGTGCAAAGATGACCGAATGTCCAGCTTACCTGGTAACCATTTCCTTCAAAATATCCGTCTCTTCTGGTTTTTGCACCTAAAATATGGGCAATTTCACGGGCAACGCTTGGTTTTTCTGCAATACAAAGCTTCATTCAGTAATGTTATTTTTAGGTAAGATACTTGAAAATAACTATTTCATCCTGATTCCGTCTTCATCAATTGAAATTATTCGCTGCTTGTATAATGCACCGATTGCTTTTTTGAAGTTCTTTTTGCTGATTTGAAAGGTCTCACTAATTGTATCCGGGTCTGTTTTATCATTCAAGGGTAAGAAACCGTTATTAGCCGCAAGTTTGTTCAAAATGCTTTCAGAAATTGGATCTATCTTTTCATAACCTGCTTTTTCCAAAGAAAGGTCAATCTTTTCATCTTCCCGGATATGTTTGATATAGCCCTTAATTTTTTGTCCAATTTTTAGGGTTTGAAATACTTCATTTTTGAAAAGCATTCCCCAATGACTATTGTCGATAATGGCTTTGTACCCAAGCTCTGTTTGCCCGGCAATAATCAGGTCAACTTCTTCCCCTTCTTCGTAATCAATAGGAATATTATCCAGGCATTTGTCCAGTTTTGAAGTTCCTGCAATGCGCTGGCTTTCATCATCCAGATAGATATAAACCAGGTATGATTTGCCTTCTTCCATCTTTTGCTGTTGCTCACGAAACGGAATCAGCAAATCTTTGGGTAAACCCCAGTCAAGAAAAGCACCAATACGGGTAACAGCGATTACTTTTAGTTTAGCGAATTCACCCACCATTGCAACAGGGCGTTCTGTTGTAGCAACCAGCCGGTCTTCCGAATCCAGATATATAAAAGCTTCAATTCGGTCACCAACTTTACATCCTTGAGGGACATAACGCTTAGGCATCAGTATTTCACCATGTTGAGCACCATCAAGGTAAATACCGAAATCTACTTCTTTTATTACTTCCAGTTCATTAACAGTTCCAATTGCAGCCATTATTCTTTTCTTTTATTTGCTGCAAAGGTAATATTTCCTGATAAGTAAAGCTTACAAAAAACTTTACCTGCCCCGGACAATTTATTCCGCAACAATTCCTTAACTGCATTTTCAAAAAAATAAAGTACCAATTGCAAATCGGCACTAGCAGGAGAAGGCTTACATAGCCTTTAGCGGACATAGGCGAGCTAACTTCATACCATAAAACATTTGGAAAAGTTCTAAATTACATGAAACTTATTTCTTATATTTGCGTTGATAAAAACAAAGATTTTGAAATTATTACAGATACAAAAATTAATTAAACTTAAAAATAAAAATCGAGGCAATACAAAATTGATTAAGGCAATTAATAAACTGATTTCAGATATTGAAAGTGCTGATTGGACAAAACAAACTGATATAAAAGATAACCGACCTGATGCCGATTGTGTGCATAGCGATGGATTTTACTTTTTCGATATAAATGTTCATCGTACAATGATCTTGGTTGTATTTGAGGATAACGAGGCAACAGTTATCTGGACAGGCTCACATGATGAGTACGATAAAACCTTTAAGGGGAATAAAGCAACGATTGAGAAATGGTTACGTATTAAAAGATTGATTTAAAATGGATAAGTTTTCAATACAAAACATACAAAAGATTAATTCACTAAAAAGTGAACTGGAATTTGAAAAGGCTTCTTCTTTGTTTTTACAACTTCGTGTACTTGAAAAAAAAGATGAGTCATACAGGCCTATCAGAAATCATTTACGCAATTTGATTTCTGATTACGAAAAGAAACACTGGGCAGATGAAGGTAGGATCACTGATAATCAAATCAGGGAGAGTGATTTAGCAGAAGCATTGGTCCAAGCTGAGAATGAATTTTATAATAAGAGAAAAGAGCTGATTAAAAACAAATTAAAAGAGACAGGTTTAAATCAAAATGACCTTGCTAAGATTCTTGGGCACAGAAAAGGATATATGTCGGAACTTATAAATGGATTGAGGCCCTTTTCTAAAGAGGATTTAGTCGTGATAAACCGTTTGTTTAAAATAAAACTTGAGGATTTGATCCCAACATTTATTAAACAAGAGAGAGCTTCTCATATTAAAAGAACCCTGGAGACACTTTCAAACAATAAAATTCGATTTACAAAAAAGGATTTCGATTTAAAAATGGCTTGACAGTGAATTGTCTGCGTTCGCTAACAGCCAATATCGGTAAGCGTGGGGATAGTGGTTGTATTCAGTGCCCCGTGCCCGTTTCAACGTTTATCCATATTGAGGAACCGATAAGAAGCTACTTCCCAAACCTTTATGCTATTTTTTAATCAGAATAATTCCTCGGGGTTGGTCCCGGGGTTTTCTTATCATTCTCCCCTGTCCCGAGAATTTGGGATAGGGGAGATGTCATCTGGGAAACGCCGGATAACAGAGGGGTATAATAATGAAAATCCGGTTTTCAACCTTTTAGGTTGAAATAAAATTGGCGGGAATACCCCTTGGCTTTGCCACGGAGATAGTTAACTTTAAGGATTTTCTTTTATTTGCTGCAAAGGCAAAGGTAATATTTCCTGATAAGTAAGAGGAAGGTTATTAACTATCGCCTTGTTACCCAAAATTGACGGAGTAATTATTTATAAGTCATTGGAATGGTCAATGATGGTCATTCATAGTTACACCAATTATATATTGCCAATTTAATGACTATCAAATGACAATTAAAGACTAAAAAAATCCAAAAGTTAAATCTCAATGAAGTCACATTTATTATCTAATTAAAGGTTAAAACCTCCGAAATAATTCGGAGCAGGCTCTGCTCCCGATAGCTATCGGGATCCATTGCAGCTACTTTAGTCTCTGTAAATTTCCATTTCCACACAAAAGGCTTGAAGTCAGAAGTCAGAAGCTGCCTGCCTGACGGCAGTCAGGGAAGTTCCCACTAAACTGTCCAAAGAAATTACTTCTGACTTCTGTCTTC
>JANQII010000144.1 GCA_028282195.1 Prolixibacteraceae bacterium
TGAAGCACTAGTGTCGCGTCACTCATCGGATGACTAAAATGCTCGATATCAATAGAGTCATCCGATGAGTTTTTCAACGAAACTTTATGAACGCACTACTAGAAAAAATGGAAACCCGTTGTGCTGTTTAATTTGCCAACGGGTTCTTTAGTTTACTTATTTTCTTCTTTTATTCCATTTTTAAAAAATAGTATAAACAAAAACAGGATCACCAATGTACATGCACTTGTAATACCCCAAACTTTATTCCAGTTAACCACATCTGCCCCATCTATATTCAATGTGTACATATCAATTAATTCACCATTGATAAAGTTCCCTGCGATCAGCCCCAAACCAAATGTTACCAGAAAGATAAAACCCTGTGCCTGGGCTCTCAGCTCCTCCGATACCCTTTTATGAATGTAAACCTGACCTCCTACAAAGAAAAACCCGAAGATAATTCCATGAATCAGGATTCCAACAAAATATAATATTGGTAAATCATTTAAGCCACCAACATAAAAAGCCAAATAACGTATTAATAAAGCTATAAGGCCCAAAATCATGGTTGATCGCACACCGTACTTCTTTAACATGAACGGAACCATTATCATGAAAAATATTTCAGCAAACTGCCCCCAGTTCATTGTCACAGTAATATATTTGAAGCCTACATCCTGCAAAAACTGGGACAGATATGACCAGTAAAGGGCAAATGGGATCATTGCCAAAAAAGAAATAACAATGAATACTGAAAAGTTTTTATCCTTCATCAGGCTTACAGACCTTAATCCAAGAACATCAATAACCGACAGTTTACCATCCGTTTTGGTGGCAGGTGTTTTAGGCAAAGCCAGATTTGTTAAAGAAGCAACCAAAGCAGTTCCTGCCCCGCAATACAAAGGGATATTGGTTCCATCAATATCAACATTAAAAAATTTAACAGCAACCAGGCTAAATCCCCCCGAAACTACCCAGCCAATTGTTCCAAACACTCTAATTCGTGGAAATTGTTCTGAAGGTATATGAGCCATTGCAATTGCACTCGTTAAGCCCCATGAAGGCATGTAAACAATCATTGCAAACAGCAGAAAGACAAACAACATGTTTGGGTCCGTTTGCCTGGCAGCAAAAAATAATAATACTGAAGTGATTAAGTTCGTTAACATCAATACCTTTTCACTTGAAAGATATCGATCAGCAATAGCTCCTACGATTGGAGATGCAAGGCATCCAATTGCCACTGAGCTTAAAATAAGAGCTTTTTGGGTTCCTTCTACTCCAATATTTGTAAGGTAAGCTGCCAGTGGTACCCACCAAACTGCAAACAGTATAAATTGGAGAAATAGCATCAGACTAAGCTGAAAAAAAACGGCAAAGTTTTTTGATTTCACGTTCGTTAAATAGGTTAATAGTTGTTTAATTAGCTTGAAAAATTTAAAACTCGGTTAGGCCTGAATTTTATCAATTCTTTTAGTAACCTTATTCCAAAAGTTTTTCAGGCGTTAAAATAAACAATTCTTACATTATAATTATTAATCAGAACCAAAAAAACGAACAGTACTCAAAAAATTTATAAAGAAATAAACTGAATTTAGTCTGAAATTATCTGCTCAATCCGCTTATCCAGTTGAGCCTGATCATTCATAAAACTTGCTAATCCAGCTAAGTTCAGTAAGGTATCAATGGCAAGTTCCCCGTCTAAAATACGTTCAATCCACCTTTCATGTTTTGGAATTTTACCATCCTCTGAAATTTGTTCTAAATCTTCAGTAGTTAAACGCGGAAATAAATCACCCAAACCAGCTTTATGGGCCTTTTGCACTAACTCATCTCCATTTCGGGGTAAGCTTAAATCCTGATTAACCGCAAACGAAACTTCTTTATCTGTCACTTCCCAAAGTTTTTCTACCCCCATACCGTTTGCAGAATCATTTAGGGTAACAGGATATTCTTCATCAAGTTTAGAGCTAAAATCTCCACTTAATTCTTTTTTACCAGCCGATGCTACCTTAGTTGGCATGGTATAAACATCAACACCTGCCAGCATTTCCAGTTGCCTGGCATTTCTCAAGCTGGCAGCAATCAATTTTGTAGGGTGATCATTTTCTTCGGAAAGTTCCTTCACCCATTTCTGCGTTGAAATAACCGATTTTTCCCCAACCCCAACATCATCACCTAACTCATTGTCTTTTATATAAGCACCTAAACGTCCCAGGAAAACGTTCACATAATCAGGCTTTGCTATAGCAGTAACCAAGACATTTTGTCGTGCACTGAATTCAAGCGTAAAATTGATTTTAACACCCAGTTCTTTTAATCGTCGTGCACCTAACAAACCTGTTGCAGTATATGGAACCTTCACAATAAATTGTTCTGGATTTATTTCATGATATCGTTGGCCATAATCAACTATGGCATCAAAGTCATGTGCGGTATCCGTGTGTAACTCAACGCTAACAAAACCACCAAACTTATTTGCCAGCCTCATGCCATGACGAGCATTCAAAATGAAAGCAATTTCAACTACCTGTTCCCTGATAGGAAGTTCACTTACAATTTCTTTTGCTTGTAAAATGAAATCATCATAAATCCCTTTTTGTATTTCATTATTTAATAAGGTGTTGTTGGTAGTAAGTGCTGTCATTTCAGCTGACCAATTCTTTTCAGCCTCTTCAATGTCACCAGTATCCAACCATAATTCGGTACCAGTATTTTTCAAATTTTGCCAGAATTGATCTGCTTCTCCTTCAACTTTAGCTTCATCAATACCCCGTAATACAAACTGTTTTATTTTACTTCTAATTTCAGAGTCCATATGCTTTTTTTTCTTAGTAATTAAAATTAAGCTTTTAACAGAAGAATTTCAAGTCATTAGTTTATTACAAAACAATTATCTAAAAATGAAGTTATTAATTAAGAAAAAAGATTTGTCCAAATTCAACTTAACGCCTGATGATGAAAATAGAAGAAAAGGATAAGCTTGCCCGACTTTACAACCAAAAGGTTCCTGATTTTCTAAAAAATAACCTGACCCTCACCCCGTATAATGATACTTTAGGAACAGCTAATGCCCGACATCTTTTATCAAGGACCCTTTTTGGCTTTAAGAAAGATGAGTTGTCACAGTTCTCCAGCTTAACAGCACAACAAGCCCTGGACATATTGCTGGCAGACTACCCGGCAGCTTCTCCTCCGTTAAATGTGGATGAACGTGATGAGAGTGTTCCTATTGGCACAACCTGGGTAAACGAACCGCATGACAGTAAATACAACAATTACAGGGCAAACAGTGTCCAGTCGTGGTGGATTGGGCTTATGCTTCACCAGGATTTATCGCTCCGGGAGAAGATGGTAATATTTTGGCATAACCACATTCCTGTAGAACGCCCTGTGGTTGGCCGCTCCGGTTTACTGTACAAATATGTTGATTGTTTAAGGCGGAATGCATTGGGCAATTTTCAAACGTTGATTGAAGAAATTACTGTCTCCCCTGCTATGCTTCGGTATTTAAATGGTGATGACAATAAAGTAGGTGCACCAAACGAGAACTATGCCCGTGAACTTTTTGAGCTTTTCACCATTGGCAAAGGTCCGCTTATTGCCGAAGGAAACTACACCAACTACACTGAGGAAGATGTTGTTTCTGCTGCACGTTCATTAACTGGCTGGAGGGTCAATCAGGATAATGAAGCTTATTTTGTGAGCAACAGGCACGACACTGGTGACAAACAATTCTCAGAAGCCCTGCAAAACCAACTAATTTCAGATGGGCAGGAAGAAGAATATAAAACGTTAATACAACTAATTTTTGATCAACAGGAAACTTCAAAATACATTATACGCAAGCTCTACCGGTGGTTTGTTTATTATGCCATTGATGAAGACATTGAAACAACTATTATTGAACCTCTGGCAACTGAATTCAGAAACAATAATTATGAATTGAAGCCTGTTTTGCGAATGCTTTTGGGCAGTCAGCACTTTCTGGATGCCAACATGCACGGCTCTTTAATTAAAAATCCGTTGGATATGGTTATTGGTTCGTTTAAGAACGTGAACTTCCCTGACCCAGGTACGGAAAATATAGTTACCCGCTATTCATTATGGATTATGCTGCATTATCAGGCTGGTATTCAGGAAATGAAACCATTTTACCCGCCTGATGTAGCCGGATGGCCTGCTTATTATCTTGAACCACAGTTTCATCAACTTTGGATAAATTCAGTTACACTTCCCAATAAATCTGGTTTTACAAATTATCTCTGCTCAAAAAACGGCATTAAACGTAACAATGAATTTTTAAAAGTTGACTTTATTGCCTTGGCCGAATCAGTTTCCGTACCTCACGATGTAAATGTATTGATACCCGAGTTGGCTGAAAGATTCTTTCCCAACCCCATCAACGATGCAAAACTTGCTGAGCTAAAAGATGTTTTAATTCCCGGTCTGCCAGATTTTGAATGGAATGTGGAATGGAATAAATATAAGAACAACCCTAACGATACTAACCAAAAAGAAGCAGTAGAAAATAAGCTTCGAAACCTGGTCAGAACAATGTTTAGAATGGCTGAATACTTATTATCATGAGAAGAAGACGATTTATAAGAGATACATTCCTGGCACTTGGAACCCCTTTGGTTTTGCAAGGGCAAACGTTGGGTGTAATTAAAGAAAATCCATTTTTAAAAAGCTTAACGGCCAGTAATCCTGATCGGAAACTGGTTCTTGTACAACTCGATGGTGGAAATGATGGATTAAACACGTTTATTCCGCTTAATCAATATGGCCGCCTTCAATCCGTTCGTCCAAACATTGTTATTCCCGAAAATGAAATTATTGATTTTACAGATGATATAGGGCTTCACCCATCCATGCAGGAATTTAAAAACCTCTATGAAAATCAACACGCTTTGATCATTCAAAACACAGGCTATCCAAATCCTAACCTGTCCCATTTTCGCTCAAAAGATATTGTTACATCCGGCTCTGATGCTGATGTGGTGATTAACTCAGGCTGGCTGGGCAGGAACCAACATGACCTGCACCCGGATTTTCCAACCGGATATCCCAATGAACAATATCCTGACCCAATCGCTGTTACTGTTGGTTCTTCAGGATCGCCAACTTGCCAGGGATATGGAAATAACCTGAGTGTTGTGATCAGAAACCTAAACGCTCAATATCAGCAAACCGGGGAAGAACCGGAAGAGTACCCCGATACATCATACGGGCATGAACTCAATTTCATTACTGAAGCCATGAAAGCCACTGAAGCTTACCTGGAAGCTGTTCAGGGAGCTGCGAATAATGCAGGGAATTTATCACCTTACTATCCCGAAAAAGGTGAAAACCGGTTGGCAGACAGTATGGCCATGGTAGCACGTTTAATAGCCGGGGGGTTAAAAACCCAGATTTACATCGTTAGCCTGGGCGGTTTTGATACGCATGCCAAACAAGTTGACAGCAACGATTCGACATCCGGTGCCCATGCGAACCTGTTAAAAAATGTATCGCAAGCCTTATGGGCTTTTCAGGATGATATGATCCGGATGAAGAAAGATGACGAAGTACTTGGTTTTGTCTATACTGAATTTGGGCGACGCATCAAATCCAATGACAGCTACGGGACAGATCATGGTGCAGCCTACCCATCCATATTATTTGGAACAATGGTAAACCCAACCATAATGGGAACAATAGAAGAAATACCAAACGATGTAGATCCCAGGAAAAACCTCGACTTTCAATATGATTTCCGATCCATATATGCCTCAATTTATAAAGATTGGTTTGAAGCCGATGATGGAACAATCCGGGATATTCTTTTCAAGGACTTTGAGTATTTACCTATTTTGAAAAATTCAACAAACAGTAACTTTTTTGAAAAAGATCCAATTCAAATTGAGGTTTTTCCAAATCCGGCAAAAAGCCTAATCCATATTGAATTATTTTCAAATGCTAAATTCGGTGAAATCGCACTGTATAATTCTTCCGGTCAGCTCGAAAAGATTTTCTTCAGCAAAAAACTAAATTCTACATATAACCGAATGCAATTCGACCTAAATGGTATAAGTAAAGGAATTTACTTCCTAAGAGTAAGGTGTGATGAAAATTCAAAAACAAACAAACTAATAATTACGGATTAAACATATCGGGAGTAAAATAGCTAATAATTGAAGCGGCCAAGTCGGCACTCGATTTAGCTTCCTGGTTCTCCGGATTAATTTCAAGCACTTTATTAAAAGCATTTATAGCCAATCCCCACTCGCCTTTTTTATAATGAATTTTACCAATCCACAAATGAAGCTGTTCATCATTTGGCTTTTGTTTGAGCCAATCAGTCAAAATCTTATAAGCATCAGCTAACTGATTATTTTCATACAATTCTATGATCTTTTCATCCATCTCGTTAACCATTAAACAGAAGCGCTAAGCATCTGCTCTTGAAACATGCAAGACTCCTTTTATGTTCTGTAATTTATTCATCAAAAAGTCCAAATGTTCCAGGTTATTCACATATACGCGTAATGTACCCTCAAACTCCCCGTTTTCAGAATCAATATTTATGGAGCGCATTGACACACCAATATCTTTAGAAATAACGTGGGTAATTTGAGTTAGAATTCCGACCTCGTCAGTTCCGGACAACTTAATTGTAGCCTGAAAAGAAGAACGTTTTTTAGAATCCCTCCATTTGGCAGGTATTACCCGGTATGGGTACCGCTCGATCATTTGCTTTGCATTAGGGCAATTACGGCGATGAATTTTTATGCCTTCATTAATTGTAACAAAACCAAAAATTTCATCTCCAAAAATGGGATTACAACAAGGCGCTAATTTGTGATTTACATTTTTAATGTTGTTATCAATAACCAGGTAATCATCCCCTCCCGTAAACTCAAAATCTTTAACTTTATCAGCCGGTAAAACTTCCTCCAACCGCTCTTTTGTTGATTCATCGGCTTCTTTCTCAACAAGTAATTCTTTAATATCAAGCGTATCGATCTTTCCAATTGAAATGTGATAATACAGTTCCTGGGCAAGCTTTAAGTTATAATGCTTGATTAACGTTCTGATAGCTTCGTCGTTATATTCAATTTTCCAGTTTTTGAGCTTTCTGGTTAGAATTTCCTTTCCATTCGCTGCTTCTCTCTTTTGTTCTTCATTAACACTGGCCTTTATGCGGTTTTTAGCTTTTGACGTTACAACAAAATCGAGCCAGTCCATTTTGGGTTTCTGGTTGTTTGATGTATCGATAGCTATTTGATCGCCGTTTTTTAGCTTGTGACGAAGTGTAACTTTTTTTCCATCCAACATTCCACCAACACATTTGTCCCCTACTTCCGAATGTATTTCATAAGCGAAATCAAGTAAAGTTGCACCTGCAGGAAGACGTTTCAAGTCACCTTTTGGAGTAAATACAAAAATTTCGTCTGTATAAATATCTGTACTGAAGTCATCAATAAAGTCAACGACATTTAGTTCAGGATTTTCCAGGATTTCACGAACATTAGAAAGCCATTTTTCCAACTCAGAACCTCCTGAGTTTCCTTTATAACGCCAGTGGGCTGCCAAGCCTTTTTCTGCTACCTCATCCATACGTCTGGTACGAATCTGAATTTCAACCCACTTATTATGAGGCCCTAAAACAGTTGCATGTAAGCTTTCGTAACCGTTTGATTTTGGTACTGTAATCCAATCCCGCATACGCTCCGGATTTGACTGGTACTCATCAGTAACAATTGAATAAACCTGCCAGCAATCCGATTTTTCAAGCTCTTGTTTCGAGTCAAGAATTACCCGGATAGCAAAAAGGTCATAAACCTCATCAAAACTAACCTTCTTATTTTGCATTTTATTCCAAATTGAATGAATCGATTTGGTCCTGGCTTTCATATCAAAATCAAACCCTCTGTCCCGAAGCTTATCTTCAATCGGCTTAACAAACTCAGCGACAAAGTTTCTACGCTCAGTTTCCGTTTCTTTTAAACGTTCATCCACATGGGTATATGCATCCGGGTTTAAATTCTTCAGGCATAAATCCAACATCTCTGAATTCACATAATACAATCCTAAACGATGAGCTAATGGTGCATACAAATGAGAGGTTTCTACTGATATTTTTTCCTGAACCTTTCGTGGCTGATTATCCAGATTTCGCATAACATGAAGCCTATCCGATATTTTGATAAGGATTACGCGTACATCACCAGCCAAAGCAAGCATTAGCTTACGGTAATTCTCTGAATGTAAGTCTACAGTATCTGTTCCCAGTGCATTAATCTTTGCCATTCCTTCAAGAATCCCGGCTACCGATGCTCCAAATTTTTTTTCTATCTTTTTTAAATCGGGGCGGTTCTTCACATTTTCGTAAGTTACATTATGAAGAATCCCTGCAATAATTGAATTAGATCCAAGGCTAATTTCACTGGCAACAACTTCAGCAACTTCAAGGGAATGAACAAGAATTATATCACCGTTAGACCAGGTTTCTTCACCTAAAACCTGATGTGCAAAGTTAAATGCACGTTCAATTTCACTCATACCCTGCTCATCAATATTTGATTTGCATGCTTCAACTAAATTATCCCAGGCTTCTTTTATGAGTTTGTTCATTAGGAAAACAGATTTATGAAAGTTAAAAAGGCCACCCGCAGTTGACGGATAGCCTTTCAAACAAATTATATTTTGATTATTCTATTCCGCCTTGGTTTCGTCAACAAAGACACGGCTTTTCAATTCGCGGTTTAACATGAAAACTCCGTTACCCTGTCCGTTTATGAGCTTCAAATTGTCGAGAAGTTCAGTAACATTAGCTTCTTCCTCAACTTGCTCATCAACAAACCACTTAAGGAAACTTTGGGTTGCATGGTCGCTACACTCAACAGCAATGTTCATAATTTCATTAATCAAACCTGTCACCTTCTGTTCATGCTCTAATGTTTTTTCATAAACATCAATAATGCCGTCGAATTCTGTTGGAACACCTTCAATTGGTGCTAACATTACCCGCCCTCCGCGTTCATTGATATAGTCGAAAAACTTTATGGCATGTGAAAGCTCTTCCTGATACTGAACTTTCATCCAATTGGCAAAACCATTTAATCCTTTATCTTCAAAATATGCCGACATGGAAAGGTACAAATAGGCTGAATGCATTTCTGCATTAATCTGATCATTTAAGGCTTTTAATACTTTATCTTTAAGCATGATTATTGATTTTTGTTTGGTTAAAAATACGAAAATTGATTTTTTATCCATGCATTTAATGCATGAATGTTTATAATATTAACAATGGGCTTAATTTTCCGTTCATTACTCATCCAGGGACAAACCAAATTTCTGGGCCAGTAAACTTACATTCGGATTCTTCTTTATCATCTCCTGAAACTTTTCCCTTTCAGAATAAACTTTGCGAACAGTTCCCTCTTCTGCAATAATTTCGGTTATAAGTTCAATGTTTGTATTTCGAAGTTCTTTTCTTAAGAACGAAACCATATCTGGTTTAATCTTAGATATTTCATCATTTTGCATCGAGTTACTGATTGCTAACTTCAATTGGTGCTGATTGATAATTTCGGGAGTTTTTGAAAGTGTTGCTTTTAATCCCGGACGATCATTTAAACGTTCCAGGTATTCTTTCCACTTCACTTCAAACTGCTCCCTGGTAAAAGGTTCATTTAGCTGTTCACCTGTATAATATTTGATTTTTTCCCTGGCATTTTCTTCTTTCTCTTCTTTCAGCTTTCCACTTAAAGCATCTTTAATTGAAGGAGTAAAACCACTACCTGTTTTTTTGATGGCACGCTTTACAACTGGCTTTTTCGATGGTGGTTCGTTAACCTGATTTGTACTCTTTTCTTTCTCAGGTGCTTTCTTTGCTGTAGGCGTTGCCGAAGCTTTTGCTTCATTAAAAATTGGTTCAAGGGAATCGGAATCAGTACCGTCAGCTATTTTTTTTTTAAGCTGACCTGCGCCATTTTGATCAGTGCCAACTCAACCAGCAAACGTTTATTCTGGCTCGCTTTATATTGTAAATCACACTCGTTGCTGATGCTTAAAGTTTCAAAAAGAAAATCCTGTTCGGCTGTTGAAGCCTGAACTTTATACTTTTCTTTAATTTCACCGCCGACTTCAAGCAGTTGAACTGTAATTGGGTCTTTACATACCAATAGGTCACGAACATGTGAACTTAAACCGGTAATAAAATGATGACCGTCAAAACCATGATCAACCACTTCATTAAATAACATCAATACACCTGGCACATCATTCATCAATAGTAAGTCAACCAACTTGAAATAATAGTCGTAATCAAGTACATTCAGGTTTGAAATAACGTTTTTATAAGTGATATTCTTCCCTGAAAAACTTACAATCTGGTCAAAAATTGAAAGGGCATCGCGCATAGCACCATCCGCTTTATGCGCAATCACATTTAAAGCTTCACTTTCAATTTCAACGCCTTCACTTTGTGCCACATACTCCAAATGGCCAGAGATGTCTGATATTTTAATCCGATTAAAATCAAAAATCTGGCAACGGGATAAAATCGTAGGTATAATTTTGTGTTTTTCGGTGGTTGCCAAAATAAAAATCGCGTGCTTTGGTGGCTCTTCCAATGTTTTCAGGAAGGCATTAAATGCTGCTTGTGAAAGCATGTGGACCTCATCAATAATATAGATACTGTATTGGCCAATCTGTGGTGGAATACGAACCTGGTCTGTCAGGTTACGAATATCGTCAACAGAGTTATTTGAAGCAGCATCCAATTCATGGATATTGTATGAGCGATTTCCATTAAATGCCTCGCAAGATTCGCATTGATTGCAAGGCTCAACTTCAGCGGTTAAATTTTGGCAGTTTATTGTTTTTGCAAAAATACGTGCGCAGGTAGTTTTTCCTACTCCACGAGGGCCACAAAACAAGTAAGCATGCGCTAACTGGCTGTTTTTTATGGCATTTTTCAAAGTAGAAGTAATTGCTGCCTGCCCGACTACTGTTTGAAAAGTATCCGGTCTGTATTTTCTAGCTGAAACAATAAAGTTCTCCATATCTATCCTGAATGAAAATCAAAGATAAACATTTTATAAAATGATCGATGAAGAACTTATTAACAACGGTTGACAGCTTATTTTAGTAAACCAGTAAGTAACAACTTCTCAGTCTAATAAATTACCAAAAACATTTTATATTTCCTGCATCTGCCGAACTTGCTTTAATAGCGTTTTTTTAGGAATAAATGGTATCATTGCCATCATTATCTTTTGAGATGTTGTCAAACCAGAAACAACATCCAACTTCCCTTTTAGCATCCCATTGTACCCATCTTCGGCAACATTTCGTGCGCTAACTGTTTTTTTAAACAAATCTGTTTTGTCCATTCCCGATGTTTGTGCAAATTCTGTTTCTGTCGCTCCTGGCATTAAATTTGTCACTGTAATATTTGTATCATACAGTTCTTCTGCAATTGCATTGCTAAAAAAGCTTACATACGCTTTTGTTGCAAAATAGACAGCTTGTAACGGACCAGGCATAAAACTCGCAGTTGAAGATACATTTAAGATTTTTCCATGATTTCTTTCAACAAAATCTGGCAGGAAGAAACGGGTTAAAGCTGTCAAGGCTGTTACATTCAGATTAATCATTGAAAGGTCACTCTCCCACTCTCTCTCATGAAATTTTCCATGTCCGCCAAAACCAGCGTTATTGATTAAATAGTCAACAGTAATTCCTGCCTTTTTAATTTCATCATAAATCTCTTTGGGGGCTTCAGCCAAACTTAAATCTTTAGCTATCACCCATACTTTAACCGAATTCTTTTCTTCAATTTCCTTTTTCAAGTGTTCCAATTTGTCTACACTTCTGGCTACGATTATTAAATCGCCACCTTTTTCAGCATGGATATGTGCTAACTCTTTTCCAATTCCTGTCGAGGCTCCTGTAATTAACGCTACATGTTTCATTGTTTTAAATTTTAATAATTAATACTATACGTAAGTACTCACTTACTGTTATTTGTAAATTTTTTATACACTATACTTTTTTCTCAACAACTCAATCATTGAGTTAAGGTCAAAATTCTTTTGGAGAAAAAACCGTGTTGCCATCCCATCTAAGTAAACCAACAACATCCGGGCTTCAAGATCAGGTGCATCAAAACCAAGTTTTTTAAAAGCATTTGTCAATGCCATCTCTAAAGGCTCCATTTTGTGCTCACCATACTGCTCAATCTCCCATTTTATCTTATACTGCAACTTCCAAAAATCGGACTCCTCTTTAGTTTCGACCATATTTTTTCCTAAATCGAGCGTTTTAGAAATGACTACCTTAGGTTCTGTTTCAAAAACAATATCAGAAAAAATAGCTTTAACCTTTTCCTCTCCAATTTTAAGTATCGCTTCTAATAAGCCTTCTTTATTTCCAAAATGACGGAAAATTAATCCTTCAGAAACGCCAGCCTGTTTGGCCACTTTACTTGTAGATGTTGCTTTAAATCCTTCATTGGCAAAAAGCTCAAGCGCTGCAAGTAATATCTTTTCTTTTTTATCAGTCATTAAAAAAATGTGAGTAATTACTCACAAAAGTATACATATTTTTTTAAATAAAAAATCTTAATTAATATTTGTGCAAGTTCATAGATAACATGAGTTTAATGAAGACGATACCTTGTAAGTTATCAGACATTGGGATTGTATAAAGAAAGAACACCCCCGAAAAATCGATGAAATGTAATTGAAAATAATAGTAAAACAACTGTATCCGACTGTATTCAATCGTTTTCCAACTTTTCAGTATTCTATGACTGACTTAACTTTTCATTATCAATACAGTAATCAAACTCTTATCCCGAAGTTCCGGTTAAATAAGAGACTGTTTTGATTTCAGTTCATTATTCTGAATGTCGTACAGCTTCATCCCACCTATCTGTTCTAAAAGATGAAGCCGGAAGAAGATTGGTATCAAACAGGGTTCCTTCAATCCAATTTCGCCAAGCGTAACGCACGGCAACCGGATTTGGCACTTTCTCACTACTTACCATAACAGCTCTGGCCCCATCGACAAACTTTGCTTCAGCAGGATAAAATATTTTATTGTTCCCTGCAATCTCAAACCCCTCCAATTCCCCGTAAGCAAATAGTCCAGTATCTGCACCTTTAAATTTTAATTCAATTCCTCCCTCTTTTACATCCATTGATTCGTAAACAGGAGAAGTACCATCAATCGTTTCAAAACCATATGTTTGGGATAAGGCATTAAACAACAAACGGTCAGCCACTTCCTTCTTTTTAGGTGGGTGGATACAATAATCATCGCCAATATCCATCGTTATCGCAATTCCAGAGTTAGGGATCAGATCCAAACACGTTAACTGTGCTTCCCTGATAAATGACGAATTTTTGTATGCATTAAAAACTTCATTATCGTTATCATACATATAGGGAGCAATCTGTACATAATAAAAAGGAAAGTCCCCGATGTTCCAACGCGTTCGCCAATCTTTGACCATTGCAGGCAGAAGTTCCGTATACTTCTGAGGTTCCAACCTGTTAGATTCCCCCTGATACCATAAAACACCTTTAATTGAATAAGGAATTAAAGGATGAATCATTGCGTTATAAAGGGCTGTAGGAATATGATTAGTTCTCTTATTGATATCTAAATTCGCAAGATCAACCTCCTGAAACTTGCTCATAATATCTTTACTGATCCAAGCTTCAACCCGGCTTCCTCCCCAGGAAGTATGAATCATTCCAACAGGTACTTCCAGAATTTCTTGTAACTGCTGCCCAAAAAAATAAGCTACTGCACTAAAATCCCTGACATTTTCAGGACCCGCTACTTCCCAGGCTTTAAATTTTTCCAACTCTTTTTTAGGTGTTTTAGACCCTACACGATCGACAGAAAACAAACGTAAGTTGTTATTTTTTGAGTTTGCAATAGCCTCCAAAGCCCCAAAGGTTGGTTCCCCCCGGTAACCATTAAGGGGTTGTTGCATATTAGACTGCCCGGAACAAATCCAAACTTCTCCAAAAAGAATATTTTTTAATAAAATAACAGAGTCATTTGAAGTAATTTGAATGGATTGTTGTTCCTTACTATTTGTCGTTTTTACTTCAACTTGCCAGTTTCCGTCTTTATCAGCCTCTATATTAAATGCATCATTTAACCACGAAGCTTTGACAGTGATTCTTTCATTTTTATCAGCCCACCCCCATAAAGTAACGGTAGTATTGCGCTGTAAAACCATATTGGAAGAAACAATCGCAGGTAAACTTACTTTTGCCTCCACTGGTATCACACTTAACAGACTAAAAATCAACACAAAGGAAAAAAGGCTTACAATTTTCATTTTTAAGAGGTTTAATTTGTAATAAGTAAACTAAAATATGCTATTTATAGCTGACTGGCAACCCAAAAGACCTACATTTATCCGGAATTAAGAAAACATGAATACAATTAGCGATTTGTTATCCAAACTTTGCAGATTTAAATACACAACTGCCGGATTTTCAGTCAGAACTGCTGGAATGACAGTCCTGACTGATTTTTTGGGTTTAATTGGTCTGGGTATTTTGTGTTACATGGGAAAAAAGGCTTATTGAATGTTATTGCAATTAAATAATAAGCACTTAATACAATTGTATGGCAACAATAGGAGCCTTTATTCTTTTTTCACGCTAAGAAACTATTATCAAGATTTCAACCTTAATGTGTTTTTGCATATTCTGGGTTAAATAATCCTGACCGGCCCGATAATCCCCATTGGGTAATAATCCTGATGCCTGGTCCAGTTTTGTGCGACCACATTATCTTTCAGCCCCTTGAGATAGTTGCCCACGATAGTGGTCACTTTTATTGAGATCTTGTTCTCGCCTGTTTTTAGTGTTTTTTTAATATCATAAATGTGAGCCCCATACCATTTGGTTCCGATCAATTCTCCATTTATCGTTAGTTCCGAGACCCCCTGGACATCCCCCAGGTCAATGTATTGATAATCCTGCCCGTTAACCATTATCGATTTCTCATAGATAAGTTCACCTGCGAAATGCTTTGTACTTTCATTTTTAACCAGATCAGTCAACGTTTCAAGTTCAACAACCTGTTTTTCTCCATTCAGATGATGGAGTTGCAAGTGCCATTTACCTAAAACTTCATCCCCTTTTGAATGATAATTTACCGGGTGATACGGCTTTCCTTCGGAATCTTTTTCAAAAATGATAAGCATTGAAGTTGCCCGGGGCAATTCCAATTCAAGCGTTTTTCGGTTATCTGCTGCCGGGCAAATATACTTCTCCCCGGTTTCCGGATCCCATATCCAGGGGTGCAAATGGTCTTCCACCTGGAATTCAGCTTTTACTGAAATGTGTTCAGATAAACTGGTATTAGCAATAAAAAACACCGGGTTTTCCCCAATCCGGTAGTTCGACTGGCTTAAAAACCTGTTTGTTTTATCGAACCTTACAAATGGTTCCAGTCCCAGTTCATTTTGTAGTTTTCCATACCATTTAATTAGGTTCCCCTCAGGGCCAGGGTACCTAACAACATTCCCTGGCCGGTCTTTCAACAGTTCGGTTACTATTTTGTCCACTTCTGTACCTTCAACATTGAAATTCTTGTAGGAAGGTGATTGGAAGGGTACTTTCCCGATAAAGACAATTCTCCCCCCGGTTTTTGCAAAAACCTCCAGGGATTTAGTGGTTTCTAAATCCAGGGTTTCTATTTCCGGCAAAAGAAGCGTGGAGTATGAACGTCCGTTATAGATCATCTGCCCATCTTTGAAAGTCGATTTTTTGATAATGTTCTCGCTCACGTAATCGCACCCGCCACCATTATGATTAATGACCTCCCACAGGTTATTTTGGTATTCAGGATACCATTTTTGCGGAAATGGGTCGCGTTGTGGGCCATGCTTAAGCCACAGATCAACCAGGGGCTGTAGAATAGCAACATTTGCCTGAGGAACAGCATTCTGGAGAATATAAGAAATTCGAGCTTTGTAATCGGCCCACTTTCGGAAATAGGGCCACCAGGTATTCCGCTCATTAAAGTATGCGCCATAGCGAACCCATCCCGGGAATTCAGCTTCCGGGGGAGAATAATTGAACCCATGCAAAATAGAGTGGTTGACCCCCGAGATATTACTTTGGTCACCCACGATTTTAATGTTTTCAAGCGTTGCCATAAATGCCATTGCCGTATTGGTCACCTCCTCGCAACTAACGATCTTTTTCCCGGTAAGTACAGCCCCCGAAGAAACGTATTTGTTACACATGCGCGGTGCCCTCCCCGATAAACCTGTATCTGGATATTCTCGCCCTACCTCCTTGAATGCCCAGGTTTCACATTCAGGTATATCAATCTCCATACTTGCTTCAAGCGGGTGCATCCCCCGTCCATATGCCTGCATCCTGGATTTTACATTGTTTCGGTGACACCAGTCGTTAAACGTATTAATAAAGCGTTCTTTAAAGAGTTCAATACGGGTTTGGTAAAAATCCAGTTCAACACGTTTGATCCGTTCGGTGACATCATCCGCAAATTTTGTCCCGTATTCCCCATCAAGCGGATTTCCCATATGCCCTACTTTTTTAAGGACAAACGGCAGATATGGGAGCAGTGAATAGCCCCTTCTTTTTTCAAATTCGTCAGGTAAATCATCGTTCCAGTTGGCGCCTTCCAGTTCCATGCTGTCGCAAAACATGGCCCTGATGTAATTGCCCATGTCGCCAATTTTCCCGGTAATAAACCCGGAGATCCTGTCCAGGTAGCCTTCAGTGGCCGGTTTACTGTAATGGTTCAGGACGGGACCGGCAGCACCGGGGGCACCGTTGATCACGGCCATGTAACCGGTGAGTTTCACGACGTAATATAATACAAAGTTACCATCAGGAACCTCGATTTCAAGTGCACCGTTTTTAATGCTATCCGTTAAATCGGTCCCTTCCATAAACTCAGGTGGTTTTTTGGGAAGTAAGCGTGCCATGACCAAATCTTTATAAACCGTCTTGTTTTTTGAGTAGAGGGCCGGGTCAACTTTCCTGAGGAGTTCATTTATTTTAAAGTGGTATTTGTTCCCCCCTTTTAAATCAATGGTCTCAATGGTGACCATTTGCGACTGTTCTTCTTTTTTCAGGAACTCACCACCAAACGGCCAGCCCGAGCCGACGATCATGTCACATACAATCCCACGTTCCTTTGCCCCCTGAAGGGCTGTTTGCAGCATATCAAGCCAGTCATCTTCAAAAATGGTCAGCGCTTTGTACCCAACCGGGTCGGCACCACCGGGAAAAGCAATCGGGTTAATTTCAACGCCCCCGATCCCGGCAGCCTTCATCACGTCCAGCTCACGTAAGATCTCATCCTTATCAAGCCTGTTGCCGTTCCACCACCAGCGCACAAAAAGTTTTGAACCAACCGGCGGGTTTTGAAACCCGTTGAAGAACTCAGCAAGGTTATTTTTATCTAAAACAGGATTCACACATCCCAAAAATGAATGAACAAAAAATGCTCCCGAAGTAGCAAGTATGCCAGTTTTTACAAAGTCTCTTCTTTCCATTTATTTTCGCTTAAAATTATTAGACATTGATAGCTATTAGACCTTTTTAATGAATTATTCTATAATTATTCAAAGTATACACATTTTTTTCCCTTAAATAAACAATGGTTATCCATAAATGTAAATACATAAACTGGGAATAGTTTTGCACAATTTGAGATTATTCGTTGTATTTCCCATGCTTCCTGGATTGAATTTTGAACCCTAATGATAAACTACATAAAATACTATTGACAAAGAAGCTGTCTAAAAATTATCCATCCATTTGATTATGCGTCTTACCTGCCAGCCGGCAGGCTGGTTTCGGTTATCCTGCGTTGAATTTTCCTTATCCCGTGCCACCGGGACGCTCAAATTCGCCTTGCCTAACCAAACCTGGCTGCCGAACAGGCAGGAAATACGCTATAATAATTCTAAAAAACAATTCCCTAACAGTTACTAAGGGCTCTTCATAAAACCTTCAATCAATAAATATTAATTTATTAGCCCTACTCTGTAGTTAAAAAACTGTTCTGATATTCCTTTCAGGGTTTTAAAGAGGACTTTCATATTGAATCGTATTAGTTAGTGGCTGCAAGAAAACTCCAATAACCGCATTATGCTCACTCTGAAAACAGTCATTTACGAAAATAAACTCCTTGATTCTCAGAATTCGCAAGCCTTGTTCTCGAAGTTTTCTTATCAACCACTTTGAAAAAGTGAACGTTTTCTTGCAGCCATTAGTGTTGTGTCATGTCTGAAATGACGGTTAAGTTGAAGTTATTTTGGTTTTTGACAAGGCAAAATATCCGCGCATAGTCCGGCAGCTGCCGGATAAACGATTTTTTAACGTAGTCAAAAATCAAAAAAACAATACTTGGGCTGTCAGAGCAAGCGTGACGCGACACTAGTTATAGCCCGGATTTTGGACTAAGTTACTGTTTATCTGCATCTCCCTGTATGGAATCGGATAAATCAATCGCTCCTCTGTCACATTAAAAGTGTTTGGTAATAACCATCCGTAGAGTTCCTTCATCCGAACACCTTTAGCATTTAAAACTTCAACAGCTTTTCCAATACGGATAAGGTCTGTCCAACGACGATTTTCGAAAGCAAGTTCATGACGCATCTCAACGGCAACATTTTCATTAGTAGCTTCTGTCAACTCTGGTAATCCGGCCCGAACCCTGACCTGATTCAAATAAGGAAGAGCTTGCGCATTTTTATTCTGAGCTACAAGACATTCTGCTAACAGTAAAAGTGCTCCGGAATAGCGATAAACAGGCCAATTATCATCAGTATTCCATTCAACAGTATATGGTGGATGCAGATACTTTTTTATAAAATAATAATAGGTTTTACCCGGAGAAGGGGTATAACCAACCGGACTTTTGACTGCTTCGGTAGTAAAAGCTTCTCCAACCTGAGTTCCTTCTGCTACTGCTATTGATGCTGGCAATCTTAGATCTCCATCTTCATATGAATCGACCATCTCCTGGGTAGGGACGTTCCATCCTCCACTTGTAATACCTCCTCTTAAATTTGTTCCATGAATTCCTAAAATTGCTTCAGTATTCGTAGTTTTTGGAATAAACCTCCAGATAAAATCACTATGCTGTCCATCATTTCCGGATTTATACTGGACTTCAAATATGGATTCTTTGTTATTTTTCTGTGCCGGATCGAAAACATCAGCATAATCATCCATAAGGGAATAATTCATATTTGTAATGTCTAATAGTTCCATTTCTGCTTTTGCATAATCCCTGGAAGGTTTCGACATATAAGCATAAGCCAATAACATTTTAGCAGCTCCTTTTGTAGCCCGCCCCGACTGAGGAAAACTTGTAGGTACAGAAAGTTTTGGAATTGCATTAGTCAAATCTGTAATTATCTGGGCGTAAGTTTCTTCTACAGTATTTCTGGGTAAAAATGCTCCTTCCTCAGATATCACTTCTTCTAACTGCAATGGGACTCCATCATAATGTGTCACTAAGTCGAAATAATAAAAAGCCCTAAGGAACAACGCTTCACCTGTAATTGCATCAATTGATGCCTGTGTCATTCCAACATCATTTTCAACAATCCTGGATAATATCGTATTCACTTTGGCAATCCCTTCATAAGCATTTCCATACCGATTACCAATACTATTTAAAAGTGAACTTGAGGTACTATTATCTACAAATTTAACCATGGCTTCCGTGCTCACTTCACTTCCCCTGTCTGCTGAATATATCGTGAAAAAGGTATTGTCTGAACGCATTTCATCCATTACAAATCCCATGAGGGCAATTCCACGCAAGTTGGTATAGGCTCCAACCAAAGCCTGGTTAAATTGTACTTCATCTTTAAAAAATGAAGCAGAGCTTAAAGAAGTTTCCGGATCTAAGTATAAAAAATCTTTGCTACAAGAACTTAAACCCATAATCATTATGAATATGTATACTATTTTATTCTTCATCGCTTGTATTTTTAAATTAAAATATTCATGTTTCATTAAAAGCTTACATTAACTCCTAGTGTAAAAATTCTTGAAATAGGATATGCCGTAAAATCCCTTCCCTGGTTCAAGCCGTTTAATCCTTCCAAACCAGCTTCCGGATTCATTCCTGGATATTTGGTAAACATAAATGCATTTTGAACACTGAAATTTACTCTTGCTTTTTTAACAAAATTGTTAGCAGTTAATGGTATATTATATCCCAGTGTAATATTTTTCACGGCCAGGTAAGTCCCCTTAAAAACCTGTGTATTAGCAAAATTACGATAATCAGCAGTCGTGCCGGATCTTGTTCTTGGGTATTTGCCGCTCCCCGGATTTTCTAATGACCTCCATCTATCGGCGTAACCTTTTCGTACATTAAAAACACCATCAAAGTTTTCAGTAGATTGGTAGGCATCGTCTGCAATATCATTCCCAACAGTACCAGCTATAACAATACTTAAATCAAAATCTTTATAACTCAGGTTATTCGTCATACCGTAAATAAAATCAGGGTTAGGGTCACCTATAAACTCCCTATCGTTAATGTCTATTTTCCCATCCGGGACTCCGTCAGGACCACTAATATCCTTGAATCTAGCTGTTCCAACCATTGAATTAACGCCATGTGGCTGGGTGTCAAACTCTTCCTGGGTCATATAAACTCCAGTATTAACATATCCATAAAACAACCCAATCGGATAACCTACAGCAGTTCTGTTATCATCCCAATATTCATTATATCCACCAATTGGTGCATCATTTGTCCCAAGTTTTTTAACAATATTTCGATCAAACGATATATTAAAATTCGTGTTCCACTTAAGCTTGCCAGTCAAGTTTCTGGATATTACTGAAAATTCATGTCCCCAAAAATCAAATCGCCCAATATTTGAAGTAATACTATTAAAACCTGATTGTATTGGGATATCAATTGCATATAACAGTCCATCTGTTTTTTTCCAATAATAATCATATGTAAAAGATATTCGACCTCTATAGAGATCTAAATCTAAGCCAAGGTTATAACTAACCGTTGACTCCCAGGTTAATCCTACATTACCAATGCCTGATAATCCTTTACCAGCAGTCACCTGACTATCAAATACGTAATTATTTGTTTCGAGTGAGGCTAAGTATGTGTAATCTCCAATATTGTTATTCCCCACTTTTCCATAACTTGCTCTAAGCTTTAGAAAACTAATAGTTCCAATATCCCCCATGAAGCTTTCATCTGAAACGATCCATCCTAATGAAACTGCAGGAAAGTTTCCCCACTTAGTCGTTGAGCCAAATCTTGAAGAACCATCCCTTCTAAAAGCAAGAGATACTAAATATTTACCATCGTAATTGTAATTAAAACGACCAACATAAGATAAAAGGGCTGATTCTGTGGTTCCCCCATGCCCAATTCTTGTTGTCGCAGCGTTAATCCACTCAACATTATCATCCGGATATTGAGTTGCGTTAATATAACTGTACTCAGAAGTAAATTTTTGAGCAGTATATCCAATAAAGGTTTCAATATTATGTTTCTCTTTAATTGTTCTTTTATAGGTTAGTGTATTTTCAGCCAACCAGTTTAGAAAATTGTCTGTCCTGTAACGGCCAAATGGTTGCTGAGGTGGTGCCCAGCCTAAGCCTCCTCGTGCAGTTGAGGGTTCAAAAGTCCGGTTAATTGTATTATCTGTATTCGCATTCAGGCTGAGTTTATATTTTAACCCATCAATTATTTCAATCTCTGCAAAAGTATTAGCGATAACTGTTGTTCCTTTTTCAGGATGAACACTTCGGGTTAATAACAGATAATAGTTTGGGTTTGGAAACATTCCCGGTTGAGAGAAGGCAATCGGATATGTTCCATCTTCATTTTTGTATTCCAGGGTGGGATCCATAAGATAGGCATTCTGAATTATATTACGTCCATTTCCCAAACCTGGCTTGATGTGATCTCTGTGATGAGTTAATCCCAGGTTAAAACCAAAAGTCAATTTATCAGAAGGGGTATAAATGTTATTTGATCTTAAAGCAATTCGTTCAGCATATGAATTCAACATAACCCCCTCTTGCTTATTGTAGTTTAGGTTCACAACAGATTTTAAATACTTAGCTCCTGATGAAAACGTTAAATTATAATTTTGAATAAGTGCATCCCTTAACAAAACATCAAACCAATCTGTTCCATCGTTGGGCCCATATTGTTCCGGATTTTGATATATCTCAGGAACTCCTCCCGTATAACCTTCGTAAATTGCTGCATCTTCATAATATTCTTTTTTAAATTGTGCAAATTCACGGGCATTCATTAAATCCGGTCTTCCCCGATCTGATACAGACTGTATTCCAACATATGAACTAAATTCGATCGAACTTTTACCTTCTTTTGCTTGTTTCGTTGTAATCAGAATAACTCCGTTTGCAGCACGTGATCCATACAATGAAGATGCTGAGGCATCTTTTAAAATTGATATAGACTCAATTTCATCGGGACTTAACGTTTCAAGTCCACTCGTAGTTGGAAATCCATCAATTACAATCAATGGATTATTTCCGGCATTTATAGAGGCTGCGCCTCGAATACGATACGATAAAGGGCTGCCAGGTTCACCTGTATTTTGATTAATTTGGACACCTGCAAACTTGCCTTGTAATTTTTGGCTAATATTGGGAACTGGAATTTCTGATAATTCCTCAGTATTAATATTAGCCATTGCCCCTGTAACATTTCTCTTCTTTTGAGTACCATACCCAATTGCGACAACCTCTTCAATTCCAATTGCATCTTCCTCCATAATTACATCAATAGAAGATTTTCCTGCAACGACTATCTCCTGCGTTTTCATCCCCACAAAAGAAAAAACGAGTGTTGCATGTTCAGAAACATTGTCAAGAGAATAATTACCATTGGCATCGGATATTGTCCCTTCTGTTGTCCCTTTTATAACTACTGTAACTCCTGGGAGAGCTAAGCCGGAGGAGTCGAGGATTTTACCGAAGACCTTTAAAGTCTGAAGTGAGTCTTCAAATCGATCCTCACCGATCTTACGGATAATTACATATCGATCGACAATATTGTAATTGATCGAAGTCCCTTTTGTTACTTCGTCAAGAACTTCTACAATTGTTGCATCTTTGGTATCAACCGAAATATTGGTCAAATCGTGCAGATCTTCTTTTTGAAAAAAGAAATAAAACTCACTCTTTTCTTCCAATAACTTGAATAAATCAACCATATTGTTGCCATGGTATGTAACATCGAAACGTGCAGTTTGCGAGTAAGTTGAAGCTCCCATACTTGCAAAACAAAATATGAGCAAGGTTAAAGTCAATTTCATTTTCAATAAAATTTTTCCCAAGGTCCGGTATTTACTGAACCCGTCTGATTTTTTTTTCATAAATTTGAATGTTTTAAACGATTATTACATTTTGTTTTAATCTTTAAACGGTGGATATGTAGGGCATGTCCGCCGTTTTTAGTTCACAGGTATTCATTGATCTTTCATAGGCAAATCTTTTTTTGAAATGATTAGTACATCTTTATTTTGGGGGTTATAATGATATTTTGCAGAAACCGGCAGAAGTAATTCGAAGGCCTTGACAATCTGGCTGAATGGCTTGCTCTTAATTATAGTCCCGGAAAAGCGAAGGTCAGCAGTCCCATTTCCTTCCAGTTTGATTTCAACATTATACCAGCGTTCCAGAAGTGCCACTACATCTTTAAGATATTCTTCATCGAAAACAATTTTTCCATTAGTCCAGCTATAATAAAAATCAGCATGAACAGTATTTACTTTAACATCTCTTAGGTTTTCGGGAATAGTGATCTGTTCAGAAGGTTTTATTGTTGTAATTTTTTCACCCACGAGGGAATTAATCATGACAGAACCTTCAACAAGGGTTACATAGCTGACATTTTCATTCTGGTATGAAATAGCATTGAATGAGGTCCCAAGTACTTCGACTTCACTATTTTTGAGTTTTACCCGAAATGGGGATTCATGATGTGTTACTTTAAAAAATGCTTCACCATCAAGAGAAATATCCCGGTTTGTTTTACCAAATTTATTAGAGTATTGCAATGTTGTCCCCGAATTAAGCCAAACATGCGTACCATCGTATAAAATTACCTCAGACATTTGCCCTAATGGTACACTGACAACAGTCATCTGTTCAGCTTCATAATCAACAGGCCAGATGGAATGGAAAATATTTCCCAGAAGAAAGGTTATAAGCAGAATTGCGGCATATTTTGTAACCGATATAAAAAACCTGATCCTTTTTGTCCTTAAATAATCATTTATTTTCTCCCATGAAAGATCTCGTGAAAATTCTGTAAGCACCCTGACTTTATGTAACTTATTATGGGTATTCTCTAATTGCTTGAAAGAGCTGGTATTGCTCTCTCTTTTCAATAGTTCATCAAGCTCAAGATCTTCTAACGGGGCATTTTCATTATGAACTTTACCTGCAGCTAATTCCCAGAATTTATTTTGATCTTCATTTCCCATTTCTTCATCAGTTTTATTTTAATCAGGACAAAATTCTATTTATATCAATATTGGCCATAAAGAAATAGACCAATCAGTTTAATGACCTTTTAAAAAAGTTTCAAAGAAGACGTAAAAAGAAAGCTAACGGGGTGACAGAAGAGACAACTTTTTTTGATTTTTTTCACACCTGTTGTATATTTCTATCACTATCAATGTATTAAAACACAAGATTAGTATGACAAGCCAGTTGTATTTTGCCGGTAGAATACGAAGAAGAAATAAAAATCTTCTGCCTTCAGGTTTTCTTTAAAAAAACGATATGCCCTGCCAATTTGAGTTTTAACAGTATTTTTTGATATTTCTAACTTTTGTGCTATTTCACTATAACTCAGTGAATCAAAAATGGCAAGCTCAAGAATCCTTCGCCTCTGGCTGGGCAGTTGCTCTAATACCGAAAATAACGCAGCATATTCCTGTTGCTCATCAAAAACTTCTTCCTGTGCAGGTTCAGGAATTTGTTCGATTGATTCAATCAGGAATTTATTTTTTCTGTGGAAGTCTATTATGTTATGGCGAAGCATCAGGAAAATGTAATATTTAACCGAAGATTTTATTTCAATTTTATTACGGTTTTCCCATATCTCGATAAAGCAATCAGATACTATTTCTTCTACTTCCCCTGATTCACCAATCGATTTTAAGGCATAAAGGCACATCTGGTTAAAATACCTGTCATGCAGTTGTTTTAACGCTCCTTTATTACCCTTTTTAATATCATTCCATATCTGTTTGTCTTTCAACACAAGGACGAAATATTATTATCAAATATAATCTTTAATAAATATTTTGGAAAATTTCCCCGAAGGAGAATTCATTAATGTTTTTCTCGGTATTACAGTTGTTTAACTGCCTCAAATAATGCCATTATATTTTCCATTGAAGTATCTTCCTGAATATTATGGGCTGGTGCAATAATATAACCTCCGTCTTTCCCTAAAATTTCAGCTCTTTTGATTACCTCTGATTTTACGGCACCAGGTGTTCCGTTTGGCAATAAATCCTGCACACAAATACCTCCGAAAAAGACTAAATCTTTGCCAAATTCATCTTTTAATGGTTGCGGTTCCATACCGGTGGCAAGTGGTTGTATCGGATTCAGGATATCCAACCCAATTTCAATAAAATCAGGAATCAGTGGTTTAATTGCCCCACAGGAATGCCATGCCAGTTTAATGTTCGGATTAACCTTTTTGCATTCGGAAAACATTTCTTTTATACGAGGTTTAAAAACCCTTCTGAAAACATCCTGCCCCATCATCAGGCTGGTTTGTGAACCAAAATCATCGCCACACCACAAAACATCAGCTCCCATTTCAATCATCTTTTTCCCGTATTCAGTATGGATAAACTGAATTTTGTCTAAAAGTGGATTGATGTATTCTGCTTCCATCATCATATCCACCAGAAACTTCTCCAATCCGGTCAGGTACCAGGCCGTTTCAAACAAAGTGGTTTCCAGATCGGCAATGATACCATGCGTTTTCCCGTATTTATCAATGGTCAGTTGAGCGGCTTCCCAACGTCCCGGAGCAAAAGGATCAGGGAAATTGTAATCTTCAATATCTTTTGCACATTCAGCATGCGCCAAAGGAAATTCATGAAACTCGTTGTATTGCCTGGTATTTTTGAATACCATTCCCCATTCGTTTTTTATCAGGCTATCTCCCATATCAATAGTAGGCTTATTTGTTGGAGAACAAACTGTAATCCCTACAGCATCTGCTCCCAGCCAAGCCATTAAATCCATGTGTGATGCCCGGGTAGATAACATTGAATCCAATGGTTTTTCATAAGGTTGTCCTGTATAAGAACTTAACATTTGTGCTACCCGGGGAGTACATGAAACATACAATGGAGCTCTGTCGGGAGTTTCCCCGTTAATCGTTTTTTGAAATCTTTTTTTTGAATCCATATGATCTATTTTCTACTTATATTCCGTCTTAAACTACTGACTAACTGAGCACTTATGAGAACCTATCTTGCAATATTTTTTTCATAAACAGGTTAATATCCCATTGATCTGCCACTGATGAATTATCTTTTAAGGAAGTCCACATATAAGGTGGCGGACCAAATTCAGGAGTGATGGTAAAAATTTCGGTTCCGATGGATTTACGGTAAATAATAATACGTTCCCATAAATTTAAGAAGTATTCAACCTCTTCTTTCCAAAACGGCGATCTGGGATCTGGTATTTGTGGTCCTTCAGTAAAACCAACCCTTGCATGTATATGCTCTGCCCTGATGATTACTTCATCAAGTTCTTTTTCAAAATTTTCGAGGTAGCTTTCCGTAACACAAACCCAGTGTGAAAAGTCAGCTGTAATTTTCATAGTTGGTCTGAGTCCAAATAATTCCCTTGAATTCACCGGTCCAAAACCAATTCTCCCCCGGTGTGTTTCATGTGCCACCCGGATGCCTTTTTTAATCGAGAAATTTTCTGCAACATCTAATACCTGAAGCTGTTGTTCAATTGTAAAAGAATCACTGCCCGAATGGGAGTTAATCAGTATAGGATTACTTTCGAGAGAAAGATTTAGGTAGTATTCAAATGATTCACAGAATTCACGGATACTATTTCCGTTTGCCTGATGTTGGTGGCTAACCATAAGTAATTCATATTCATCCAACAAACGAATAAAACATTTTCGTTCCTCTTTGTTTTCAGGAATCCATGTATCCACACCATCATATCCAGCCTCTTTTACTTTAGCAAAAAACGCCTCTGTTTCTAATTGTTCATGTCCCCACTGCGGACAAAGTATTTTCAATTTCATTTGTTTATATTTATATCCATTACTTTAAATAGTTAGCGGATTAAAACTCGTCAAATGCTATCTGTTCCTTCTTTACACCAAGTCCGGCAAGCATTTTAAAACAGGCTTTAATCATCATTGGAGGACCGCAGAGGTAAAACTCAATTGCCTTTACGTTGGCGTGATCTTTCAAGTGGTTCTCAAAAACTACATTATGAATGAAACCTTTGTATCCATCCCAATGGTCTTCTTCAAATGAATTGGAGAGAGCAATTTGAAAATTGAAGTTATGATGCTTATCAGCCAGTCCCCGGAAGTATTCCTCATAGAAAATTTCTTGTCTGGAGCGTGCCCCATACCAGTAGCTTACTTTACGTGCAGTTAATTCGTTTTCAAAAAGCTGTGCAATGTGCGCACGGATTGGTGCCATGCCTGCACCACCACCAATATATACCATTTCCTTATGGGTAGGTTTTATGTGAAAGTCGCCAAATGGCCCTATGGCGGTAACTGCATCACCCGGTTTCAGGTTAAAAACATAACTCGAACCAATACCCGGAGGGCAATCCTGCCCCGGAGGTGGAGTGGCAATACGCACGTTGAAGGTAAGTGACCGCTCCGTAACAGCATTACTGGCAATCGAGTAATTATTTCGACGATCAGGTTCAACGTTACTGCTACTCAGAGCAAAAATACCCTGGCGTTCCCAAACTGAAGCGTAAGGTTCAGGTATATCAAACTCACTAAAACGAATCGGTTCGTATTTCGGAATATCAATTTGAATATAATCGCCCGGTCTAAACTCAATCTTTTCCCTGGAATTGTCAGGTTCCAGGACAAGCTCTTTGATGAAAGTAGAAACGTTCTTGTTGCTAACCACACTTAATTTATAGCTTTTTACATCGCGTACACCGTCGCCACTGGCTTTTTCGACATTAAGCCAGAGACGGCCATCACGATCTTCAATGGGATATGTGGCCAGACCGCGGCAAATTGGTGCCCGTGCCGGTGATCCATCATTGAGATTGAAGCGACCATTGTGTTTCGGACATTCAATCATATTGTCTTTTATTATTCCTTCACTAAGGTGGGTGTTACCGTGCGTACAAATCCCTTCTGAAGCATAAAGCTTACCTTCTTTATCACGGTAAATGGCAAAAGTCTTTTTGATATGATCGAAACGAATAGCATCCTCGTTATCAATAATTACAGTGTCGCATACTTCAACCCAACCATCAGAATCTGGTTTTGTATCAGACTGTAAAACACCTCCTTTAAAATGTTTTTTGGGTTCTGGAAGTTTGCGTTTGACATGGTACGCAGGATCTTTAACTTGCTTAATTATAGTAGGAAGAATTTCGCTCCAGGCAGAATAAATGGATGTATAAGCAGGTGGGCAATCATCTTTTATCAGTTCATGAAGCCTGGGTAGTGCATGGTAAGGAACAAGTGGAAAAATGTGGTGTTCTATATGATAATTCATGTTCCAGTAAATAAACCGGCTAACGGGATTCATGTATACCGTTCGACAATTCAGACGATGATCCAATACGTTTTCGGCAAGACCTGCATGTTGGGTGGTGTTATGTATAATCATTAACCAAGTTCCAAATGCCTGAGGTAATATAAAGAGGAATACAGGCAACCAGGATTGAAGGACAGTTGCAGTAATAATAACCAGAGCGTAAATTGCCAGGCATATACGCGCATTTCTAACTATTTTACCAAATTCAGTTTCCGGAATATACGTTCTCTCGGCATCAGTCACTTTACCCATAGCATGACGAATTAAACCCGGGTAGTAAGTTTTATATCCTCCAAAATTAATAAGGGAAAGCACAAGGTCTTTAATATTTGGAGGGCGTGGTACTTGGATTTCCGGATCACGTCCAACGATAATGGTATCACTGTGATGGCGTGTATGGCTCCAGCGCCAAACCACAGATTCACGCATAACCATAAAGGATGCAACTTCATAAACTACATTATTCATCCAATCTGTTCGGAATGCGGTCCCATGACTGCATTCGTGCCATCTTGAGTCGGAGCTCGTACCATAAAATACGGCATAAATAAGATAAGGAATTACCGCCCACCATGTACCCCAAAGTAGGATCGTAGCAATAGCAGTGCTGACCAATATGGTAATAAGCAGAAGCGTATCCCAAATGGCCGGACTGTTTTTTCGGGTCAGTAATTGACGCATAGTGGCACGTGGGACAGGACTTTGATACCAGTCAGCTTCGGCAAGCCCCAATTCGACAGCTCGTTTTGCATTTTCACCGGTAAGAGAATAATCAAGTTTATTTGAGGGGCGCATGGACATAGTTGCTTGATTATTCTGATCGGATTGCATCTTAAGGTGATTTAAATATTCCAGACTTCAAGTAATAAAAATCAGATACAACTATAATTCATGAATAAATTATGGTATGATTTGATTTATAATTTCTTATTTTAACACACGAATTAAACTTAATAATCAATGATATCAAATACAGAAATTGATAAATATATAGCACATATTGACATTCAAAATAAGTTTGATTTCAAAAAGTATATTCCCATATCTGAGCTGGACCGGAAATGGGGTTTCGTGATCAATAACCTGGGGTATTCTAAAATCCCTGAAAATTCCACTTATCCACCCAAAGGGCATCCGGGTTCGCATATGTTCTCCTGGGAAAGCGGTAGGATATTAAAAGGATATCATTTTATTTTAATTACTGAAGGAAAAGGAGTTTTTGAAAGCAAATCTGCGGGGATGCAGAATGTGCAGTCTGGTGATGGATTTATGCTTTTCCCCGGAGAATGGCATCGTTACAGGCCAGTAAAGGAAACCGGCTGGACAGAAAACTGGATAGGTTTCTCCGGACAAATTACCGAAAGCATCATGCAAGACCTGTTCTTTGATAAAGAAAAACCTGTCTTTCAGAATTGTGCCAGTATTTTAGTATTAAACCTATTTAAATCCTTGTTTCAGCTTATTGCTGAAGAACCCTTTGGATATCATCGAACAGCCTCTGGCGTTTGTATTCAGCTTATTGCTGAAATTTGTAATATTCAAAAAGATTCGGAGACATCCCAGCAAACAAACTCACTCATCTCAAAGGCTAAATACCTGATGCATAAAAAGATTGATGAAAATATTGATTTTCATACTTTCTGTAAAAATAATAGCATTAGTTATTCAAAATTCAGGACCGATTTTAAACATCAAACCGGTTTTGCCCCTTTACAATATTTTCTCCTCTTAAAAATTGAAAAAGCCAAGGATCATCTAAAACATACTGACATGAAAGCCAAGCAGATTGCTTTTATGCTTGGGTTCAAGTCCGAAAACTATTTTGGGCGGATATTTAAAATAAAAACCGGTTTTACACCCCAGCAATTTAGAAAATTTGGATAAGTTCGATTGAAATTTGTTCTTGATGCAAAATGATGCGGTCTTCTACCAGATGGTCATTCTCTGGCACAAGATGAAAGTTATTTTCCATCAGATAATCGTTCGGTTCGTCAGCATGGTGAACCTTCCATAAAGCCTTGTGTTCAAATGAACAAAAAGCTAAGATACACGTTTTCAATTTCGTCTAACATCAAAAAATTAGTCATGAAAAAAATAACAATTTTACTTTCACTTTTATTGCTGGTTAGCTTTGGTTTTGCACAAAAGAGTTTCCACGATTTTGTAGTCAGTGATATTGAAGGCGGTGAATTTGATTTATCGAGCCTTAAAGGTAAAAAAGTGTTGGTTGTTAATACTGCATCCAAGTGTGGGTTAACCCCGCAATACAAACTCCTTCAGGCTTTATATGAAAAATATGGAGGCGATGATTTTACGATTGTAGGATTCCCTGCAAATAACTTCTTGAAACAAGAGCCAGGCTCTGATTCTGAGATCAAAGAGTTCTGTGAACGAAATTATGGTGTTTCATTTCTTATGATGTCTAAAATCTCAGTTAAAGGAGATGATATGCATCCTGTGTACCAATGGCTTACACAAAAAGAAAAGAATGGTGTTCAAGACTCAAAAGTTAGCTGGAATTTTCAAAAATACTTAATTAATGAAAATGGAAAGCTCGTTGACTATGTCAGTCCAAAGACAAAACCAGACGATGAAAAAATTCTAAACTGGATAAAAGGAAATTCTTGATACAAATAAGCTGTCCCAAAAGTTAACTTAACCGCTAAGTATTTCAAGGAACCGCAGAGGACACAAAGAGTAAGCCTTTCTGCATCAAAACCTTATTATTCTTTGCGTAATCTTATGCGTTCTTCGCGGTTAGAATTTTATTCTTTGGGGACGGCCTTTTTATTTTTTTAGTGCAGACCTGTAAACATTAATTGCACGCTCCCTGGCAAATTTATGGTCAATCATTGGCTTAGGGTAATCACTTGAACCAAATTCAGGAACCCACTTTTTTATGAATTCAAACTCAGGGTCGAACTTCTGCTGCTGAAGTAGCGGATTGAACACCCTAAAATAAGGAGCAGCATCGCAACCGGTTCCTGCAGCCCACTGCCATCCCCCATTATTCGAAGCCAATTCATAATCGAGCAATTTACTTGCAAAATATGCTTCACCCCATCGCCAATCAATTAATAAATGCTTACACAAAAAGCTAGCTGTTACCATTCTTAGCCGGTTATGCATAAAACCGGTTTGATTGAGTTGCCTAACCCCTGCATCGACCAGGGGATAACCAGTTTTTCCTTCACACCATTTTTTAAAATCCTTTTCTGAATTTAACCATGGAATAAATTCATATTCTTTTTTGAAAGCCAATTTCTCAACATGAGGAAAATGCCACAAAATATCCATGTAGAAATTTCTCCAAATCAATTCATTCAAAAAAGATTTAGAGTTTTTTGCAGCCAAAAGAGTCAGTTCACGAATACTAACTGTACCAAATCGCAGATGAATGCCCAAACGTGAGGTAGCATTTAATACAGGAAAGTCACGTTTAAGCTTATAATCTTCCAGTAGGCTTACTGAAATATTTTTGGGCGGTATATCTATATTAGTACGCCTAAAACCTAAATCCCGCAGATAAAACCTTTTAAATGGGCTTGTTTTAAGCAAATTGCCAAGATATTTTCCCGAAGGAAACAACTCAATGCAGCCAAGCTCAAGCTTTTCCAACCACTTTTTACTATATGGAGTAAACACAGTGTAAGGCTTCCCATCTTTTTTCACAATATCGTCACGGTCATAAATAACCTGATCCTTAAAATCCAGAAGGCCAATACCTTCCTCTCTCAGTAAATCACCAATCGTTCTATCCCTCTCGGTTGCATACGGCTCATAATCCCGATTCGTGAAAACAGTATCAATGTCATACTCAACCAATAATCGTTTGAAAGCATTCAACGGTTTCCCATGGTATATCCACAGAGAACTCCCTGCTCTTTCAAATTCCTCCTGTAACTTATTAAGCTCATCCAAAATAAAACATACACGTGGATCATCATCATCCAAATCATTCAAAATCGTACTATCAAAAATGAATATTGGGAGTACTGGTTTGCCTGATAATAAAGCTTTACAGAAACCATGGTTATCTTTAATACGAAGATCTCTTCTAAACCAGAATATATTTATTACTTCTTTCATGTTTGCTTCAAACAATAATATAATAATGCGAATCAAGAGTTGAAAATCTTGCCTTTAAATCCGGATTTTCCTGAATATTTAGAATAAACCCTTGATTCACATATTTTTATACAAGTACTC
>JANQII010000145.1 GCA_028282195.1 Prolixibacteraceae bacterium
TACAGAGTACTTGTATAAAAATATGTGAATCAAGGGTTTATTCTAAATATTCAGGAAAATCCGGATTTAAAGGCAAGATTTTCAACTCTTGATTCGCATGAATTACAAAAATAAAAATTCATGAGATTACTGGTTTTTCTTTTAGCTTTATGTTCGCTATGTGCACCTGATCAGAAAGATACAGACACATTGGACTTAACAGGTCGGTTTCATCCGAAGATATTTTAATTGGGGAGCTTCAATAATTAAAGGAAAAGATGGTGAGTATCACATGTTTTATTCCAGGTGGAAGAAAGAATATGGTTTTTTAGGTTGGCTCACCCATTCTGAAGTAGCTCATGCAGTTCCTAAAAATCCGGCGGGCCCATGGGAGTATAAAGAGACTGTTTTAAAAGGCCGGGGTAAAGGCTACCGGGATGCAATAACGGCACATAATCCTAAGATAAAGTATTTTGAAGGAAAGTATTACCTTTAATATATCTCTACCAATATGGGAGGTTTGGATTATACTGAAACTGATTTAACTGAAACATCAAAAGCAGGGTATAACCTGAGAAATGGATAATCCCTTAGCTGATACCCCTTCTGCGTGCAGCGGGGTAGTTTATTCTATGACATGTAGATGATAATTTGAAAAGTATTTTTTATGTGCAGAAAATGTGTATTTGTTACGTTTTTTATCAGCTTATTTTTGTTTAATGGTTATGGTATTTCACTAAGTACCAGGGTTGAAAAAAAGGTGAATTTTCAATCTTTGCTTAAAGAAATGACCGATCGGGAAGCTTTAACCCGTTACCCCTGTCCGTATTATACTTTTGAACAATTTAGCAGCTACGACCGCCATACAACTGCGATTAACGATTCGACCTGGTTTGCCAATATGGATTGTAATTATTTTATGCGTGTTGATAAAGTCAAAGGTCGGGAAGAAAGTGTTTTAATGGACACAAAAGGTGCAGGGGCTATAGTCCGCTTCTGGATTACAGGGAACAGGCATGGAGCTGGTACCTTGCGGATCTACCTTGACGGGAAAGCAGATCCCGTAATTGAAACAAAACTCCTGGATTTTATTAGCAAAAACGAAGTTGGTTATCCCTTAAGTTCTTCGGTTTCCCCAAAAACCAGCTACATGCGGCGCGGGCATAATTTGTATTTGCCTATACCTTATGAGAAAAGCTGTAAGGTAACCTATGAAAGGAATATTAAGGAAAATGAAATGCTGTATTATTGTATTAATGCCCGGAAATACGAAAAGGGTACAAAGGTTGAGAGTTTCCAACCCGAAATGATCGAAGGGAATAAGGCATTGATTGCCCGGGTAAATGAAGCCCTGTTGAACACCGCTCCTCAATTGAGCAATGGAAAAGTATTTGATTTGCCACTGGGTATTGCAAGTGAAAGTTCGGTTGAAGTAGCTAAGGATGGAGAAGTAATAAATGGCTTGACCGTTAAAATCCATGGTGAGGATATGGAAAGGGCTTTACGCGATATCATCCTAAAATGTTCGTTTGATGGAAATCAAACGGTTTGGTGCCCTGTTGGCGATTTTTTCGGTACGGGTTATGAACTGCACCCTTCCGAAACCTTTTACACCAAAGTAGAAAAGGATGGGACCATGAAAGTTTCCTGGTTGATGCCTTATCAGCATGATTGCAAAATTACGTTTGAGAACATTGGTAATGTCCCGTACCGCATTACAGGAAATATAACGACCAAACCTTATGAATGGACCAACAATTCCATGTACTTTCATGCAAGCTGGAAACAATTTACCGCTTTGTCTACAGGCGGGAATAAAGCCCGTCTTGGCAAAGGTGGTTGTTTCGATATGAATTTTGTAACACTTAGCGGAAAAGGGGTTTATGTAGGTGATGTCATCACCTTGTTTAATACCTCTCTTGGAGGCCATTGGAAAAGCTGGTGGGGCGAAGGCGATGAGAAGGTATACCTGGATGGCGAAAAGTGGCCATCAATTATTGGGACCGGTACCGAAGATTATTATGGTTATGCATGGTGCGAATATCATCCGTTTGACCACCCTTATTTGTCCCAGCCAATCGGAGGGGGGAACTTTAAGTTTGATATGACCGTGAACATGCGTTACCGTGGGCTGGATGCCATGCCTTTTACCAAATCATTAAAGTTTGATATGGAAATGTGGCACTGGACCAAAACGAAACTGAATTTTGCACCAACTACTTTTTATTATATGTTACCGGGTGGGACAGATAATATTGAACCTGATTATGAAGGGGCAAAAGCAAAACTGGCTTTCGGGCGTTTTGATATCCTTCGGCCAGAACCTGAGAACGGGAAGCTGGAGGGCGAAAACCTGAAGCCTGTTGGAGTTGAAAAAAATACACAAGGATTTTATCATGACGAAGTGTCCGGGGGTGTTGCATTGACCTGGCACAGTGCTGTGCCAGGAGAAAGCAGGAAGTTTGAGTTTTATGCAGATTCAGGCAGCCAACTGAAAGAATTGGCATTAGCTTCAAACAATAAGAACGGGATGTATGAGATTATCCTGAACGGTAAGCATATCCTCCGTTGGGATAGCAGTGCCAACGAGGATTTATTGCAACTAATTGGTCTTAATGTAGAGTTGAAACGCATCAATTTATTAGAAGTAAAATTTGTATCAGGAAATAAAAGCGTAAAAGAAAAGAACAATGATATTATTATTGATTATTTAGTTATAAAACCAGTGTCCGGTTAACATGTAGGTTAATGGTTAAAGTCCCTTTCATTCCCGGGTTTTATGGAAACTGTTCAAAAAATAAACGAACCGCGAAGTACACTGAGTGTACATAAAGAACGCAAATTTCAAATCCCAGCTTCTGGCTCCTGGCTTTTAACTCTCTGCCCCAACTCTTCTTAATAAAAGCGATATGACAGAATGGTATTGCAGGGATCATCAACACTCATAGAAGTGGTTCAACATAAACAAAGTATACGTGTATTGACAGGTTGATTTTGATATTAAAATTATGGTTTTGTAGAAACAGGGGACAGACCTTTAATTTATATTATAATGTCGGAGTTACAGGATAAAATATAATTTTATATTTGTGTTCAATTCTATTATTTTAATTAAACATGACGCAAAATGTATCACATGAAGAATATTTCATTCTACAACGGATGATAGATGGAGACGAGAGTGCCTTCAAATATTTCTTTGATACATATTACGATGATCTCTGCAACTTTGTTAATGGTTATTTGAAGGATGAAGTTCTTTCTGAGGATATTGTACAAAATATTTTTGTTTACTTATGGGAAAGGAAAGATTCCTTGCCAGCAAATTGTTCAATCAAATCTTACCTCTATACTGCTTCGAAGAATAAAAGCTTAAACCAACTTCGAAACCAAAAGAATAAAAATAAAATAGAACATGATATTTTTGCCAGGTTTTCATTACCATCCGCTGAAAATGCAGATTTATTTATAGAATTTGAAGAACTAAAAAAAATTATTTCAAGTGCTATTGATTGTCTTCCTCCCAAATGCAGATCAGTTTATGAGTTAAGTCGTAATGAAGGAATGACCAATAAAGAAATTTCCGAAAAGCTTGGAATAACCATAAAAACTGTGGAAAACCAGATAACTATCGCTATTAAAAGAATGAAAGCCTTCTTACAGCCTTACTATGATAAGCTATTCATTTTTTTCATTCTGGTTCATTTTTTTTAAAAATGTTTGGGGGGTAAAAGTAGTTTTAGTGCTGTATATTAAAAAGAGTAATATATCAGCACTATGGAAAATAAAGTTCCAGTATACAAAATCATCAGGAATATAGCCTCAAATGGATCGGAATATTCGAAAGAAATCCAGGACTGGTTGAGTATTTCTATCGAAAATAAAAAGATATACCAGGATCTTCAGAATCTATGGATGATTACAGGAAAATTGCCGGAACGATTTTCTCCAAACAAAACTATAGCGTGGAAAAAGGTACAAGGAAAAATTCATTCCAAAAAAAGAAAATACTTTTTATACCGCAGGATTGGGCAAATTGCAGCTGCAATTGTTGTCCTGTTTTTTAGTGTGTGGATGGGAACCGAACTTAATACTTTGTGGCAAGTCCCGCAATATACGGAGGTCATTTCCCTAAGTGGACAGAAAACCCGTGTTATACTTCCGGATAGTTCAAATGTATTGTTAAATGGTAGTTCAATAATACGGTACAATAACGATTTTAACAGGAATGAAAGAAAAGTGGAATTAGATGGAGAAGGATATTTTGATATTCGTAAAGATTTATCCAAACAGTTTATAGTTAGTACAAGTGAACTCGATGTTAAAGTCTATGGAACATCATTTAATGTAAATACGTTTGAGGATGACCAGACAGTTGAGGTTGGAGTTAAAAATGGGAGTGTTGCAATTGAAAGGAATGAAAAGGAACTGATAAAACTGGCTTCCGGGGATTTGGCAACCTTCGATAAAAAAAGCAAAAAACTACATGTTCAAAAAATGGATATTGACTTGGTTTCTGCCTGGACAAGAGGTGAATTGGTATTCGAAGAAGAATCAATGGCAAAAATCATTAAAGTTGTTGAGCGCTGGTATGGTGTTGATATTCATATTGATCCGGGATTGTTGGATGAAGAATTACTTACATTTAAAGTGAAAACAGAATCACTCCAGGAACTTTTTAAACTGATTAACTTGTTGAAACCAATTGACTATCAGATTAATGGTAAACAAGTGATTATTAACAAACCATAAATGTTTTGCCTATGAAAGAAAGCTATTGATCTTATTAAAACTAAATCAAAAAGGCTTGCCATAAAGGCAAACCTTTCTTAATCAAATTTATTAACTCAGCCTGGATTTAGATTTACCGACATAAACCTAACTCCAATTAAGCTGAATAAACATTACAAAACTATGAAAAAAAATTGTAGTTCGGATGTGTATTCGAGCGATCGAACAGTTCGACGAAAATTATTTTTAAAAATGAAACTAATTGTAATACTAATTTGTATCATTGGTTTAACGGGTAGTTACGCTTCTGTATACAGCCAGCAGACCAAATTGGATCTGAGCATACAAAACACAACAGTGAAGGATGTCCTGAAAATGATTGAGGGGCAATCTGAATTTTCCTTTATGTACAATGCCAGTAAAGTTGATGTTTTGCGGGAAGTTAATCTTAATATTGAGGACAGTTCTGTAGAAGACATTTTGAAAAAGCTTTTTAAAGATGAAAATGTTTCCTATAAAATAATAGGACGAAATATTATCATCCTTCCTAAGGATGGCGAGTCATCACAAGGGCAGCAACTAAACTCTGTTTCGGGTACCGTTACAGATTCCTCTGGTTTATCTTTGCCCGGTGTTTCAATAATCATTAAAGGAACAACACAGGGAACCATTACAGACTTTGACGGAAACTTTAACCTTGAAGATGTTCCTTCAGATGCAACGCTTGTATTTTCTTTTGTAGGAATGAAAACCATGGAGATTGAAGTTGCAGGTCAAACTATCTTCAATATTACTTTGGAAGAGGATGCTATTGGCATTGAAGAGGTCGTTGCTATTGGTTATGGAACAGTAAAAAAACGAGACTTGACAGGTTCTGTAGCTTCTGTTAAAGGAGAAGAGATTGCCAGACAATCTACGGTTAATGTAAGTCAGGCCTTACAGGGAAGCGTTCCGGGTGTGTCGGTTGTTAATACATCTGGTGCCCCGGGAAGTGGGGCCTCTTTGATTATCAGGGGGCAAGGTAGTTTTTCAAATACCCCTCCACTTGTGGTAATAGATGGGATGATTGGAGGCGATCTAAATACCATTGACCCGAATGATATTAGCTCACTGGAAGTACTTAAAGATGCTTCTTCTGCTGCAATATATGGCTCCCGTGCAGCAAATGGAGTCATTATTGTAACCACAAAACGTGGAGAAAGTGGTAGGTCGAAATTCAACTTCCAGGCTACTTATGGAATACAGTCTTTGGCAAGGCCGTTGGATATGCTAACTGCTCAAAAATGGAGGGACATCGAAGTTTGGAAATATAATAATGAAGGGCAGGAATTACCTGTTAACCTGCAATCCGGAAATTTTGACCCTTCAAAAAGCACAGATTGGCAAGATGAACTTTTCAGGACAGCTCCTCAGCAGAAATATAACCTTTCTATTTCAGGAGGAAATGAATCTTCCAATTATAGCTTTTCCATGGGTTATCTTGACCAGGAAGGGATTGCAATTGAATCGCATTATGAGCGTATCAATGTCAGGATGAATTCTGACTTTAAAAGAGGAAAGTTCACATTTAGCGAATCTTTTGGGGTTAGCCATGAAGATTCCAGAGGTGGAAATATTACTTCAATCCGTACATGGCCCGCACCGGTATTCCATGCTTTTGATGAAAACGGTGAATATGGAAGCTGGTCTCCTGGCTGGGGAGTAAGGAGCCCTGAATTTTTGATTACGAACAACCCGGTGGCTGATAGAGAGATAAGTGATCAAACAAACAAATCTTTAAAATTGATTGGTAATGTATCTGCATCTTTTGAAATTATAGATGGGCTTACTTTTAAAACGAATGTCGGTATCACTTGGATGGCTCGTCACAGAAAGAGTTTTGTACCAGTTTATAATGTTGGGAATGTAAGTTCAAATTCAACTGCTGATTTAACGGAATGGAGAGATGAAGATCTCAACATTCTTTTGGAAAATACATTAAGCTATACCAGGGAGATTGCAAAACATAGTTTCAGCGCAGTAGCCGGCTGGACCAGGCAGTCTACTGATTTTGCCAGGTTGAGGGTCGTTGCAGAAAAATTTCCGGATGGTATCTTTAATGCCGACGCAGCTGAAGAAATACTTCCTTCAAGTGGAGGTTATGAAATAAAGTCAAGCATAGAGTCTTTTCTTGGGCGTGTAAACTACTCGTATGCTGACAAGTATTTGCTGACAGCCTCTATACGTCGGGATGGTTCCAGTAGGTTCAGGGAAGATTTAAGATGGGGGAACTACCCTTCCTTTTCTTTGGGCTGGGTTTTGAGTGAAGAATCTTTCTTCCCGGAAAACAACCTGGTTCAATACCTTAAACTGCGTGGGGGATATGGACAGCTTGGCTCTCAAAATGCGGTTTCAGAATATCAGGTACAAAGTGTGCTTGCATTAGGCGGAACGAATGTTGACTATCCTTTAGGGACCCCGCAACAATTCACAAATGGAGTTTCCCAGGTTAGTTTAACCAATACTGGTTTGTTATGGGAAGTTTCAGAATCCATGAATATTGGGCTGGATGCCAATCTGCTGGATAATAAATTTACATTTACAGCCGATTATTTTAAGAAAAACACCAGGGATTTGCAATTCGGTTCACCAGTTCCTCTTCATCTTGGTTTTGGAACCAGGTCTTCCATATTGGTAAATGCGGGGGATGTTCAAAATAAGGGATTTGAGGCCGCATTAACCTATCATAAAAGAAATGGGGAATTGACCTTTGACATAGGTGCAAATGTATATACCTTAAAGAACGAGGTTCTGGAACTTAACACTGAAGGAGATATACTTGTTGGTGGCCAATATGGTATATCCGGACAGTTTGCCAACAGGACCGAGGTCGGGCGAAGTTTGGCAAACTTCTATTTATATGAGACGGATGGTATTTTCCAATCCATTGAAGAAGTGAATGCACATTCTAAAGATGGGGAACTTATCCAACCTCTTGCTCAGCCAGGTGATCTGCGATTTAAAGACTTAAATGATGATGGAACCATAAATGCAAATGACAAACGCTATTTCAGTGGCAACCTACCGGATTTTGAATTTGGGATTAATTTTTCTGCAAAGTATAAAGGATTTGACCTCAACCTGTTGATGCAAGGATCTGTTGGTAATAAAATATATAACGGTGTAGGACGCACGTTAAAAGACAGGCTTGCATTAAATGCAGACCATTGGAGGGAGGATAATAAAGGTTCTGATATATTTAGGCCAACGATTGCTGATGTTAACCTAAATGCCGGGCGCGCCAGCGATTATTTCCTGGAGGATGCCAGCTATCTTAGGGTTAGGAACATCCAGCTTGGATACTCCATCCCAGCACATTTGCTATCCAAAATTAATGTGGAGACTGCACGCCTGACGATTACCGGGCAAAACCTGATAACATTTACCAAATTTTCCGGGTATGATCCCGAAAATGTCAGTTTTGGTATCAACAGGGGGGCTAATTCTTCGTTGTATCCACTTCCAAAAACAGTTCTGGTTGGATTAAGTATTGATTTTTAAATATTATTTAATTTGTAAATCATTGTTATATGAAAAATATAAAAATATATATGAAACAAGCATTAATTGTTTTGATAATAATGCTTGTGTCCTGCGAAAGTTCTGATGATTTTTTGACAGAGATTAATCCTAATACGATTACAGAAGAATCATTCTGGAAAAGCGAAGATGATGTTAACAAATGGAATATTGGAACATACGCTGCACTCATTTATGGAAGAGGGGCTTCATGGGCAGCTACTTTCCCTCGTTTTTTTGCATGGGCATCAGTGGAACGATCGGATGAGTTTTTTGTAACCTGGGGTTTTGGTTGGGACCTTGAAAATTCGCAGTTCACTTTAGATGCGACTAATACCCTGGTTAATTTTTTATGGCAACCGTATTGGCAGACTGTATATCGGTCGAATAAGGCAATTGAAAAAATACCTGATATAATTGATTTAGATGAAACAAAACGAAAAGAATTATTAGGTGAAGCACAGTTTCAGAGAGGTTTTGCTTATTTCTATTTGATTAATTTATGGTGGAAGGTCCCACATATAGTTACTCCAATTGTTAATGAAGAAGATTTTTATCCGCCAACGGTTGAACGGGAAGTGATATGGCAACAAATTATTGATGACCTTACCGCTGCCAAGGCTAACTTAAATACCGTAAAAACACGCGATGCATCTTCTCACGGTAGGGCGACCTGGGGCGCAGCTGTTGGACACCTGGGTAAGGCTTACCTCTATAGGGGGGAATGGCAAAAAGCGGCAGCCGAGTTTAAAGAATTAATTGATTCAGATGTTTATGATCTGGTAGCCGATTATAACGATAACTGCAATGACTTCAATGAGAACAATATCGAATCGATTTTTGAAGCCCAATGCGACTATACGATAAATGGGCAATACAGTTCATGGAGAGGAAGAGATGGTGGCCCTAAGGATTTTGCAGAAAATAATGGGTATGTTGAACCATGGTTGGTTAAAACTTTCCTGGAAGAAAAAACCCTTGATGATAAAATAGATCCCAGGGCATTTGCCACACTTATTTTTCCTCATCCTGAATCTACGCTTTATGAAGGGAAAACTTATGAAGAAGCTTATGGGACATTGGATCCGGATGCTCCAGCATACTGGAGAAAGTATAGGAATGTTGATAATGGATTTAGTAATGATTTCAATGGTTTCCAAAGTAGCATCAATGACAGGATAATGCGTTTTGCAGATGTATTATTAATGTATGCGGAAGCCGAAAACGAAGCGAATGGCCCAACTGCTTCAGCGCAAGCAGCCTTTAACCGGGTTCGGGATAGAGTAAATATGTCACATGTTGATTCAGGTATATCTAAAGATGATTTTAGAGCAGTCATCAGAAGAGAACGGGTTTTGGAACTAAGTGCTGAAGATAACAGGTGGCTGGATCTTAAAAGGTGGGGGATCCTGGAAGAACGTTTCAATGATCCTGAAGTGCTGAGTGGGGAGTTTTTCAACATAAACCGTCATGAGTATTACCCAATTCCCCAAAGCGATATCGATCTCAATCCAAATTTGGAACAGTATGCAGATTATTAATTCATATAATTGATTAATAATTTGATCTGTTAAAAAGGAGAGGCATATTAACATTATTACAATATGCTTCTCCTGTTTTTGGAGACAAATGAATTAACTAAACTAACAAATAACCGATTATGAAAGCAAACCAACCAAAACGTTTTTTAAAAAGCCTCCCGGGAATTACTTCAGCATTAATTATCTTCTTAAGCCTTTGCCAATGTTCAGTAGAAACAGAAAATACAATTTTCTATGTGTCACCTCATGGTAATGATTCCTGGTCGGGTACATTGGAAGCTGTAAATGACGATAATACTGATGGACCATTCAGAACTTTGACAAAGGCACGGGATGCTGTTCGGGAAAAAATTCCCAATGCACAAAGTGATATCATCGTTTTTTTGCGTGGAGGGGAGTATTTCATCGATGAAACTGTGGTGTTCGGATTAGAAGATTCCGGCAATAGTAAATATAAAATCAGATTTAAAAATTACCCCAACGAAAAACCAGTTATCTCCTCCGGATACAAAATTACAAATTGGAAAAAATTACACGAAAATTTAGCAGGGTTGCCTCAAGCGGCAAAAGATAAAATTTATGTTGCTGAATTACCTGAAGGTTTTAAGCCCTTTTATTCTTTATTTGAAGGTTCGGAAGCATTGCCACGTGCCCGGGGTGAAGGAATGAGGCTTCCTGCTGTTCCTGAGGACTGGGAGTACCCTGCAAAAAGTTCATTCATTTTTGAGGAGGGCACGTTTAAAAACTGGAAGAATATTGAAGATGTGGATATTGTAATAAGGCCCACTTATAAATGGGTAATGAATATTTTGCCCCTAAAAAGCATTGATGAAAAAAATAGGGTCGCCCACACTTCTGTGCCCGGAACTTACCCACTAAGACAGTTGAAATGGACACGGAGGGATGTCAATGTTTGGATAGAAAATACATTAAGCAGCTTGGATCAGCCCGGGGAATGGGTATATAACAGCAACACCCGGAAACTTTATTTATGGCCTCAGGGGAACGGACCAGGTAACAACATTACAATTCCACGGTTGGTTGAACTGCTGCGTGTTGAAGGCGAAATAGATGATAAAGAGAAAGAGGATAAAGTCGTTCGCCATATCGTTTTTGAAGGACTAACATTTACCTGTGCCGACTATTTTAGGAGAACAAGTGATCTCGTAGGGAAAGGTGTTCAACACGATTGGGAGTATTTTGATGAGGCAACTGCAATGGTTCGCTTTCGTGGGGCAGACAATTGTGCGATTAAGAATTGTATATTTACAAATAGTAGTTCAACTGCCATCCGGCTTGATTTGTATTGCCAAAATAACACAATCTCCGGAAATACAATCAATAGTATTGGAGGTACTGGAATTTTGCTGGCCGGCTATGGTCCGGGAACAAAAGATGTCAACAAAAACAACAAAGTTACCAATAACCATATTTTTGATGTTGGTCAGGTTTATTGGCACAGTCCGGCCATTTTTGCATGGCAAAGTGGGAGCAACTTAATCGCAAACAATTTAATCCACCATACTCCCTATACCGGCATTGTAGTAAGTGGAAGGATTGTATGGGACAGGTCAGGAAAGGCTGAATGTTCGAAAACAATTCGCTGGGATGAAGTAGGCACAACTACCGGCAGCAGCCCATGGGAAGAAAGAGAGCCATTTCTACATGCCCGTAACAACATTGTCGAAAAGAATGAAATACATCACGTTATGGAATTTATGGGGGATGGGAATGGCATATACATATCAGGGGCAGGCAAAGGAAATATTGTCCGGGAGAATTACGTACACGATTGCCCGTCAGAACACTTGGCAGAAGGTATACGGTGCGACGATGACCAGCACATGACAAGCATTGAGTCAAATATTGTTGTGCGAATGGGGGGAATGGCAACAGGTATTTGCAGTAAGGGCCGGAATGATATAATAAACAACATTATTGCCATGCCACTTACAGTTCCTTCCCGTGGATTAATTGCCTTAGAGGGAACCCCTATTGATGGAAGTATCATTGAGCGGAACATTTTATTTACAGATAAACCAGATGCCCCTATCTATTACCAGAGGCTTACTTCATCTGCAGGGGATAACCCAAGGCTTGAAGATTGTAAGGTAGATAAAAATATTTATTACTGCACGACCAACAAGGATTGGGCGAAGTCCCATTTAAAAAAATACAGGCAGTATGGAATAGAACAGCAGAGTGAAGTTGCAGATCCGATGTTTATTGACTTTGAAAATGATAAATTCAGCTTAGATGAAAACTCCCCCGCAATAAAACTGGGATTTAAGCAAATTGACCTGGGGCAAGCTGGATTGGAAACAAACTCGGGGATTTAAGATAAGGTTAATTAATAGGTGTACAAATACCAATCAAAGCAAAATAAATTACATAATTGATTTAAGTGTTTTATCTTACCATCTAACATTATATATTTTTAAAATAATAATTATGAAAAATAAAAAAATTAACAATGTTAAACTGGTACTAATTTTTTTATTCTTAACGTCTGTTACTTTCAGCCAAGAAAAATTTAATGGTCTGGCAGTAGATATGGGTAATTTACACAGGTTATCAGATGCCAAGACCCGTTCAATAACTCCAGAAAACCGTACCGGGGAAAAAGGGAAAGGGGGGATGGCAACCCTTGAAACGGGTTCGGCAAAATATGCAGCCCGCGAGTTGGGGCAAAAGTGGAAAGTAAACCCTTATCTAAATGTAAAAGAAAATGAAACGGTTGTTTTGGCTGAAATAGATGGACCTGGGGCTATCCAGCACATTTGGATTACTCAGGCAGGCCGCAATTTTCGTGACCTACGTAGTTCTATCCTACGATTTTATTGGGATGGAGAAACAACTCCTTCCGTAGAAGTACCATTGGGCGATTTCTTCGGCATTGGCTGGAATTCACCCCATGTGATCAATTCATTACCCGTTTGCGTGGGCAGTATGCAGGCGTTCAATTCCTATTGGACAATGCCCTTTAGGGAGAAATGCAAGATAACGCTTGAAAACCGGGGGGATGCTCTGTCACAGATTTATTACCAGGTAGACTATGCACTGGGGAAGGTTGAAAAGGATGCAGCATATTTCCATGCCCAGTTCCGGCGGGTGAAACAGGTTCCTTATAAACAAGATTATGTAATTGTGGATGGAATAAAAGGCAAAGGGCACTATGTTGGTTGCACAATGGCCTGGGAAACAAAAGATACCCGGTGGTGGGGAGAAGGGGAAGTTAAGTTTTTCATGGACGGTGATACTGAGTTCCCGACCATATGTGGTACTGGTACAGAGGATTATTTTGGCGGCTCACATTGTTATGTCGAAGAATGGAAATCAAATATGGACGAAGCGGTTTATAAGGATTTTAGTTCCCTATACGCCGGCTTTTATCTTGTAAAAGGGGCATTTAATAAACCACTTTCGCGTTTTGATATGTACAGGTGGCATGTAACCGACCCGGTCAGGTTTGAAAGTGATTTAAAAATAACGGTACAGGCACTTGGCTGGAAAGAGAATGGAGCATATAAGGTATTGGAAGACGATATAGCCTCGGTGTGTTTCTGGTACCAAACCGAGCCACATGCACCGTTCCCGCAACTGCCTGGAAAAGAAATACTAAAAATTGACACGCCGTGAAGTAAATCTATATCAGGCTTTATGAAAGCTACCTGTAATAAACCAGCGAAATAAAGGGTTTGTTGATTTCAAACAAATAATATGATAGTGCTTTTATTCTTTAGAAATAGTAGGAAGTATTTTTGGATCCTATGAAACGATCCCCAATGAGTACCAAAATAAATAAGTGCATATGAAAGGTCAATCCCGTAATGTGCAACTCACCCGGGCAAGGTGATTAGCCTTGTTTTAAAAAAATACATCATACCCCGAATCCCCGGGGCTGAAAAATAAAATTTAGACAGCTTCTAAACATCAAAATCATTTTTATAATTTGATGCAATTTTTGTTATAAATGCGGTAAAGCTTATTAGGGATCACTTCATAATTCTAAAAAACAATTCCCTAACAGTTACTTAGAATTCGGCTTGGTTTTTTTTGATTAATTAAACTATCAGGTGGAGCGCAAATTATCCCGTAGGGATTAAATAGTTGTAGCACCGGGTTTTGTCCGGCTTTAGACGGGCTTACCCGGTGTTGGGATATGTGATAAGAAACCAGGCGGACGCAATGGGCTGTTTTAAAGCATTGAACATTTCATCCGCCGCATGGAAAACGTTTTTTTATAACCAATAATCAATCCCGGGCTATTGTAAGCAAAATCCAGTATCTAACATTCAAAATCATACCCTCCAAAAACTAATCCACCGGAAATATCAAGTGATCCATTATTAGGTTTATTTGCTGCTTTTTTATTAACGAAAATTTGCATAGGTTTGGTGATAATTCTTTTCTATTACAAGGTTAAAGCTATAGTTTAATGAGTGATTATGGGAACAATGATGATGCTCAACTGGTACAAAAGCTTCTTAATAATGAATTGAAAGCTTTTGATTTACTATTTTATAAATATAAAGATAAACTATTCCGTTTTGCATTTTCCCTGTTAAAGAACGAAGAAGATGCCCGTGAAATTGTTCAGGAGGTTTTTATCCGGATTTGGGACAAAAGGATGGAGATCGATTCAGGAAAGTCTTTTAAATCATTTCTTTTTAGAATTTCGTACAATTTAATTATTGACGAATTGAAACAACGGATAAAAGATGAAAAGTTTCAGAAATTTCTTGTTTCATATTTTAAGTCAGATACTTATAGTCTGGATGAGCAGCTAGACTACGATATATTGGTTAAAAAAGTAAGGGCTGCCGTTGAAGGATTACCTCCAAAACGTAAGCAGATTTATATTTTGAGCCGTGAAGTTGGGCTCTCAAACCAGGAAATTGCCCAAAGGATGGGAATTACAAAAAAGACCGTTGAAAATCAGATTAACCTTGCTCTTAAACACATAAAGTCTTGTTTGGGAAAGGATTTTCTTGTTGTGATCCTGTTTATTTCCCTTTTTGCCTAATAAACGTAAACTCGCGTTAAGGGTATTCGTAATTCATTCATTATCTGTAATTTGTGATTTAAGCAAAAAATGAAAACAATAGAAAAACAATTATATCCGACTGTATTCAATCGTTTTCCAGCTTTTCAGAAATCTATGGTTGAATTGATTGTTCATTATCAATACGGTAATCAAGTTCTTATCCCGAACTCAGGTTGATAAGGAATATTTTTTGGGTGCAATCATATCTTTTTCAGTATTACATGTAAAGAATTGAGAATTATCAGGTAATAAGTACTTGAAACTGATACCTGATAGTTGTAACTTTTTTTGAATACTCTAAATATTCATGAAGCTTAATTTTATTTAGATGAAAGAAGCAGATAATATATCTCAAATCATTGAAAAATATGTAAAAGGTGATTGCAGCAGGGAAGAGTTACAGTTAGTTAAGCTTATATTGGAAGATAAAAAATATGAACAGGAGTTGGTAACTACATTGTCCGCTAAATGGGATCAGGATAGTTTTGATAATAAAGCACCAAAATCCTTACGTGAGCCAGGTAAAATACTGGAAGTGATTCATAAAAATATTGGACAGCGATCACTTCCATCAAAAGGAAAAAGAATAAAACGATATATTGATACCGTATCTAAAATTGCAGCTATCTTACTAATTGGATTTATCGTAGGATGGCTTGTTCAAACAATAAAAACACCAGATATCACTTACTATACTTCCATTGCTCCCGAGGGGTCAATTTCGCAAGTATTACTACCTGACAGCTCGCTTGTTGTACTAAATTCCGGTTCTGAGATTCGTTATTCAATTGATGGAGAGAAAGGGCAGAGGGAAGTATTCCTTAACGGTGAAGGTTGGTTTGAAATTAAAAAAGATAAGAATAAACCCTTTGTCGTTCATACTTCATTTTATGATGTAAATGTTACAGGTACTGAGTTTAATGTAAAGGCTTATGTTGATGATAATGAGGTTCAAACGACCCTGGAGAGTGGAAGTGTTGTGGTTAGTTCCTCCGGGAAATACAGAATGCTTGATCAGGAGTTAAAGCCTGGGGAACAACTTGTTTTCAATAAAAAAGAGAAGAAAATTAGTTTGAAGAAAGTAAACACAAAACTCTTTACCTCATGGAAGGATAATAAGCTTATTTTTCTTGATATGAAACTAAATGAGTTGTTCGTGTTGCTTGAACGTAAATATGGGGTTGATATTAAGGTTAACAATGAGTCGATACTTGATTACCATTATTTTGGAACTATTCGCGATGAAACGATACTTGAAGTATTAGATATTTTAACTCATTCTTTGCCAATTGAATATGAAATAATAGGACAAGAAGTAATTATTAATAAAGAAAGGAAAAATATGAAATGACCTAACCCTAAAAACAAAGCAGGTCAGTTCTGCAAAAACCAACCTGCTCAATGCTTAAACAAAGGTGCGGACGCACCATTTATTCAAAACATTTTAACAATGCTAATTTATGAAAAAAAATGTAACAGAACTCTTCTTTAATTTATTGAAGAGTAAAAAATTATTATTGAAGATGAAACTTACTTTTATAATTATTATTGGTTGTTTATTACAAGTTTCGGCTTCAGTTTATTCACAATCGACAAAGTTTTCATTTAATGTAAATGAAAAGAAAGTTATTGATCTTCTGATGGAAATTGAAGAACAAAGTGATTTTCGTTTCTTTTTTCAGCGTGAACAGATTGATACTGAACGGAAGATAAATTTAAATGTGCAGGGAAAGACCCTTGAAGAGGTTTTGACACAAGTTTTTCAGGGATATGATGTTTCATTTAAAGTAATAGATAACCTAATATCGTTGTCTCCGGTGGAGGATAAAGCGGGTTCCCCGGGAATTGGGAATCAACAAGGTGCTGTTTCCGGAAAGGTAGTAGATGAATCAGGCCAACCATTACCAGGTGTCTCAATTGTGATAAAGGGGACAACAACAGGAACCATTACTGACTTTGACGGAAACTTTAATCTGGAAGATGTCCCTCCGGGTGGAACGCTTGTTTTTTCTTTTGTCGGGATGGAAACCCAGGAAGTTACCGTTGGAAGCCAATTGGTAATTGATGTGGTAATGATTGCTGATGCTATCGGAATTGAAGAGGTTGTCGCAATTGGTTACGGTACAAAATCGATTAATACAACCACCGGTGCTGTTTCTAAGGTTTCCGGTGAATTGTTGGAATCCAGGCCAATAACAAATGCTGTTAGTGGTTTGCAAGGCGCAATACCCGGTGTAACCATTAACAGAAGTAGTGGTCAACCCGGGCAGGAAAATTTTACCCTGCAGGTGAGAGGTGCCTCTTCCGTAAGTGCCGGAGGTAATTCGCCATTAGTCCTGATCGATGGTATCGAGGGTGATATTAACAATATCAACCCGAACGATATTGAGAGCACAACGGTCTTAAAAGATGCTTCTGCTGCCATTTATGGTGCACGTGCTGCCGGAGGGGTTATATTGATTACAACCAAAACAGGACGAAAAAATCAACCCATTTCTGTAAAGTATAATGGTTCATATTCAATGAATAATCCAACAAACTTTATTGATTTGGTGAATATGAAACAGTATGCAGAAATGCAAATTGAAGCAGTGGAAGCAACAGGGGGATCATCTGAATGGGCAATTCCGGAGGTCGCCGACGCAATCGCTAAAGGTGAACAACTGGCATATGCACTGTGGGGACCTGGTGAAAATGCCCGCATATTTACCAAAGAAACCGATTGGAGACCTATCTTGTATAAAGATTTTGGTTCCCAATGGAATCATAACTTGAGTATGAGTGGAGGGGGAGAAAATTCTAACTATAATATATCTGTAGGTTACGTTCAGGTTGACGGTATCTTGAAGGATGCTTATGATTCTTCAGACCGTTTAAATTTGAGGTTTAATTATCGTTTTGATGTTACCGATAAATTAAGGCTGGATACAAAATTGAGCTATGAGAATAAAAAAACCATTCAACCTTCAGTTACTTCAGAAAATATATTCCATCATGTAACCAATAGGTTTGTTTGGCTTCCCAACAGAACTGAGGATGGTTCAAACTATCTTACACAATGGGGGTATAATAACCCAAGGCAACTGGCCGATAAGGAATCTGGCAAGTTGACTCAGAATTTAAATAATTTGAATGCAAATATCAAGTTGGAGTATGAGCTTTTGGATGGATTAAAAGCGCATGGGCAACTTGGTATAACCAAAGAGTTCTATAGTGAAGATAATTATGGTCCTGTAATTCGCAAATGGTTTTGGGGAAATCAACCAGCTGGTTTGGCAAGAAGACGTAGTTTTTCCCGGGTAGATAGAGATGAATCTCTTTATAAGAACTTAACCGGTTATTTAGATTACCGTAAATTGATTAATAATCAACATCAGGTAGGTGTAATGGTTGGTGGTTCTCATGAGAAAAAGGAAAAAGACATGGTTTATGCCCGGAGACGTGATTTTACACAGACCGAGTTATGGACGTTAGGATTGGGAAGTGTTGAAGAGCAGTATAATGGACAAGCTGCTTACCACTGGGCCATTTCATCCATGTTTTCAAGGGTGTCCTATAGTTTTGCTTCAAAATATAACGCCGAGTTGAATTATCGTCGTGATGGCTCCTCTGTTTTCTCCAGTGATGTGAGATGGGGGGATTTTTATGGTGCTGCTGTTTCGTGGAGGGCTTCTGAGGAAGACTTTATTAAAAACCTGGGGATTTTTGATAATTTGAAAGTCCGCATATCTCTCGGAACAAGTGGGAACCAGGACTTTGATGAAGATGATGGGAATTTCTATGATTATGTGCCACTTATTGATATAGGAGGGGTATATCCTTTTGGGGGCACGGAACGGGCTCCGGGTGCATCGGAAAGGAAATTAGTTTCCCAGGTAAGAACCTGGGAGGAAATCACAACTACAAATTTCGGTGTTGATTTTGCTCTTCTGGACTCAAGGCTTTTTGGAAATTTCGATATCTACAAAAAGAAAAATGCGAATATGTTATTGGGGGTAAACCTGCCTTCTGTACTGGGAGGTGCTCCACCTGCACAAAATGTAGGTACCCTTGAAACCAAAGGGTTTGAATTGTCACTGGGATGGAAAGATCAGGTTAATGATGATTTTTCATACGCTGTTATAGTATCCCTGGATGACAATACGAACAAATTAGTTGATTTGGATGGAGCAGACCTTGCACAAGTTAATAGACAATATAATCGTGAGGGCTATGCCATTGGTACTTATTTTGGATACGAATTTGATGGCTTCATTCAAAATCAGGCAGAACTAGATGCCTATAAACAATTAGAAGGGGTTCCTTCTACCATCGGAATTGGTGATACTAAGTTTAAAGACCTTAACAATGACGGTAGGATTTCACCGGTAGATGTGGATGGAAATGATGCGGACATTGTTGATTTGGGAACAAATGCCGCGCGATACAATTATTCCATTAATATTTCAGCTAAATACAAAGGATTTGATTTTTCTGCCTTTTTACAGGGAGTTGGAAAGAGGACCATCTACTATCATGGCGGTTATCACCAACCATGGTATAGGCCATGGTTACAGCCTCTAAAACGATTCTATGGAAATACATGGACACCTGATAATCCAAATGCAAAATACCCCAGGTTAACAATGGGAGATACGAATGCAAATTGGAATTATTGGTATTCTTCTATGAATAAGATTAACGGAACTTATCTTCGGTTAAAAAATATCCAGTTGGGTTATACAATCCCTAATCATGTTACTGAAAAAGCGGGTATTAGGGATGTTAGAATGTATGTAAGTGGAGAAGACCTGTTTACGATTGACCATGTTGATGGTGGTTATGATGCAGAAAATACCAATGGAGGTCATGCGAATTATCCTTTTATGAAGCGATATGCTATAGGAGTAAGTCTAACATTTTAAAACAATGACAATGAAAAACATTAAATTTATTATAATATTATTATTTATAGGTTTCATATTAAGTAGTTGTGACGATGATTTAGAATTGGCACCACTAGATACACTCTCTGATTTCAGTTTCTGGAAAGTTCCGGAAGATTTCGAGAAAGCAGCTAATAGTTTATATCATACATTGGGAACTCATGGTGGAGGAATGTTAGATCGAAATTCGGATACCTATGTTGGTAATTTGACAGATCCGGTTAGTGGGAGTACGTATATTGTGCCTCAGGAAGATGATACATGGAATGGTAATTACGCCACAATTAGGGCTACCAACAGGTTGCTTGAAAATTATGAAAAAGCTACCGAAATACAAACCGATATTGCAAAGCACGCTGCAGAAGCCCGTTTTTTCAGGGCCCGTGCTTATTTTGCCTTGGTATCTAAATTTGGAGATGTTCCTTTAATCAAAAACGTACTGGATATTGATTCAGAAGAATTGTATGCGGCCAGGGCACCCAGGGCTGATGTTGTAGCTTTTATGTTTGAAGATTTAGATTGGGCTGCTACTAATTTACCAAATGAAAGTGACGTAGCAGCTAACCAAAAAGGAAAGGTTACCAAAGGAGCTGCTTTGGCATTAAAATCAAGGATTGCCCTTTTTGAAGGCACCTGGGCAAAATACCATGGAAGTGGAAGTGCGGATGCTTATTTAACTACTTGTATTGAAGCATCTCAACAGGTATTGGCGCTCAACGAATATTCGCTTTATACGCATGAAGGCGGCCCTGCTAAAAGTTATTACAACCTGTTTATTGAAGGTGGAACAGGGAGCAGCGAAAATATCTTAGTCCGCAAGTATAGTAATGAGCTAAATATTACGCATGGGACCACAAGGTCAGTAGATGCACATAATGCCAGTCCAACAAAATTATTGGCCGACATGTACCTGTGTTCCGATGGTTTACCTATTGATAAATCGGATTTATTCCAGGGATATGACTTAATAGATTCAGAGTTTGAGAACCGTGACCCCAGGATGACCCAAACGTTTATGATCCCTGGTTCTACTGTTATTTACAGTGGGTATGAGCGGGTATATACTGTTGTAATTGGAGGTGGTACCAACGGACCAACGAAAAGTGGATATTTACCTTATAAATTCCAGTCAGATACAGAGGATGCAGGTATTTTAGGGCGAAGTTATTATGACTATATCGAAATAAGACTTGGCGAGGTTTATCTGAATTTAGCTGAAGCAATCTTTGAAAAAAATGGTGCAATCACAGATAGTGAACTCGATAATACCATCAACAAATTAAGGGATAGGGCAGGGATGCCTGATTTAACAAATGCTTTTGTGACTGCCAATGGTTTGGATATGAAGGAGGAGATAAGAAGGGAGAGAACTATTGAACTGGCAGCAGAAGGTTTCCGTTTTAACGACCTAAGAAGATGGAAAGAGGCAGAAAATGCATTGCCAAAATCATTATTAGGGGTTAAGTTTGTAGGAACTGAGTGGCCTACATTTCCCCCAAGTGATCAAATAGTGGTAGGTGTTGATTTACAGGTTGATGCAAATGGTTTTGTAATTGCTGATGATGCTTCAAACAGGCAATTCCAACAAAAGCATTATCTTTTCCCATTACCATTGAATCAGTTACAACTAAATGAAAACCTGGAACAAAACCCAGGCTGGCAATAAAAAAATATAAAATATTCTTTTAACAATGTTATAGAGAGGGGCTATCCAAAAAATCAGGTCTACGTCATCCCGTCCCGAGCATTCGGGACAGAATGACTGGTATCTTTTTCGTTTTTGGTCAGCCTCTCTTCTTTTCAGACGGTACAGGATAGTTTCATTTCCCCTAATCACTAATTTTAGATGTGTTATAATCCATAAATTTTAAACGGCAAACTATGAAATATGCATTTTTGCTTTTGCTCCTGTTGGCAATGTTTAACACTGCCTGCAGAAAAGAAGAATCCCAAAAAAAAGAACTTAAAGGACAAATAACATTGAACACTTTTTTGGAAGAAATGATTGATCGGGAGAATCTCATAATGCATCCCAATGGTTCATGGACCCAACACCAGGCAAGTAGTTATGAAAGGTTGTCAGTTTCTCCCGAAAACCCTGAAGGCTGGTACGCCAACCATGATTGGAACCATTTTGTTGACACAATAATAATCAATGGGCGCAAAGAATATGTTTTAATGGATACCAACGGCCCCGGTGTCATTACAAGGATATGGATTGCCGGCGACCCCAACAGGAAATCCCCATTAAGGTTTTATATTGACGGTGATACAATTCCTGTTTGGGAAGCCAGTCACCCGGGGGCATTGATCGGGGAGCATCATGATATTGGACGGCCACTTTCATCAAGATCGGTAGAACAGGATCAATTACCCATTAATAAAGGGGCCAGGCCAGGCCACAACCTTTACCTGCCAATCCCATTCAACAAACACATCAGGATAACCTATGAAGAAAAATCACCAGGACGGCCCGGAGCGCCGGATGGTTTATTTTATAATATCAATTACCGATTGTACCATGGCAATACCTCTATAGAAAGCTTAAATCACCAAACAATAGATAAGTCCCGGGCTGCTATTTTGGATATCAACAATAAACTTTCCACTTTTCAAAAGCAAAAGCCAACCGAAGTTCGGATAGAGGGGGAAGAAAAAGTTGAAACAAAAAGCTTTAAACTAAAGGATAAAGGATTCGGTGAATTAACGGTAACAGGAAGCCTGTCAGTTTTGCGCTTACTGCTATCGGTTGAGGCTAAGGATATGGACGAAGCTGTCAAAAGGCTATGGATACAGGGCATGTTTGATGGAAAAACTACCATAGAAGCCCCTGTTGGTTTGTTCTTTGGTTGTGGCGATCAGTTGGTCCATGCCGCAGATTGGTACAGAAAAGTAGATACATTGGGCAATATGGCCTGTTTTTGGGTAATGCCTTTCAAAAAAGAAGGGAAAATAAAGCTTGTTAACAAAAGCGGGCAACCCATTGCTGCAAAATTGGAAGTTGCAACAAAAGAATCAGAATGGACAGACAATTCCATGTATTTCCACTGCCAGTATGCAGACAAACTTGGTTATGACATTATAGCAAAAGAAGGTGAAGATTATGATTACGCAACCGTGCAAAGTAGAGGCGTTTTTATTGGGGACAACCTGCAAATAAGTAAAAGTATAGCTGGCTGGTGGGGGGAAGGTGATGAGAAAATTTTTGTTGACGGGGAGAAATTCCCTTCTCATTTTGGTACAGGTACCGAAGATTATTTTGGTTATGCCTGGGGACATCCTGAAATTTTCGACCACCCATTTGTCGGGCAGCCAATCGGTCAGGCCAATTTGCTGACAGGCGGAGGGGTAACCGTCAACTCAAAGGTACGTGCCCTGGATGCAATCCCGTTTAACAAGTCCCTTAACTTTGATATGGAGCAATGGGCCTGGTTTGATGGTAAAATTGATTTAAAATGGGCTTGTTTTTGGTATGGGGATTAAAAAGAAACTTTTTCATTGACTTCAACGGAAGTTTACGAAGCGGTTCCCCAAGGCGTAAAAACGCGTTGGATAAGCTCCGAAAACCCAACTGGTGAGAAAGGCAAAGGCGGTATGACCAACAAAGGTGCCAAAGGGAACGCTTTTTACATTGTACAGCCCGGTGAGACCAAAACACTGATGGATGTGAAAGGTCCTGGGATTATCCAGCGTTTTTGGATGAGTGGGACTATTGCAAACAATAAGTAGCAAAGACGGACAGTTAGGCTGGATATGTTCTGGGACGGGGCTTAATTATAGTAGCAAAGAAAAGGCTTTAGCCGTTAATGTTAAAAAATTCATTATCAGTTGTAAATATGCTATAATCCCTTATTTTTACCTAAAATAAACTATTGTCGTGTCATGCCTGAAATGACGGTTAAGTTGAAGTTATTTTGGTTTTTGACAAGGCAAAAAATACGCGCATAGTCCGGCAGCTGCCGGATAAAGGATTTTTTAAAGTAGTCAAAAATCAAAAGAATCCCGGGTATCCGGGAGGCTGTCAGGGCAGGCGTGACACGACACTATTTACCAGACACTACTGATAATCTATAAAACCACCTTCTTTGATGGTGGATATTTATTTTTTGAATTTCCTGTCTGCCGAACAGGCAGGCATTCAATCTTAAACCTATGTACTTCCAGTGCATAGTGGTTTAGTTTTTTATTTTTAACTTTATTCCCTGATTCAGACAATTGGGGCATACATTGAGCAACCATACAAAACATACTGATTTTTATGCTGTAAAGAGTTTGAAACGGGGAGATGCCAAAGCATTTGACAACCTCTTTAATAAATACTCACAGCACCTGTATAACTTTTCACTTAAATATTTAAAATCAGGGGAAGAGGCAGAGGAAGTTGTACAAGAAGTATTCTTGTATATATGGGAGAAAAAAGGAGGGTTAAAACCTGATACTTCTTTTAATGCTTATATTTTTACCATTGCATACAATATTATCAAAAAGCATTTCAACAAAAAGGCAAAATCTGATGCGTTTAAAAATGACCAGATACATACCCTATTGAAAGAGGAAAATGCATTAGATAAAGCCATTGATTACAAATTTTTGCTTGAAAAAGTTGAATTGATAATTGATTCATTACCAGAACGCCGAAAAGAAATTTTCATAAAAAGGAAATACCACGGGCTATCATTGAAACAAATAGCAAGTGAATTAAATATTTCGCCCAATACTGTTGAAAATCAACTTTCTGCTGCACAAAAGCATATACAAAAAGAACTTAAAAAGGAGAAACTGGCTGGTTTGTTGTTTTTCTCGCTTTTTATTTCCATTTAATCAGTGCTATCCCTTTAAAAAACAGTGTCTTATATTTTTCCGATAATTTTTTGTCGATTTTTTTATTATTCCGGATAGTGGAAAACGGTGGGAAAAAGACATATAATATAATGGAAATAATAAAAAATAAAATTAAACGGTTTGTATCCGGTAAATTTTCTGTGAGTGATCTTTTATCAGTCGAAAAATATTTTCGTGAACACAACTTTGATGACAGCCTGAGAAACCATTTACAGGAAGATTGGAATACAACCAATAAAATAGCTTCAAAAAGCCTTGGCCATGTCCTCGATAAGATACATCATAAAATTGCCCTTAACAGGCCTGTAAAAATAAACCCATTGAGGAATCTTTACCGTGGATTTTCCAGGATTGCAGCAATCTTAATTATCCCGTTGCTAATTTACCTTGCCTGGGATTTTCAGGACAAGCATTTGATTGAGGGACAAGTCGAATATGCCGAGCTTGTTTCCCGAACAGGGGTAATAACAAGCATTAAGCTTCCCGACGGCTCAAAAGTTTGGCTAAACAATTTTACCAAACTTCGTTATCCCCTTGATTTTTCGGAAAGTCGGGAGGTTTATGTTGATGGGGAAGCATACTTTGAGGTTGCACACCGTAATAACGATTGCTTTATTGTAAAAACTGAAGATTTGTCCGTTGAAGTATTGGGGACAAAGTTTAATGTTATTGCTTATAAAGAAGATCAGAAAGTAAGCGTTGTTTTATCTGAAGGAAAGGTAAAAGTAATGAATGATGCAGGGAGCATTTCAGAGACTCTTAAGCCCAATGAAAAATTTTCATTGGATAAGTTGGCACGCACCGCAACATTGGAAAATGTGATTTCTGAAGATTATTTTGCCTGGCGGGGTGGTTACCTGAAGTTTCGGGAAGAGCCTTTATCCGAAGTCGTGAAAAAAATGGAACGGTGGTACAATGTCGATATCGAGATACTTAGCGATGACCTCAAAATAAGAAATTACAGGGGAACTTTTAAAAATGAACCCATTGAAGAAGTATTGCGCCTGATGGCATTGACAACCCCGATGAAATACACCATAAATGAACGGGAAATAACCGATGATAATGGATATGAAAAAAAGAAAATAACCATAGAAAGGAGATAAGTTTATATGACCTAATTAAATCGAAATCAGGGAAATGCTCCAAACACTTCCCTGAGTTATTCATAGAGCAACAATGCTAAATTTATTATTAACTCTACAAATGTAAATGTATGAAAAAAAATCGTAAACGTAGGGGCATGAATAGTTGTGTCCTTAAGAAAACATTTCGAATGATGAAATTAACTCTGTTCTGTTTGCTACTTGGGGTTATTCAGCTTTGGGCGAATGACCTGTATTCACAACAAACCCGCTTATCACTCAAATTGGATAATGCAAAAATTGTTGATGTTTTGAATGAAATTGAAAACCAGTCGGAGTTCTTCTTCTTGTATAACTCGGACGATGTGGATGTAAAAAGAAAAGTTGATATTGAGGTCAACGATCAAAAAGTACAAGATGTATTAGAGGATTTATTTTCGAATACTAACGTCTCTTATCGTATCGAAGGGCGTCAAATTGTACTGACTTCCCTGGATAAGGCATCAATGATTGGACAGCAAAAAAGCATTTCAGGGTCGGTATCAGATTCTTCCGGGCAGCCATTGCCTGGAGTATCCATTATCATTAAAGGTACAACCACTGGTACGATTACCGACTTTGAAGGAAACTTCGCAATTCAAGACCTACCGGAAAGTGCAACACTTGTATTTTCTTTTGTAGGCATGAAGACGATTGAACTGGCAGTTGGGAATCAATCTTCTTTTAACATCGTAATGGAAGAAGATGCTGTTGGCATTGAAGAGGTTGTGGCGATTGGTTATGGTACTAAATCCAAAGCAACATTAACTGGTGCTATTTCTACCGTGGGCAGTGAGAGTATTGAGGGTAGGCCAACTGCCAATGCAACGGACTTACTCCAAGGGCTTGCTCCCGGATTAAGTATTAGCAGGGGAAATTCAGGAAGGCTCAGGGACCGGGATGTTTCAATTAATATAAGGGGGTTAACATCCCGTTCAGACCCAGGGGTATTAATTGTAATTGACGGTATCCCACAAAAAGACAATAATGCACTTGCAATTGATAATATCAATCCTGACGATATTGAAAACATTAGTGTATTAAAAGATGCCCAGGCAGCAATATATGGGGCAAGGGCTGCTGGTGGTGTTATTTTGATAACCACTAAAAAGGGAAAAACAAATAAACCCACAATTAATTTTTCTTCAAACTTTACCTTGCAAATTCCATCTTTGTCCCCCGAATTGGTAAATGTATTGCAGGAGGTGGAAATGCACAACGAGGCTTTCCTGAATGATGGGGTAAATAACCATATGTATAGCCATATTGTTAAGTATATTGCTGAAAATAACCTGACCTTTGATAAGATTAAGGGCAACGATTATAAATATTCTACTCTTTGGCCTTTTGACAATACAGGTACCTTACTTGTGTTTGGTCATAATGATTGGTTTGACACGATGCACGATGCTGCATGGATGCAAAACCATAACCTGTCAGTGTCAGGAAAATCAGAAAAAGCAAACTACTATGCTTCCCTGGGTGTGGTCGACCAGAATGGGACATTAGTTCCGGGCGATAACAGTAACCTGAGGTATTTTTTAAGGTTGAAGTATGATTATCAAATTACTGATTTCCTTAATATTAATGCAAATGTAGCTGTTGAAAGGCAAAAAGTAACTGAACCAACTACTTATGGTGGGAAATGGGCAAATGAAGGCTGGACTGCAATTATGCATACATCGCACCCGGTATACAACCGTGAAGGAAATTATTACAATTATGGATCTTATGCCAATCCTTTTGCATCCAATGAGGAAGGGGGTAGTTCCATCTACCTGGACCATCGGGTACGTTCCCAACTGGGGGCAGTTATTACCCCTATGAAAGGGTTGGAGATAGTTGCAGATGTGGCAACAAATGTGGATATCTCGGATAATGAGTGGGCCAGGCTTGGGATAGATTTATACAATTGGAAAAACCAGTTTTCATATAATACCAATGCTAACAGAAATAGTGCCGGAACATCATTCGCACGGTCAAGGCATTATTCAGGATCAATTTATGCAAAGTACAACACGGAAATAAAAAACCATAAGTTTGACCTGATGGTTGGTACTTCACATGAAGAAGAGAATTACAGGAAGTTCTCTGCTGAAAGACGACTTGGTTTGATTGGCCCGGAATTACCAACAATGGCATTAGGGGATTCTGATGAACAGTATAATGATGAGGAAAAGTCTGATTGGGCTTTAAAGTCTGTTTTTTCACGCTTCAGCTACGATTATAAAAAGAAATATTTGCTGGAAGCTACTTTTAGGTATGATGGTTCTTCGAGGTTTGCAGAAGGCTTTAAATGGGCTGCTTTCTATGGTGTTTCTGCCGGATGGACAATTAGCAATGAACCTTTTATGGAGGGCTTTGCCAATGACCTCATCTCATTTATGAAACTAAGGGCCTCATGGGGGCAAATGGGTAACCAGGCAAGTATTGGTTTATACGACCATATCTCACAAATAAATATTGATGGCAATTACCCTATGGGGAATCCAGATTCACCTGTCCAAACACAACGGGCAAGGTTAGCTGGTCTGGCAAGTTTAGATAGAACCTGGGAAGAGCTGGATGTAAAGAATGTTGGATTGGATGTTGCAGTTTTGGATAATAAACTTAGTGCCAATTTCGATTATTTTATAAAAAATAACTCCAATATGTTCTATTCTAAAGAATTTCCGCAGGTGCTGGGAGTTACTCCTCCCAGCGTAAATGGTGCTCATGTGAGGACAAAAGGATGGGAATTTGTTATAGGTTGGAATGATAAAGTGAAAGATTTTAAATACTATGTTAATTTCAATATCAGCCATGCCAGTAGTAAAGTTATTGAACTTGCCGATTCCAGGATTCCTAAACTTGGGTTCAATGAATATGTTGAGGGATATCCGGCAGGTTCATTCTTTGCCTTCAGGTATGATGGTATTATCCAAAATGAATCTGAACTACAGGCATATAAATCCCAAATCACGGAAGGTGGCATTCCTTCAAATATAAGGGTTGGAGATGCCCGTTTTAAAGATTTGGATGGAGATGGTAAATTGGAAGCTCTTCCCTACGAAACTGATGAGAATGGAAATCCTACAGCTAATTCAGGGGATATTGAATATATTGGACATGGTGGTATTGATTACCGTTATGGAATAAATATGGGTGCCGAATGGAAAGGTTTTGATTTTAGTGCCTTTTTTGAAGGTGTTGGCAGATGGAATGTGATGGATACAGATAACCGTGCAATTGAGGCCAGTTCCTGGACACCACAAGTACATTATTACCATAATACATGGACACCTGAAAATACCGGGGCCTTATATCCAAGGTTAAGTGAAGATAGCCATAAATGGACATCGGCAGGGATAAACGGTAGTAATTACCGTAGATCCGATGCTCCCTATATATTTTATAATAATAAATATATCAGGCTTAAAAATATCCAATTGGGATATACCCTTCCCGCTCATCTGACACGGAAATTATCAATTGAGAAATTAAGGCTCAGCGTAGGCGGAACTGATATTTGGGAGAAGGAAAACCTACCCGGGGTGTATGATCCTGAGAAACCTTTTGACAGGAGAAAAACACCTTTCGTGAGGGGCGTTACATTTGGAATTAATTTAACCATCTAAAGTTTTTGACGTATGAAAAAAATATTTAAAATAGTATTACTTCTTTTCACGGTTTCATTATTTAATGCATGTGAAAAAGATTTGGATCTAAAACCATTGGACAAACTTACAGAAGCAACATTCCTTAAAAGTCCGGAAGATTACAAATTGTTTGCAACACAATTTTATGAATCCCTGCCAGACCAAAGAACCCTGTTTGATAGGGATATGATTACCGATTTACTCGCCGGCTGGACTCAAAATGATATCAGTAATGGAAGTTATTCAGCTGCTCCAAGTAGTGACTTATGGGAGGATTCCTATGAAATTATCCGAAACACCAGTTATTTAATTGATAAAGCTGAAAATGCTGAAGCAGACTTGACAACTGAAATTACCAGGTACAAAGGGGAAGCACAGTTTTTCAGGGCATTCGCATATTTCAATCTGCTGCGCGATTTTGGTGGTGTACCAATTATTGATAAACCGCTGAATGTATCTGATGAAGAACAATTATATGGTAGCCGCGCATCTCGCGAACAGGTGGTAGATTTTATCCTTGCTGATTTAGATGATGCTATTGCGGTCCTGCCGGATGCAGGTGATATTTCAGGAAACGATATTGGAAGGATTAGTAAAGAAGCTGCCCTCGCACTTAAAGCACGCGTGGCATTATTTGAGGGAACCTGGAGAAAATTTCGCAACCAGGATGGAAATAGCCTATTGTCACAGGCAGTGTCTGCAGCAGAGCAGGTACTAAGCAGTTCCGGTTTTGAATTGTTTGACCGCAGGGATGTATTGGGCGATGAAAGTTATAAATATTTCTTTATCCTTGATAAGGTGCAAGCCAATAAGGCAAACCTGACAAAAAGTGCCAATAAGGAGTATATCCTGGCCAAAAAATTTGATCCGGATATTCGGCCTGGTGGTTGGCTGGGGGCGAACAGGGATCCTAGCCCCACAAGGAAATTTGCTGATCTGTTTTTATGTACCGATGGATTACCCATTGATAAATCAACCCTTTTTGAAGGGAGAAGTACAGTTTCAAGCGAATACACAAACCGTGACTTGCGTATGAAAAATATTCTTGTTACCCCTAACCAAAGGTGGTGGGCAAGTACCCCTCCCGAATTCGGCAGGAAATGGGACAATCCGGATGGTGGAGGTGTGATTTACGATATTAGTTTTAGCAATCATACAACAACCGGATATTTAACCAGAAAATTTTTCACAGAAATTGCAGCTCCATATGGGCCCGATGTTCCTTTCATCCGCTTAGCAGAAGTTATGCTGATATATGCTGAAGCACTTTATGAAAAAGACGGGCAAATATCGGATGCAGATTTGGACAAATCGATCAATAAATTGAGAGCAAGAACTGATTTGCCTTCACTTACAAATGCATTCGTTAACAGCAATGGCCTTGATATGAGGGAAGAAATCAGGAGGGAAAGAACCGTTGAACTATTTTTGGAAGGGCAACGTTTTGATGACATCCGTCGATGGAAAACAGCAGAGACAGAAATGCCTATGGCACTTACAGGGGTGCAATATACAGGTACCCAGTACGAAAATGAGGAACCATGGAAGAGTATAGAATTTACTTTAGATGCTAACGGAAATATTGTCGTTGAAGCTGCCTCTAGCAGGCGGTTTGATAACAAACATTATTTATTTCCATTGCCAACCAGGCAAATATTGATCAACCCACAGCTTGAGCAAAACCCGGGCTGGGAGTAATAATTTAAAATCAATCATAGGGG
>JANQII010000146.1 GCA_028282195.1 Prolixibacteraceae bacterium
AATCCTAATAATCGAAACTTAATTCCATTTTGAGTGATGACTTTTAATTTTCTTTTTCACATAAGAATGTTAATTTCTTATTTTTAGACAGCTTCTTAGCGGACTTTCCGATAAAAACTTTGCGCACTCTGCGGTTAAATAATCTGATGAAAACCAATGCAATAAATAAATATGAATTTATCAATGCCAAATAAATAAACCGCGAGGCGCGAACAGGAATCAATACAAGTAAATACCATAAACTATTGAAAAACAATTTATTGAATCCAAAACTCACGTTAATTTAAACGGATGAAACTATTATCCGATCAAATATCCCGGATCAAAGGATAAACGGGTTCATCCCCGTTGTTTAGCCCTGGAATATTTATTCGCAAATTTATACTTTGAATAATTTCAAAAAAGCCGGGAGAGGGTATTTGTCCGGAACACATATAACTTAACCTGAATGTTTTAAACTCATAGCCAACAGATCCGGCAATGCGTGTTTTGCTGGTTTCAATGTTGTGCAGTAAAGCTAACCCTCCGGTCCATTTGAAACGTTGCATACGAAAATCGGTGAAAACCAGTGTCCGGTCAGGACTGTAATCTAAAATAACTCTCGGTTGCAGGTAGTAGTGCTTCGACATAAGCCCCCGAAGTTTGTAATTGATGGTTTTCGACCAGTGGGCAACTACTCTATAGCTAAAATCACCGGTTATCGTTGTATCTTTTAACAATTGAAATTCCTGGCTAACCATTCCGCTAAAGCCGGCATTCCAGTCGTAGTTTGCAAAAATTAAACCTGACCGTAGTATCCCTTTGGTAGGCTGAGGTATTTTACCACCAACAACATTCCCGAATAGCCTGCGTGTCATAAACAAACCCAAATCTTTTAGTGGCTGTTCAAGTCCAAGTGCCAGGGAGGGGATGATGTACTGTTTATTTCCAATTTCGTAAAATTTTGAAAATGAGGTTTCACCAAACATCGAAAATGTTTCAGCTTCTCCATTGCTTCGAACACCGCCTGTAATACCATATCCTAACTTCTTGCCGGGAACATAAAAATCAGCAGACAAAATCTTCGTGTAGCTGACTGTTTTAGGCGAACGGCTTGCCAAAGCAGTACCAAAAATTCGTTTACCCAAAGTAGTACCGGTAAAAGACGGGTTGAATAATACACGGTTGTTGTATTCCTGAACATCGGCATGATGCTGGGCACTACAAAAAAGGCTTACTATTAGCCATATCAGGGTTAAGTATATTCTTGTAGCGCCAGGCACCTTAAAACTGCTGAGGTTCTATACCTTGCTCAAAAACGGGTAGAAAATCAAGTATGTCATGAAGAAGCTGCTTTTTGCTTTCATCTGCGTCCAACAAGCTACGCTTTATTTTATTCGATTCTTTATCAACGATATCCTGCGAAATCTTACCTGACATATTCATGATAACTGTATGTGCTTCAAAAGCTACCATAAAATCACCTTCAATAACCAAATCGATGAATAATGATAAGTGATTACTGTAATCAAGTCCGTTTTCCCAGCATGCTGAAATTAAAGGCTGAAGTACACCTGAATAGTCTTTGTTTTGAATCGCTTCAATTAGAATTGGAATCGTATCCCTGTGCTTAATCTCAGACAAAATTTTACGTATTCCTTTACCAATTTCTTCGTCATCTGTCTGGCTTAAAATCTCAATAAGCTTTGGAAGATAAGCTGAATTCCCGGATTCATGCAACTTTCTAATTGCAGCTAATACAATTGCACGATCCTGTGATTCCAGTTTATTTAAAATTGCCTGATCGGCTTTTGGGAGTTTTTTCTCAGTCATTACCTGGATGTTAATCGCAAATTTAATATTTCCGGTAAAATACGGGAACACAATATGATGTGTTTTGTTGTTTGAATGTTACTTTTGCAGTTTATTTTTCCAGATGGATAAAACAAAGGAGTTGGGTGAAACCCAGGTTGGGCGCCTGATGCTAAAATATTTCATTCCTGCATTTGTTGGTGTATTTGTAAATGCCCTTTATAATATTGTTGACCGGATTTTTATTGGTCAGGGGGTTGGAGCAATGGCACTAAGTGGAATCTCTGTGATTTTTCCGGTGATGTTGATTATGATGGCCTTTGGCATGTTGATTGGAATTGGTGCAGGAGTTCTCGTTTCTATCAATATGGGGAGGCGTGATATTGGTAAAGCTGAACGGGTTTTGGGAAACAGTTTTATGCTGATGATCCTTGTTTCCGGCTTAATTTCTTTGATTGGCTTTTTGATTAAAGATCCTATGCTCCGGTCTTTTGGAGCAACCCCGGAAACCATTGAGTATGCAAACGATTATCTGGACATTATTCTCGTAGGGGTAATTTTTCAGGTGGTCGGTTTTTCCTTGAATAATGTAATCCGTTCCGAGGGGAATGCCCGGATAGCCATGTACTCAATGCTGTTGAGTGCCGGGACGAATATCATATTGGACCCGATTTTTATTTTCGTTTTTGATTTGGGAGTGAAAGGTGCGGCCTATGCGACTATTATTTCAATGATTTTATTGTCCGTTTGGGTTTTAATTCATTTCCGAAGTAATCGATCTGTCGTAAAAATCAGGCCTCAGTATTTCAAGTTGGAATCTTCAATTGTCAAAGAAATTCTTTTGATAGGGATGGCTCCTTTCTTTATGCAAATTGCCAACTCAGTCGTTCAGGGAATGCTAAATACCAAGCTGATTAAGTTTGGAGGTGATTTGGCTGTTGGGGCAATGGGGATTGTCAACTCGGTGGTGACTTTGATAATCATGTCAATCGTAGCAATTAATATGGCTTCGCAACCAATTATTGGCTTTAATTATGGGGCAGAAGATACCAGGCGTGTAAAAGATACGCTGCGTATAGCGATGATTGCAGCTACCATTATTTCCGTTGGTGCATTCGCTTTTGTCGAGGCTATCCCCGATGTTATCGTTCGCCTGTTTAATGCTGAAGACCCTGAATTATTGCAAATCGGTAGTGAAGGCTTGCGTTTGGCTTTGCTGGCACTTCCTTTAGTTGGTTTTCAGGTTGTAGTTGGGAACTTTTTTCAATCAGTTGGAAAAGCAAAAATTGCAACACTACTCACTTTACTACGACAGGTAATTGTGCTAATACCATTGATTTACATTCTTCCAAACTTCTATGGTCTGCCAGGAATCTGGATTTCCCTTCCTATTTCAGATGTTTGTTCTGCTATGGTTGTTACTTTCTTCATCACCCGCGAATGGAGAAAACTGTAGCTATAAATTCCAAATGCCAAAGAACAAATTTCAAAATCAAATATTGAGTAAGCAGACACAGATCCCGGATCTACATTTCATTTCGTCCGGGATGATATTTATTCATCTGGAACTAATTTAAAACCAACTTCCAGCTTCCAGCTTCCAGCTTCCGGCTTCTGACTTCCCTCTTCTACAAATAATCCATAAAATACTGACTTACTTTTTCCATGAGGTGAACACGATCTTTTCCGCGAACATTGTGCGGATGGATTGGATAGGCAAAGAAATCAACCGGTTTATTTTGCTTTACACACTCCCGGATAAACTTCATGCTGTGTTGCATGACTACGGTTTGATCCTGTGCCCCATGGATAAGCATTAATTTGCCATTCAAATTTGAAACATGGTTTGTCATTTCCGATTCTTTGTAACCTTCAGGATTGTCTTCCGGGTGATCCATATAACGCTCGCCATACATAATTTCATACATTTTCCAATCAACTACAGGGCCACCGGCAACACCTACTTTAAAAATATCAGAATGATGAAGCATTAGCTTAAGTGTCATAAAACCACCGTAACTCCAGCCATGAACGCCAATTCTGTTTGAATCGACAAATGCTTGCTCAAGCAAGTATTTTACTCCTTGCATTTGATCGGCTGTTTCATGTTTTCCAAGCTGGCGATGGATCACATTCTCAAAGTCTTTACCACGGTTGGCCGAACCACGGTTATCAAGTGTAAAGGCAATGTATCCCTGTGATGCCATATAATACTGCCACCAACGGGCACTGTTATGCCAGGTATGGTTAACCAGTTGAGCATGAGGCCCACCATAAACATAAATGATCACCGGATATTTTTGGCTTGGATCAAAGTCAGGAGGTAAGATCATTCGGCAGTACAGATCAGACTTTTTATCAGCAGCTTTAATCGTAAAAATTTTATTTTCACCAAAGCTGTATTCCGCTGTTTTGTCAATTGCCGTATGGATGTTCTTTTCCAGCTTCCCACTGCTACTTATCAGGTCATATTTCAATGGGGTATCGAAAGCAGTCCATTGGTCAATAAAGGATGATTTGTCCTTTGAAAACCGGGCAGAATGAGTACCCGCTTCGTTGGAAAGTTTTGTAATATTTCCATTCCTGGTACTAACTTTATAAACGTGGCGCTCAGTTGGTGTTTCTTTGGTTGCCTGGATATAAATTTTCTTTTCACTTTCATCAAAGCCATAGAAATTGGTCACTTCCCATTCTCCCTGGGTCAGTTGTTGCAGTTTTTTGCTGTTCGTATCGTACAGGTAAAGGTGATTCCAACCATCTTTTCTCGACTGATAATAGAACTGTTCCGGGTTCTTTTTCGAGAAGATTATCGGATGTTGAGGCTCCACATACGTTTTGCTTTTCTCTTCAAATAACGTTTTTGTTTTTTCTCCGCTACTAACATGGTACTGGTTCAACTGCATGTGATTTTGGTCACGGTTCAGTTCAGCCATATAAATGAATTTTTCATTAGGCCCCCAGCTAATGTTCGTTAAATAATGATCTTTCGGTTCGCCTGTTTTTAAGAAGACAGTTTTTCCAGTTTGCAGATTATAAATACCAAGTGTTACATGGTGGCTTTGCATACCTGCCATTGGGTATTTTACCGGTGTATGCAATGCTTGACGAGCCATATAGTCCACAAGCGGATAGTCCTCAACCATGCTTTCATCTTTTCGGTAAAAAGCTATGTAATTACCATTGGGTGACCAGAATATACCTTTAGAAATACCAAATTCACGACGGTGAACTTCCTGCCCGTTTACAATTCCCGGTTTTGTATCGAATGTAATTTGCTTTTCACCTTCATGATTTAAAATGAAAAGGTTTTGCCCTTTCACATAGGCTAGCGTATTATTTGCATCACAAAAATCAAGTTTGTCCGAATCATAAGGGATATCAAGTTTCAATGTAAACTCCTTTTCAGAAAGGTTGAATTTTAAAAGTTGCACGCCAAAGCGGATGCGCAAAGTATTTTCATCAACAAAAGTAAAAGCAGGAAGAACGTCAAAATTGACATTAATTTCCTCTCCGGCTTTATTTATTTCGTCCAAAGTAAGAAGTACTTCTTTTTTGTCATTTTTAGCTGAATGCTGAATCAGTTCACCGTTTTCAACAAGAACATAGTTGCCGGCATCTCTCCATTTTAGACCAGAAGGACGATCAGGCGCGAGGTAAGAATACCTCCCAACGATGGCATCTTCAATGGTAAAATTTTTGTTTTGTGTAAAAGCGTTTTGAAAAAATGTGATTAAAACCAGCAGTAAAATTGTTGTTCTCATTGATATCGATTTAATGAACTTGCGAATCTAAAAAATAAATTGATTTGATCAATGAGTTTTACCGAAAGCCGATTCATTACAGGGGATAACAAAAATAAATTATGGGTGCGGAGATTCGTTTAACCGCAAAGGGCACAAAGTTGAGCGCAAAGAATTGTAAGAAGGTAAATAATGTAGATGGAGGATTTATCTGCTGAGCTTAGAAATCAAAGAATTAGGATTGTTTTATGCATATAAAAACCTTATCATTCAAAATAAACCTAGTAGCAAAATGTGATCCTGTGAACATCGACCTTGTTTACCTTATCAACATGAAAAACAATGTTAGTTTTGATATGATTAAGGATCCAATCTATATAAAAAGATCGGATCCCTAAACAGGGGTGAGGAGATTTTTAACTTCCGGTTTTGTGTGGTTGAAAACCGCATCACCCATTAACTCAACAATCCAATAATTTCTTCCCTGGTGACAGCTTTAAACGGATTATTTGAATTGATGAACTTTTCGGCCAAAAATGATTTTCGGTTTTGAAGCATCTGAATCTTTTCCTCAATCGAACCTTCGGTAATAAAACGGTAGACAAAAACTTTTTTATCCTGTCCAATACGGTGAGCACGGTTAATGGCCTGGTTTTCTGCAGCAGGGTTCCACCAGGGGTCGATAATGAAAACATAGTCAGCCGAAGTCAGGTTAAGGCCAACACCACCTGCTTTTAGTGAAATAAGGAAAATTCTGTTTTCAGGGTCATCCTGAAAGTCAGATATCACTTTTGCCCGGTTCGTTGTTTGCCCCGTTAAAATGGAGTATTTCCACTTTTCCGATTCGATTTTTTCCTTGAGCAGTTCCAAATGCTTTACAAATGAGGAAAAGATTAAAACCTTGTGCTTTTCAGCCATCAGGTTTCGCAGGGAACGGAAGATCTCATCAAACTTACCGGATTCAGCTTCTTCTTCATTTTTTAGCATGGAAGGGTGGTTGGCCAGCTGACGTAATTTGGTTAAGCCCTGTAAAACAACAAAAGCCGACTTTTCAATTCCTTCTTTTTCAATATTCTGAAGAATGTTATTTCGGATAATAGCCTTTTCTTTTTCATAAGCCCCTTTTTGATCTTTGGTCATTCCACAATAGCGGGTTTGTTCTGTCAGGGCCGGCAGGTCTTTGGCAACCTGTTCTTTGGTTCTTCTTAAAACAAATGGGCGAATTAGTGTTTGTAGTTTTTCTTGCTTTTCTTTATCGTTTTTCTTTTCAATAGGCGTAATAAACTCCCGTTTGAAGTAAGTCAGGTTTCCAAGCAGGCCTTTGTTTAAAAAGTTAATCTGCGACCACAGATCAGACAGTGAATTCTCAATTGGTGTTCCGGTAAGCACCAGTCTAAATCGCGATTTAAGTTCTGAAATGGCTTTATGGGTTTTCGATCCCGGGTTTTTGATGTATTGGCTTTCATCCAGGATTAAATAGAAAAACTCTTGCTCTTTTAGTAGCTCAAAATCATTACGAACCGTACCGTAGGTGGTTAAAATGACATCGTAGTAACTGATGATCCCTTTTAGGTTTAACAATTTTTTGCGCTGTATACCAACATGCCTGTACACTTTAAGCGAAGGGGTGAATTTCTTAATCTCATTTTCCCAGTTATGAACCAAAGAGGTTGGCATAACGATCAACGATGCAGCTTGCATATTTTCAAAATTTTCATCATTACCAAAAAGGGGTAGCTGGGTTTTGTCATCCAGCTGAGGAATATGGATCTGTGACTTAAGTCTTTTAAGCTTGAGTAACAGGGATAAAGTTTGCAAGGTTTTTCCAAGCCCCATGTCATCAGCTAAACAACCACCAAATTGGTGCTCATACAAATGATACATCCATGAAAAGCCCTCTTCCTGGTAAGAACGCAGTTGGGCTTGAATATTGGCGGGAAGCGCAATATTTTTACCATTGGTTTCGCCAATTTTTGACAAGCGCTGATAAAAGCTTTTGTCAATACCCTTCATCCGTTTTTTCAGAAGTTGGTAATGGTGCTTTTTGAGCTTTAAATGATTGCCATCAGTTTGTGTGAAAGGAAGCAAGTCTTCATAATCGGTAAACCATTCCTTGGGCAAAATGGCAATATCCCCATTGGGTAATTCAAATTCACGAATACCGTTTAGGATATTTCTTTTAAGCTTGATAAAAGGGATTTCATAATCACCAAAACGCACTTTGGCATAAATATCAAACCAGTCGTCGCTGCTTTTTATTTCTATATCCAAGTCCTGAAGATCGGTAGAATAGTTCTTTTCGTATTGGTTTTGTTCAAGAATGAAACCGGTTTTAAGCAATTTTTTACGATTTTTATTTAGCCATTGCACAAGCTCATAAAGCCGATCTTGTGTATCCAGCATTTCGACTTGTCTTGGCGTAAAGCTTCCATCTTTTTCATCTAAACCAAATTGCCTGATTTTCTCCAGTATCTTGCCTTCCCAAGTCCGGTCACGATGAATACGTTTAAAAAGGTACGAATCATTATGCTTTGAAAGTGTAACCGATGTCTGGCGCTGACTATTGGGTAAGAATTCATTGCCGCAATACCTGAACTTCAGTAAAAAAACAGCCTCCATTTTCAGGTTGGGCTCCAGTGAAAGAATAGCCTCTTCTTCACATTCCGATTCTTCAATATCAAACCCATTGGCGACCACCGGAAAATCGCGTACAGTATTTAAAACAAAGCTTTGATAATATTTGTCTTCAACCTGTTTGGGAATGAAAATAAATTCTTTCTCAAAAAATGGAAGTAAGCGTTTTGCGGTAATCTTTTCAAACAAAAAAAGTTTGTTTTGCCAGTAAATTATACATGGTGAACTGGCAACTACAGAAACACTTTTATGCAATAACTTTAACGTTTCACCTTCATGTTTAATCTGCAAATTGTAGCGGGTACCATCCTCCGTTTTTTTAAAATGAAATTCACATTCAGAGTAACTTTCGGATACTGAAATCAAATCTTCATCGTATAAATTGGAATATTTGGCCTGCTTGTAAAAAAGACGGGTTTTCTGTTGCATCAAAATTTGTGCAACGCGCGTCATGTACTTATCAATGTAAGGACTTATATGATTTTGAAAAAGTTCATGATCCAGGTTTTGAAAAAATTGGGCAGAACTCTTTTTGCGTGAAAACTTTTTCACCAGCTTCTCATCGCTATATTGGTCAATAAGTTGAACCAGTTCTTTTTCATCGTCACGTAATTCAAGAGAAGACAAATCATGAGGCTTAACCATTTTGGTAATGCTGAAAAATGAGACACTTTTTTCAATTAAAAAAGCCTGAAAAATATACCCGAAAGTACGGTGTTCTGTTAAACCTATTATAAACTCTTGCTTCATTCTTAATATTCAAGTCATTTTTTGATGAAATACCTCGTACTCTTTCTTTGGAGAAAAATTTTCTAAATGCTCATTGTTAGTCATTAGTAGTCAATTGTTGACATTAATTGAATAAGTATAATTAAGCTTCAAATTATAATTAATAGGTGAAGCGATTAATGACAAAGAATGACAGTTAATGACCAAAAATCATCAGAAAAAGAACGGCTTCATCATAAAAAATCATAAGCAGTCTAACTCAAAAAATTCTGTTAAAAATGTTTCTTCTGAAAAAAATAAAAACCTCAAATATAACAGGAAAATAGATAAGAACAGAGTTTACAATATCAAATGAATATTAATAAATCATGCGAATCAAGAGTTGAAAATCTTGCCTTTAAATCCGGATTTTCCTGAATATTTAGAATACACCCTTGATTCACATATTTTTATACAAGTACTC
>JANQII010000147.1 GCA_028282195.1 Prolixibacteraceae bacterium
AGAAGCTGTCTAAATTTTATTTTTCAGAATGATTATGATGTATTTTTTGTTTAGACAAGGCGAATTTGACGCGAATAGCACCAGCTATTTAAGGAAAATTCAACGCAGTATAAGCGAACCTGCCTGCGGTAGGCAGGAAAGACGCATAATCAAATGGATGGATAATTTTAGACAGCTTCTTAGCTATTTTCTTATTCTTATCTTCAAGCCAGATGGGCTCATACTTTTCCATTCGATGAAAAGCCTGCCTGCGGAAGCTACCGTGTGTACACATCTTTTTTAAAATTGTATATTGATAAAATTATTAACATTTTTAATTTAAAATATCCAATAAGCCTGCCTGTCGGCAGACAGGGAATAAGAAATCAGAAAGTTTTCTTCCAAATTTGCCTTTTTTATCACTTTCTTATTCGTTATTTCTTGTTTTTTATTTCTTATTTTCTTGCTTTTTTCAGAATAGTATTTGTGTACACACGGTAGCTACCGTCAGGCAGGCTTTTATTTTATTATGCGTCTTATTTCGGTTATGCTGCGTTGAGTTTTCCTTATCCCGGGCCACCGGGACGCTCAAATTCGCCTTGCCTAACCAAACCTGCCGAACAGGCAGGAAATACGCTATAATAATTCTAAAAAACAATTTCCTAACAGTTACTAAGAAGAGCTTATATCTAACAATTGTTTCGTTTATTCAGTTAGCTTGAATAATACGACAATTATCTAAAAACAAACACTTTTTAATAGAAATATATGAAAACACTAAGTCATAATTGCAATTTTCTGAAGGTATCGTTTTGCGTCTTTCTTGTATTTTTTTCAGGAACAATTTCTGCATCGGACAAGAGTACAGGTAAGCGACCAAATATTGTTTTAATTCTGGCAGATGATTTAGGAAATGCCGACCTTGCTTGTACTGGTAGTGATCTGTACCAAACGCCTAATATTGATATGTTTGCAAGCGAGGCGATGTACTTTAGCCAGTCCTACTCAGCTCATCCAACCTGTCAACCCAGCAGGTTAGCCATTCAAACCGGAAAATATCCGGCTCGCTTGGGCTGTGTGAGCCATGCAGCCCTGGGCGGTGTAACAGGTGGTTCAGTTAAAATTCCAAAAGAAGAAATTACCATTGGCCAGGCTTTACAAAAAGCAGGATATACAACTTGTCATATAGGGAAGTGGCACATCGGACTTGGTGATAATGTTCCCTCAAAAAGAGGGTATGATTTTGATATTGCTTCAAATGATTTTTGTTGTCCTGTAAATTATTTTTATCCATACAGCAAGGAGGAACACCGCCAAAACGCTTTGGCTGCAGTTCCCGATTTAGAAGACCGGGGACCGGAGGATTTCCTTACCGAAGCCATAACAGACGAGGCTGTGAAATTTATTGAGAAAGAGGCAGCCAACAAAATGCCTTTTTTCCTGAACATGTGCTATTATGCTGTTCACACTCCAATACAAGCTGAGAAAGATAAGGTTGAAAAGTATGATAGATTAAGGAGAGAAGATGCCATCCATCGTAATGCAACTTATGCAGGGCTTGTTGAACACCTTGACGATGGTGTTGGTCGTATTTTAAAGGCCATTAAAGAAAGTGGAATAGAGGAAAACACAATTGTAATTTTTGCCAGCGATAACGGTGGCGAGACTGGTATGGATATCACCGATAACTTCCCGTTAAAAGAAGGGAAAGGCTCACAGTATGAAGGTGGTTACCGTGTTCCTTTGTTTATAAAATGGCCCGGGGTAACAAAAGCGGGAACCACTTCCGATGAACGCGTAATAGGTATCGATTACTATCCAACAATATTAAAAATGGCCGGGGTAAAAGGAAACAGGAATCACAACAGAAATGTTGATGGGTTTGATTTAACCCCTATACTTAGAAATCCTGATGCAAAACTTGCCAATCGATCCTTACATTTTTTGAGGTATCTGTCGTTGATTCATTACAGGCCTGAGGACCTAACGGAAAAGAAACGTCCGTGTGCTTCGATTATTAAAGGTGATTGGAAACTGTTGGAATTCTTCGAACTGCCAACTAAAAAGGGATATTACCGGCTTTATAATATAGCTAAGGATCCCGGTGAACTAAATGATTTGTCGGAGGAAATGCCTGAAAAGGTGAAAGAGTTGTTAAGAGCATCGTATGATTGGCGCAAAAGTGTGGATGCACCTGCCTATGATATGGAAGGATTCTATGGTGCTGTAAGCCGAAACAACTAAGGTTTTCGGTATTACAAGGAATCCGGTTTTTATTCAAGGCATGGAGCATTGAGAATGGGATAAACAATCTATCATATTTTAAATAAATAAATGATTAAAATAATGAGTACTTATAAGAGAATGAAGACGTTATTTGAAAAAAGCATTAATCTCACAAAGATTCTTTTTCTCCTTGTTGGACTGGTGACCATAAGCTGCAAAGAAAAAAATGAATCATTAAAAATAATAATTGTAGATCAAAATCACCCCCAAGCCACCGACGAAGGTTTAGGGACAACAAAAAAACCATTAAAATCGATCTCCAGGGCTGTTGAATTGGCTATACCAGGAAGTACAGTACTTGTGCATGAAGGAATATACCGGGAATTAGTTGCTCCAGTTATAGGAGGTAAGAAAAATGAACCAATAACATATAAGGCTGTACCTGGAGAGGAGGTTGTAATAAGTGCCGCCGATATTTGGAATCCGACATGGATTCATGTAAAAGAAAATGTATATAAAGCAAAGATCGAAGAAAAAATGTTCAGAGGGAATAAGGATGGTTATAATCCCTTCGAGACAAAAATGGACTTAAGGACCCGTAATAAGGATCATACTGTAACCGGAATTCCATGTTATGAAGAAGGATATGAAATAAATCTGACTCTTGGGCAAGTAATTGTTAATGGTAATTTAATCATGGAGGTATCGTCCTTATCTCCTAATATATATAACTATGAAAATACCTGGAAATATTCAAGCAAGGATAAGTGCATTTATATTCATTTAGCCGATGGAGTTATGCCTGAGAAACAGAAAATTGAAATAACAACCAGGAGACAATGTTTTGCTCCTGAGCACAGGGGGCTTGGTTATATAAATGTTCAGGGATTTATCATGAAGTATGCCGGAAACCAACACCCTGGTGCCTTTTGGATGATTCCTGAGAACAAACAGGCAGGAGCATTAAGTACAAGAAGCGGACACCATTGGATTATTGAAGGTAATTTAATCACACGCAATAAGTCAATAGGAATTGATTTTGGAAATGAGGGAGCAATTGAAGGAACTTCCATTTCCCGGGATAGTGTAAGAAAACATATTATAAGAAATAATATTATTTCGGATAATGGCATTGGTGGAATAATGGGCGCAGGTTCCAGAGATGTTGTTATCGAAGGCAATTTGATTAAGAACAACAATACATTAAAAATGCGCAGTTGGGAACTGGGAGGTATTAAAACCCATTTTTTTAATGGAATCATCAGGAAAAATATTATTGTCGACAATCATTGTTATGGAATTTGGTTAGACAATGATTACTCGGGTGCCAGAGTAACACAAAATATAATCCACAAGAACAGTGACAGGGGAATATTCATGGAAATGGGGAAAGGTCCGGCCATTATAGATAACAATATTATTTCTTCAACAAGAATAGGAGCTTCCGGTGAAGGGAAAAAGTTTTATGGAAATGGAATTTACGCGCATGATGCAGGAGGATTTACTATTTCTAATAATATCATTTTTGAGAATAACGGATTTGGAATTGCCATGAGAACATTACCTGGCAGGGCAATTCCTACCGAGAATATCAAAATCATCAATAATTTCATCGTTGAAAATAAAGAAGGCCCGATTAACATTCCATTTGACGGAAGCTATGCGGCAAATAATTATAGTGATAATAATGTATTCTCTGGTCCAGATAGGTTTGTTTTAAGCACATGGGGTGAAAAAAAAGAAAATTTTGGAGGTCAGATGAAAAGGATTAAAAATTCAATCCTTAAAAGTCTTCCTGAAATTGATTTTGATGAATGGAGCAGTTCCAATGAGCCAGAGGGGGTTGTGTTAAACTTCGGTCAATGGCAAAAAATTATGAATTGGGATACAGTGAGTAAAATGAATATAATTTCTGATATTAAGATTGATGAAAACTTGGTAATGGAATTCAAACTTGATAAAAATCCCAATGATTTAATTTGGATACCCCAGACAAAACTTCAACAGGACTTTTTTGGCCAAAAATATGTTAATAATTCTTGTGTAGGACCATTCCAAAATATCAAGGAAGGGAGAAATTCGATACAACTTATTCAATAACCAAAGTTTGACTCTATAAAAATTACACTATGAAAAAAATATTAGTGCAGTTTGTTCATTTAACCGGAACAGTTTCGAAATGTATTGGATAAAACAGTTGTGAAACAGCCCTCCTTACTATTTGACACTAGTTAAAACAACACAGATTAAGAAAAATTTAAACAATTAAAAACTCAAATTACTATTTTATGAGAATTCTAAAAAGAACTTATTTACTTTATTTTTTTATTTTTATTACAGGAGTAATTTCTTTTGTTTCTTGCATAGCAAAAAGCCATAATGTAGAGCAAAATATCCAGTTTAATTATGAGGTAACAACTGTGTCATATTTAGGAGTGAAGCGAAAGGAAAAAATGGATGTTTATCAACCTTTACCTTCACATAAATTAAAACCAACAGTTCTACTAATACATGGTGGTGGTTGGGCGACAGGAAGTAAGAATAGTAAAAGGGAAAAGGCTATCGCCGTAGCTCTTGTTGAACAAGGGTATGCTGTTTTTTCCATAGATTATCATCTTACAAAATTCGATGGAGAAATATTCAAGAGTAAAATAAAAAAGCCTGGTTGGCCGCAAAATATATACGATTGTAAATCAGCTGTTCGTTACATTCGAAAAAATGCTTCTATATATAACATTGATCCAAATGCTATTGGCGTTCTGGGTTGTTCGGCTGGTGGACATCTGGCCTTACTAACAGCTTTAACTTCAAAAAATAAAGTGCTAAATAGTGGAGGTCTTTATAAAGATATTTCTAGCGATGTTTCTTGTGTTGTAAGTTTTTATGGAATCCCGGATATTAGAACCTGGGGAGGAGGTTCGTTCATGGGGATAAATCGGGAAGAATACGCCGGTCAGTGGGCACTTGCATCACCGGTTACCCATCTGACTGCAAAAAGCCCTCCAGTATTATTGGTTCATGGTGATAGCGATAAAACTGTTAATGTTAGCTTATCAATTGATTTTGCTAAAGAACTTGAGAAAAAGAAAGTGACACATGAACTTGTTATTGTCGAAGGGGGGGAGCACAGTTTTAATTTGAATACATCAAAATATGATTTAGGGCCGGTATTATTTAAATTCTTTGAGGGACATATAGGTTCAGTAAATAAAGGATTGTAAGTTATAATACAACAAATGGTGATACATTATAAAAATTTTCTATTCGCTCTATTATTATTTACTTCTTACCAATATGCACTCACGGGAAATATATTTTTGAAAGATGGAAGCAAAGTTCTGTACAATCCAGAAGCGCATGAGTTGGTATTAGACATTCGTTATGACCCAAAAGAGGTGGGTTCAAAAAACCATGAATTTGTAGATAGGGATTATTTTAACAATGGGATAGCCCAAAACGGAAAAGCCATTACAGGACCTTTTCAAACACTAAAAAAAGGGAAAAACAAATTTGTAATCTGGGATGGGTTACGAATTTTAGACAGAGGGCAGTTGCCAAATCCTGTAAAATTTACATCATTTAAACGATAACGACCAGAATTAAATGATGGTGAAATGAAGAATACTTTGAATGGAAAGAATCCATATTATTTTAATAACAAAAAATTCGTTAGTTGTTTTAGCCTTTTTAAGAAAGTCTTTGAGCACATTTTTTCTTCGATAAACTACTATGGCTTTAGTTCATGAATTTATTTTTAACTAATAAATACACTTCAAAATGAAATTTATCAAGATTTCCTAACAGTTACTTAGAGCTTATCCTGCTGTTAACAATGGGTTGTAAAAACGAAACAGAAGTAGAGAATATATTCCATAATAACTGGGATGTTTCTCTCAAGGAGGGGGCTTTTAAAATGAACGACTGGATTGTTTGGGGAGGATCAGTTATAAAAGCTGAGGATGACAAATATTATATGTTTGCAAGCCGCTGGCCTAAAAATCTTTCAATGAGTGCCTGGGTTACCAACTCGGAGGTTGTAGTTGCAGTTTCGGATAAACCTGGGGAACCTTATGTTTTCAAAAATGTTGTTTTGCCTGCAAGGGCAAAACAACATTGGGACGGAAAGATGACACACAACCCAGGTATTCATTACCATGAAGGTAAATACATATTGTACTACATTGGGACTACCTATGGTTTTCCACAACCAATAGATTCAATCCCCACCCGTGAAATGTATGAGAGAGCCTGGAACAATAAAAGGATTGGAGTGGCTGTCTCAGATTCGACACTAGGCGTCCGCCTTTTTCATTTTTTACGAACCTCAAAAATTGAGCCTTCATGCTTATAGCCTAACTTTTCATAGTATTTATCAACATCAGATAAAACATAAACAATCTGATCAGGATAATCAATATAGATACACTCCATTAGTTTTCGTCCGATTTCTTTCCCCCTGTATTCACGCGCTACCAATAAATCACAAACATAGATGTACAAGCCACAATCATTAATTGAGCGCGAATATCCACAAACAAGATCGTCAATCTGTGCCACATAAGTTATCGATTCTTCCAGGGCTGCTTTATACTTTTCTACTAAATTGTTATTAGCATAGTCCCAGCCTTCTTCATTTTTTATTAGTTGCAGTATTTTGCTTTCATCGTAAATTTTATTGTATTTTCTTATGTGCATTTTCCTTTTCCTCAAGTTTTAGAATTTGTTTATACTCTTTTTGCATTCTCCTTAAAGATACATGGGGAGATTTTATCAGTAAAAAAGGAATATTTATTAATTTCCCATATCTACATACCTATTTAGTGCAGAAATTGGCTTTTTTGAGCAAATCTATTAATCATGCGAATCAAGAGTTGAAAATCTTGCCTTTAAATCCGGATTTTCCTGAATATTTAGAATACACCCTTGATTCACATATTTTTATACAAGTACTC
>JANQII010000152.1 GCA_028282195.1 Prolixibacteraceae bacterium
TCATAAAGTTTCGTTGAAAAACTCATCGGATGACTCTGCTGATATTGAGTATTTTAGTCATCCGATGAGTGACACGTTAATTCAAAAACCCACTACTAGATATAAAATCTAAATGTACCTTTTTATTGTTTTTTCAAAAAGGTAGTTGTCCAATAGATGATAATTCTTTTTTGAAATATTAATTCCCCATTCCGGCTTACTTTTCTTATCCTTAAATTGCATATTCATTGCCTTTAGTTAAACTTTCCAAGAATTAATAAAATTCCAGCAATTAACTCAGCAGTTCCCCAAAACAGATTCCAGAAAATATTGCTCCCTTTTTCACCAAGTATTTTTCTGCTTAAGTATGTGTCCCCCGGTGCCATTACCCCTTTTAATGATTTTCCACTAATTCCACTATAAATGGAATAAAGTCCATATACCACCAAAAAAATCGCTAACAATATTTTAAGAGTATTAATCATTTAGCATTTTTCTTGCTTTTAATGCAAAACACGGACTAGAAGTCCGCGCTAGCAGGGGCTTTCTCTATTCCATTAATATCTATTCATTTTCAATTTAGCACTTTCCTAATTTTGTTTTTTCAGGTCGGTAAAAAAGCGTTGGCATTGCATACTCTTTGACAAGTTTTGGTCGTGCGTGGTCTTTTTAAGCGACTTGGCAATGTGTATGCAATTAGGGCTTGGACTCTTTCCCGAAATACAGTTCTGGTAATACAATTTTTATCTCTTTATTTTCACCACTCTCTTCATCGTTGTATTCCCAAAATAATATGAATCTTATTTTAGATTCAATTAATTGATATCCTTGATTTTCCAAAGACTCTCTTACTTCTTGAAAAGATTTTGAGAATTTAACTATTTGCTCACTATATGAATTTACCAAACCTATTTCGTTTATTCCTAATGAATCTCCACTATTTAGTGAATTTAATCTTCTTTGTATAAAACTGAAATATCCTAAGTTAATGTCTTTATGAGTTAGATGATATACTAAATGCTCGGGCGATGGATGTGTTAAAGAGTCTTCAACATTGTGTAATTCTTCAACTTTTATGTTATTAAGGTAATTACCATTGTAATGAACTATTAAATTCTGTTTTGCACGGGTCATTGCCACATATAATTGACGTTTGGAATCATCCGAATTTGCATTGAAATCATCAAGCATCAAGAATACGTTATCAAATTCTTTTCCTTTTGCTTTATGGATTGTCGAAACAATTATTGATTCTCCATATTGAGAATCAAAATCTTCTAATCTTGATTCCTTAATAAAAACCTCGAAATCTGAACTGTATTTTATTTTAGGATTTGTTACTTGAAAATCAACAAGAAGATTTTTACAAAGATTGTAGTTTGTGCTTTTACTATGCTTTTTTGCAAATTTCCTTTTCGCATTATTCCAAGCCTCATTACTCATTGTTGGTGTGGATTCATCTAAATTCAAATCCTCAATGAATGATCTGATCTCAAATAGGTTAAAGAGACTAAAACCATCATTCGATTGAATTAGTTTTGCCGGCATATTCTTTTTAAGAAGTAAACCAGTAATTTGTAAAGCCTCGTCATTAGTTTTTGTTAAAACACCAGTTGTTCCAGATAAATCTGAAGATAGTATGTCATTTACAAATGGAACAATAAATTTGTCATTATTGTAATTTATGATTCGAATTTTTCCATTTTCATTATGAATAGAGACAACCGGGATTTTTTTAAAACGGTGATCTATTTGTTCAACGTACCTATTTGTAAATTCAACAAGGTTCTTTTTACTCCTGTAATTCTCCACCAACTCATATTTTGTTGCACTTTTTTCCTCAATAAATTGTTCGAAATACTTTGAGTCAGCCCCTCTGAAGGTGTAAATGTTTTGATCATCATCCCCAACTGCAACTACTCTCATTTCTTCATTTTTTTCCATCAAGGATTTAATCAAACCAAACTCATGTACATCCATGTCTTGCGCTTCATCAATTACAAGTACACTTTTTACAATCCTATTTGGCTCAACTTCACCATTCTTTATTTTCTCAATAGTAAGTTGTATGATTTTGTCAGATTTCTCTATGCTTCCGACTCTACCAAGTAAATCAAAACAGTACGAATGAAATGTTTTAATTTCAATAAAATTTGCTGCATTACCAATTAATTTGATTAACCTTTTTTTGAACTCAGTAGTGGCTGCTCTGGAAAAGGTTAACATCAACAACTGTTCATGTTTAACGTCTTCCATCAATAAAAGAGACGCCAATTTATGAACCAATACTCTGGTTTTACCACTACCAGGACCTGCTGCTACAATGACAAATTGATTCAAATTGTCCTTTATAATCTTAAGTTGCCTTGGTGATAATTCACCAAAAAGTTGTTTGAATTTTTTTGGTGTAATATTCTTTTGAAGTTCGTCTTTTCGACTTCCAGGAAAATATTTATTTAGAAATGAAGTGTAGTTCAATTGGAAATAATCCTCAACGAAACTTAATGCTTCTTGATAATCTGTAAGCATTTTTTTCGCATATTCTCCAACTATATGAATTTGCTGCATTTTGTTTTGATAAAACTGTTCTAGTTGGCTATAGTCATTTTTCTTATACTGAATCTGATTATTTTGTTCTAACCTATCAATAGTTAGTTTATTGTAAACAACGAGAAAGCCACCTTCAATTTTGATTGCTTCAATTCTTGAAAGGTAGAAAAGTGCATCTTCAATATCTTCAATAGATGCATCAATCTTGAACATTGCGGATGCGTTTACATAATTATCTCTTAATTCATGAACAGAGAATTCAACCAAATTTTCGTTTGATTCGTCTCTGTCCTTAATATTTTGTGTTTTATTGAAAAGGTATGTTAAAATAGATTCCGCCAATAAATGCCTTTTCTCCAGTTTATCTTTTAAGATATCTTTTGGTTGATTACAAATTATTGAAACATGATTCTTTGAATAATTATGATTCTGGCGTTTTATCCAATTTTTAATAGCCCAGAAATTTAAAACTGTTTTGATCTTGTTTGGGTTGACGTTTACACAATTTTTCTCCAGTGCATCCTCGTTTAACTCTTTTAGGTTAAATATTTTTTCATGTTCATCTAAAACTGGTAAAAGGAAGTTTTCAATTTTCGCGAAAGATTCCAAAATTGATAGTGAGCGGTTTACACTATCATCTTGCTTTATAAATGCAGTTAAATCTTTTGTGTCTGCTAGGATTTTCTCCTCTCGAAGTAAGGTTATTATTTTTATTACTTCTTCTTTTACTATTCCTAAATGATCAGAAATATAATCAACTCTTGCTTCTGCTACTTCATCATTTGAATGCTTTCTGCTTTTCGTGGAAAATAATTTTTTAATAATACGAATTGCGCTGACTTTCTGTTGTTTATCAAATCTTGAAGATAGATTTATTTTTTCAATTGCCTGTTGGGCATTTTTAGATAAAATACTGTTTGCAAAAATCCGTGGGATATTTTGCCCACGTTTTAAATATCCTGCATGTTCGAGTGCTGCAATGGCTGTTGTAACTCGAGTTTCTATTTCAATCACATTGTCATCCCAACCAGCTTTTCTTGCAATTTCCAAAGCTGAGTTCGACACTGAGGAACGAAACTTTGTAATATATTTGATTGCTCTCCATATTTGTTGAATCTCTTTGACAGACAGTTTTGTTTGATTTAGTAAAATAAAGTGTTTGTTAAGATCTTCTTCGTTAAATAACACGAAACAATCTGCTGAGATATTTTCATCACGCCCTGCTCTACCTGCTTCTTGCACATAATTTTCTAAAGAATCAGAGATGTCATAATGGATTACCATTCCAACATCTTTTTTGTCTACTCCCATTCCAAAAGCAGATGTTGCTACCATAATTTGAACATCACCGGCAATAAAATCATTTTGATTCTCTGTTTTCTCCTTAATATCCATTTTTCCATGATAAGGTTTCGCATCAAATCCATCCTTACTTAACCGCTCTGCAAGTTTGTATGCTTTTCTTGTTCTGGAAACATATATAATTGTTGGACAATTTTTCGATTCAATTAAATTCCTTGTATTATTGTATTTATCTTCTTCATCTTTGCTATCATAGACCTTGTATTGTAAATTAGTCCTTGTACTGTTTGCCTTAAATACTTCAAGTTGAATGGATAACTTTTCTTCAAAATATTGACATATATCTGTAACAACTTTTTGCTTAGCTGTTGCAGTAAAACAAGATACAGGAATTGGGTCTGAGAGATTTTTCTTTTCTTGCAGCTGTTGAATAAAATCACCAATATATAAATAGTCGACTCTAAAATCTTGTCCCCAAGCTGAAAAACAGTGTGCTTCATCTATTACAAAGCGAACAATATTTCTGCCTAAGAGTAAGCGTTCAATAGTTTTAGATCGAAGAGATTCTGGAGAGATGTATAAAATTGATGCTGAACCATCTTCAACCCTTTCAAATGATTTGCCTCGCTCAATTGGGTCAAGTAATCCATTAATAGTAACTGATTCTGTAATACCATTTTTCTCAAGATTATCAACCTGATCTTTCATTAGTGACTGTAGGGGTGAAATCACAACTGTTAATCCTTTTATGTTTCTGCCTGACATTAAAGCTGGAATTTGAAAAGTAAGGGATTTCCCGCCACCTGTTGGAAAAACAGCAAGAAGAGATTTGTTGCTGATTGCCGCATTTACAGCATTTTCTTGTAATGGTTCATCATTAAAGGTACGGTATGAATCAAAACCAAAAAAATCCTTTAATCCTAGCTTTGCATCCAGTGCTTCGTCACAATACTTGCAACCGATTATACATGGTTTATTCCGTAGTAAGTACATTATTCTTTCTACTTCTGGATAATTCATCAAAACCCATGGCGGAGTAATAGAATAGCGGTCTGTACTATTAATTAAAGCCAAACAATATGCAAGTTCGATTGGGTGTTCATTTATTAACGTTTCTATTGGGGCATTTGAGCAAAATTTATTCTGAAATTGTTCATTAATCAATTTCGTTAGTAAGACTTCTTCAGAATATGAATATGATATATATTCAAAGAAATACGAGAACTCATTATGTCCTTTTAGCAGTAAATAATAAATCTGTTTTAGTGGATCGTCTAATTGATTAAAGGCTGATATCTCATCAAAAAATAAATCTTTTGCTTTTTGGGAATCATTTACAGGATTGTTTAACTCATCTGTTTGGATTTTATCATCTTTTAATAGGTGATGATATGGTTTTGTTGGGAATAATAATGGTGATAAAAACAGTGTGTCAACAAACTTAAAATGATTTACTTTTAAAGAGGAAAAGTTTTTTTGGATATATTTCAAATCATGCCTGATAATATTGTGTCCACAGATGAAGTCAGTATTATTCAAGAACTCAGCAAAATCTTTTATCGAATTCGAATGAAAAGTATTACCATCACTTTTCACACCTCCAATATCAAGAACCTTCTTGCTTTTGGGGTCTATTTCAGTGTCAAAAAAAGTAATAGCTTTCATTACAATTAATACAAGTTTTTATAAAAACCTATTTGAGTAAAGGACAAAACAACTCTTGCCGGTTTATCTTCGGCATGTGTTGTTTGTGCGCTGGCTTCCCTAATTGTCCCGAAGGGCAAAAGCGGGTCGGCAAAAACAAAATTTTTCCAGTTAGTCAATTTGTTAATTATAAGTTTTAATTCAAGTATCAATATTTTCAATTTATGTTCTACTGTTTCTCTTTCTTCGCCTTGCAGGTAACGGTAAATTGTATGTTTACACTGTGGATTACGGGAGGTTTCCCTTTCAAGGTACACATAAAGTTGATGCGAGTTGTGGCGTTGAGAATTTACACTGAAACCACAGTTAAATATACAAAATGTTGTGTGCCCGTGCTTTATTTTCGCAATCAGTCCGTGTGTTGGGGCAGCCATACTCTTTGACAAGTTTTGGTTTGTGTGTGGGCTCTTTTGCGCGACTTGGCAATGTGTATGGTTGCGAAGCGAAGGCATTTTATTTCTTTTTTTTAGATTCAATTTTCTTTATCACTTTTTCAAAATCACTTTCTGAAATTATTTTTTGTTCAGAGTCTTTGAATTTTTCATATTCTCTTTCCGCATTTTCTTTTGCTAATACATGAGAAATTGAACCAGCATTATTTAAAATCTCCCTGTCATTTAAAGTTAAGAATCCGTTTAACTTTCCTGTTCCCCTCTTTTTGAACTTGTAAGAAATCCTTACAAGTTGCTTCTTCCTCTAATTCTCCTTCTTCAAAAATGTTTTTAAGGTGGATAGTTATGTTTTGAGAAGTAGTCTGAAACAATTCAGCCATAAGCTTTTGCGTAAGCCAAACGGTTTCATCCTGAAAACGGACATCTATTTTTGTCTCTCCGTTTTCAGTTTGATAAATTATTATTTGTGATTTATTTTCTTGCATTTTCTTTTAGTTTTATAAGTATGATGTGACGTGGGGGCATTAATTCAATATTTCTAGAATCTTCACATAAGTTTCTGTTGTCCCAATTCTGATTTTATCTCCTTGTTTGTTTCCTAATAATGAAATTGCTAAAGGAGAATTAATCTTAATTTTTTGAATTCCATTTTCTTTAACGATACCGGCTTTGTGATTTTCAACTAACTGCACAATAAGTTCTTTGTCATTGTGTACGTAGTTCAGTTTGACAATATCATTTAGTTTAATTTTTTGATGTGAAATTATTTTTGCTTTCTCAAATATTAATTCCCCGCTGGTGCGAATTTGCAATTCGTACCAACTATTTCTTGCTTTTGCAAAGCAAAACACGGACTACAAGTCCGCGCTAGCAGGGCTAACTGGGTATGTGCTTTATTTTAGGTCTAAAATTCCAAATTGTTGATGATAAGGAATATTAATGTCAATTATCTCGAATCTGGGTTTTATTCTTTGTGATAACATCTTATGGATATTCATTGAGCGAGAGTCAGATGTTACAAAATACAATATGGATTTATCGTAGTCAGATTGAGCAAACAACTTCGAATCATTAGGAATTATTGCTCTTGGTTTAATATCTTCACTTGTAATCTTTTTTTCATCAAATATTGCTTTGGCAAATTCTCCAGTTCTCCTTGCGTGGTCAAGATTGAATGGCAAGATTTGAATATTCATCAAAGGAAGTTCCTCAAGTTTACCACCAACACAATACTCTGCAACGGAAACTGTGGATACTTTTAGGATAATATCAGATTCTAAAAAATATCTAAAATAGTCTTTAGTGTTTTGATGCAAAGGGTCTTCGTCATTTAACAGACGAATAAAAAAGCTTGTATCCAATAAAACACTATGCGTCATATCCACCTCTTAAATCGTTTAGCCACTCATCAGGATTGACACCTTTCCAATTGCCTTTAGCTTTATGGATTAATGAATTTAAGTATTCATCGTCGTATTTTGGCTTAAAGTCAATTAATTGTAATAATTTCAATGTTCTTTTATCTATTTCTCCTGTTTCAATATTTTGTTTTCCAATAGCTCTTATCCCAAATTTCTTATATAAAAGGTTCTCTTCCTGTTCTTTTAAATAATCCTTTTCTGTTGTAATGGTCAACGATCCAAATTCTTCTGTGTCAAGATGAATATTTGCTTTACTTTTGCCTCCTGCATTTGTGAGAGTTCCATAGAAATATAATTCAGCATCAACCCAGATGTTTTCAGTTCTAAAAAACTTAGAATTTGTGTTTATTTTAAAAGTCAATTCATTGTCAACAGAGGTTTTAATCTCAAAATCATAGTTTTTTTGATATGAGAAGTTTTGTATGTTTTCAATGGCTTGTGCAGTTTTCAATTCTAAGAAATCTACTGAATTTGTTTTCTGAATCTGAGCAAGAATTGCACTAAATCCAATGATTGCCTGAATACTTGTTTTAAAAATGTGTTTTACCGAACCCTCTTGGATATCGTAAGTAATAATTGGTCTGTCTTTTTTATTTGTAGGATAAAGCAAATCCTCAATATTTTGGAGCATAGAAATTATCTCTTTCACATCATAATTGTCAGGTGAAAGTTTTAAGTTTCCCTTGTTTCCAAGTACCCTTATTTCTATGTTTCCAAATTTTTCCATTGATGCAAAGATAACACAAAATATTGTTTAACAATTTATGTTTTTGGAACGAGTCAGCATTATGCCTAACGGCCGTGTGTAAATTTTTCGTAGCGGATTTTCGAAGTGATTTTCCGTCCGAAGGACTGGAAAATCGATGCGGGAATCCGACTTATGGACACCACCGAACCCGCTATGAAATTTACACATTGTTGGCAGCTGGCATTATCTCTGTTCTGTTTGAAATTCAACATCTTCTCCACGCGACCTGGCATCTTTAACCATTTCTTGTAAATCTGCTGGTAAAGTATCCAGAGGTACAATAAATCCGTCAACCATAACCATGTTATTAAACGGATTATCTTGTGTCATTTTCTGAGTCGAAAATTCAGGACTGAAATGCCACATGTCAAACATATCTTTAATCTGTCTAGCTTTATTAGATACAGTAGAATTTTTTGTCCCGAAATACTCACTAATCTGTTCCGATGCCATATATGGCTCAAACGACTTATCAAATAGAAAATTAATCGACCCGATAGCATAAACAACAGCTGCCGCCCAGATTTCTAACTTACCTCTCTTAAAAGGAACATCTCTTTTGCGACCAAGCTTTTTAATTAACTTTTCACATAACTGAAAATAATCATCATCTAATTTTTGAGCACAAAAGGCTCCTGCCATTTCAAGGAGTTGCTCCTCCTTTTGTTTAATATCTTGTTTAGTCATAATGTCGTTTTTCTATCGGAATTTCTTTAATTTTTTCAATGTTACCGATAATTTTCTGAAGTGTGAAACTCAATCTTTCTTTATCTGGTGGATTACCCCAAAACAAATCATCTAACTCCCAATCTCCACCTTTCATTATTTCTCTTGCTAGTTTCTCGGCTTTATCAATATATTCAGTCTCGTTTTTGCAATCTCCTGATAGTACTCCAAAATGTAAAGTCAAGTCATGTGTCAGTTTCTCTGCTTCAATTAAAATCCCCTCGTAAGTTTCTCTTGATAAATCATCTGTATCCATATTCAGTATCTTTTCGTCTTGCTTGCTGCCAACGTATATCTAAATGCATAATTACCCCTCGCTGGCGCAAATTTGTAATTTGTGCCATTAATTTCTTGCTTTTGAAGCAAAACACGGACTACAAGTCCGCGCTAGCTGGCGTTTTGACACAAATTTAGAGTTTTAAACAAAACCGTCAAATCGCAAATTTGGCGGAGCTGATTAAATGCACAAAAGTTTTGCAAACCACTGAGCCACTTATGTTTTTTATACAGTGTTGCCAACAGTACTTCCTCCTTTAGTCCATGAATCTTTTAAAATAATTATAATCAATTTCATAAACTGTCTTTGGGTTCAAACCTAGTTCGACACGTTCAAACATATCAATTAGCTTTTCACCGTCAACAAGTTCAATCTGTGGTGCTCCGTCTCGATTTGCTTCTTTAATCGCTTCGTTTGTAAAAGTCCCAGTTGTCAAAATAATTCCTTTTTCAGCTCTACCAATCATGGCATTTCTAAAGTCTCCAACTTGAGCTCTCGAAACAGAGCCTTTGTATCGTTTTGCTTGAAATAGAACTTTGAAACTTACAAACGGATTCATTTCAAGTGTTCCATATCCATCTATTCCTCCGTCGTGTGAACCACCAGTCACTACAACATTTTCAAAACCATGCTCACGCAATAATTCTCGACATAACCTTTCAAATCCTGATGGTGATAAACTTTGTAAAACCGATAGTAAATCAGAATTGCTGTCAGCTTCAAATTCAGTTGGTTTTATATCTGTTTGTTCCTCAATTATAGTTTTCTCAGATTTCTCTTTCCTCGCTTTTGCGTGAATGTCAACCCATTTTAGAAATAATTCTCTTGATTCTTCAGCACTTAATGTCGTTGCTTTTCCTTTTTCCGTTAGTTTCCAAGTTCCGTGTTTTGAGGAATCTAAAAGTCCTTCCCAAACGAGATATTGTCTTGCCCATGCAACTTGATTATGAAACTTATTTGTTCCAGAGTTTAAGGTTTCATCAAGAATCGAGTCACTGAGTTTTAGATTTTCTGCAATCTTTGTTGAAACCTCTTTCGGTTTACCTGAATCCCCCAAATCCCTAAGAGCATCAAGTAACGGTCCAAACCATTTTATAAATTCCGCTTGTGATTTTTTCTTTGCCATTAGAATGGTAAATCTATGTTTTTATTATCAGTTTTTGTTTCAGTTTCTTCAAGTTCTTCCATTTCTTCATGAGTCAATCCAAAAGGAACTCCGTTTGAAGTATAACCAGCAATAAATCCAAAATGCTCATCACTTTCAATTAGTGAATCAGTCTCCGTTTTCGGTTTTTTATATCCCTTTCTATTTGGATGTCGTCTCTGTTTCATCGTATTGTTGGCAACGTATATCTAAATGCATAATTACATTTATTTCTTTAATATTCGTATTGTCGTATACATTTACAGGTTAGGATTAGTCCTGTATGTGTATATCCGTATTTTTTGTTTTATTCATTTATCAAATCATTGATCTGATTTTTTTCACCACCCAAATTATGAAAATTTTACCTAATAAAGTTTATCGTTGGGATGATAATTACGAATAAAAGGGCAGGGAATTGATAAAGTAAGTCGTGGGAGAACTCCCCTCCCCCGCTGGTGCGAATTTGCAATTCGTACCAACTATTTCTTGCTTTTGCAAAGCAAAACACGGACTACAAGTCCGCGCTAGCTGGCGTATCAAAAACATTGAGAAGGGCAGGGTAACATTTTCGGCGAAAGATTACCGGCATGGCGGGAAAACACATCCGCTTACATTGACCGACAACGGGTTTACCCGGCGTTTTGCCATGCATATCCTGCCCAAAGGCTTTACCCGTATCAGGCATTATGGTATTTTAAGCAGCCCTGTAAAAAACAATGTCATCCCGGTATTGCAAAAGCAGCTTGGACTACCAAAGTTGCCCGGGAAACCGCCGCTGGTAAACCGCTCATGCCCCAAATGCAAAAACGGACAGTTGCTTACAATTTTTACCTTTAACGGAAGGGCGCCACCGGCCCTCATTCTTGAACACTTTTCGAAAAAATTTACTGCCCCCGCAATTTGACGTTGTAACAACGAATGGCTTTGCTATGCACCAAAACTAAAAAGTTATTGTTTTTGTATTACTGACAGGCAGGATTAGAGCAACTGTAACAAAGAGAAAGAGTAAAATTAAACGAAAACAATTGAGTAGCTGAGCCGAAGCATCCCGGAACCCTCCAAACAAAATCCAATCATTCCCCATAATAACATACCAGCCCCGAACCCGGTTTCGTCGACACCTGGTTCAGATTGGGCATTACATGCCATCAGAACGCTTAATTGTTACCGCCTGGCATTTTTTTCAATTCATAATTTGTACTTCTCCCTCCACTTGCTTCTTTTTGTAAAATATCTTTATTCATCAAATCCTGAATATCACGCAATGCTGTATCCTGCGAACATTTACATATTTTTCCCCACTTCGATGTAGTTAACTTTCCTGTAAAACCATCTAAAAGACGATTCAACATTTTGTGTTGTCTCTCGTTCAAAATTGTCATTGAATGCAATTTCCAGAAATCAGCTTTATGCAAAATTTTCGATAAAATTTCTGATGTAGATTCAAAAGCATCATCTAAACATTCTAAAAACCATAATATCCAGTCTGTGATTTCAGAACTTCCTTTCTGTGTCTTTTCTAGCTTTTCATAATACTGCTTCCTTTCTAGTCTTATCTGGGAAGACATGCTATAAAAGCGTTTTGTACTATTATCTGAACGAGCTAACAACATTTCAGTTATTGCTCTTGTTATTCTTCCATTTCCATCTTCAAATGGGTGAATTGTTACAAACCACAGGTGAGATATTGCTGCTTTTAATACAGGATCAATTTCATTTTCTGTTTCCACCCAATTAATGAATTGAGTCATTTCGCCTTCAATACGATCTGAGCCTGGTGCTTGATAATGTACTTTTTCTTTTCCCATTGGACCTGATACCACTTGCATTGGACCAGTAGTGTCTTCACGCCAATCTGCTACTTTAATTCTATACATATTACTCCACCCTGTTGGGAAAAGAGCAGAATGCCAACCGAATAATCGTTCCTGTGTTAATGGAAGCTGAAAACGCTGAGTAGCGTCAAGCATCATTTCTACAATACCATCAATGTGACGTTCAGATTCTATTGCACCAGCAAGTTCTATTCCTAAACGCCTGGCTAAGGATGAACGAACTTGTTCCAAATCCAGAACTTCACCTTCTATTTCTGATGATTTTACAATTTCTAAAGTAAGAGTATTTAAAACTGCTTCATCCTGAAGGTCAAATCCTAAAGATTCCATTTTCCCTAATAATCTCCCTTGCAAATTTCTTGTCTCTGCAAGTTTTAATAGAACCTTTCTTTCATCCCAGACAAAGTCTGTCCAGTTTTCATATTCGTGTATGTAAATTTTCATTCTCCGCATTTTTTACGGCAAAAATACAGTCTTTTCTCCGCAAATACAATTTTCTCCGTAATATATACTGCGATTAAACTTGTTTTCTCCGCATCCATTCGCTTGGCGGAACGTTCTAGTATTTTATCCATTGTTTGAACGGACAAATCTAAGATTAACAGTAATATTTTATTTAATTGGTCTTAAGTTCAGGGAAGTAATAAATTGTGGATAAAATATAGTTGGGCTTCTCCGCCTTTTCTATGGGCATGTCAATCATCTCCCTTCTCCTGGTTGGTCTTGTTGCTTTGTTTTTCAAGCCAATGTTATTTGCAATCCTGTTCATATGTACCTGTTTTTGTTCTGGTTCGGGCGTATTTCCCCCATTCCAGTTTTTTATGCTGTTTATTTACTGCATCTATATCAATGAACGTTATTTTGATTTTTACATTAACCTGTATTCAGGTATATTGATAGTATCATCCTCCCGGTCTTACATTTTTTACATCGCGACGGGTCATTACCTGTAAGAAAGATTAAGGCTTCATAGGCATTTAAGCCTTCCATTTTGGGGACAGGAGGTTCTTTTTCCATCAGGGGGCTATGCATTGTTCTTTCTTATCTTTGTCATTGGCAGGTGCCAATATCCCAAAGTACCTGATCTTATAAAACCCCAACGTAAGCGTATATTCATTGAACTTATATTTCCTATATCGTTTATTAGTTGGATTTTTTCACCACCCAAATTATGAAAATTTTACCTAATAAAGTTTATTGTTGGGTTGATAATTACGAACAAAAGGGCAGGAAATTGATAAAGTAAGCCGTGGGAGAACTCCCAAAACCAAAAAATTGAAAAAGGAAGTCGTGGGAGGACTCCCAAAGCTTGTCCAATTAAAAAGTGAAGGCTTGGGAGTTGTCCCAGGCACTGCCCAATTATTGAGGGAACGTTTGGGAGTTCTCCCAAAGCTTGCCCAACCCAAGAGTGAACGTTTGGGAGTTGTCCCAAACGTCATTCAACCGTTTGGTGGGCCCTTGGGAGTTCTCCCATGGCCTGCCCAACTAAAAAGTTGGGCTTTGGGGGTTTGATTATGTTTTAAAGCATGATGATATATTCATTATTTTGTGATATTGTGCCGTAATTTGTCGTACTGTTAATTGCAGTAGCACTTTCCACCCTATTCCAAAATATTGTGTATCGTGCTTATTATAAATTTATTAACCCCATTAAAGTATTTATAATGGAAAAATTGATCTTTAAAAGCCGTACAACAGAAGTTGC
>JANQII010000170.1 GCA_028282195.1 Prolixibacteraceae bacterium
CATTTTTCATTACGGTATCTGATTTGAAATTCCAATTATCCAAACGTTCAAACTGAAAAGTAATCTCAGGTACCTTTCTTTCGCAAATAAAAAGTTTTCGATATAAAAATGGTTAATGAGAAGCCCGGCTGGTTACCGGGCTTCATTTTTGGGGAGAACTCTTAATCATCAGTTGATCCGGTCTATGACAGACCGGATCTTTTGCGTCCAATCCCAAATTATAAATCAGCAGCTTAATCTCTTTACACAACAAATAAACTTCCAGATATAAGCCACTAACATTATTTACCAACAAAAGTACTGTAATCTCTTAAATATATTTAAAAATTAACTTTTTGAACGTCTTTTTTTCCGATATACCTGATCAATTAAAATAAGGATCACAAGTCCAAAAACAACTAGAATAAAATAAATATCCTTGCTAAAATAAAGCGGATCAGGATTACCAACTGCCACATAACCAAGCCAGTAATGAGGATGAGCCTTCAATGGATCAGCATTTTTAATATGCTCCAGTTTGGCTAATCTTAATGCCTCATTTTTACCTTTCCCCTTTGATAGCAATTTATAAAAGTTTCCCATAATATTTGCTCCTGATTCATCTTCAACCTCCCATAAGGTCATTACAATTGAAGGACAGCCTGCATAAAGGAAACCACGCGCAAGGCTCATAACCCCTTCACCCTTCTGTAATTTACCGCTTCCGGTATTACATGCACTTAAAACAGCCATACGGGCTTTTAAATCCATTGTATAGATTTCGTTGGTATTTAGCCATCCATCTTCATAATCGCCTGCATTTGGGCTTGAAAACGCCAACCTGGAGAACATGGGTAATGTATCGTTGATTATGGTATGCATTGCTAAATGCAGAATATCATAGTCTGGAGCCAGTCGTTTAAACGTTTTCTCCTGCGCCAAACTATCCATAAACTTATCCATGGAAACATGATTCCCAATTGCCTCAATCTCCTGATCTACAGCAGGTATAGGTAATAAATGAGCCCTGGAAGAATCCTGATCAGCAGTTAAAATATCAGCACCTGTATAAACTGGCGCAAATGCCAGCAAGTCTTTTTTTGCTTCTTTTTCATTTTCAAAATAATTAAACAATAAAGTCGCTGAATAGGTGTAACTTATTGGATAATCTTTTACCAAATAAGGCAAATTTCTGAAATTTAGTTTTGTAGTATCCGACTCTGATGTGAGCATTGCATCAAAAGGAATATAAGAAAGCTTATCATCTGGCACAACGATCAGTTTTTTCCCTTCAAGCCTCCCGGAATCAGTCTTCAACAATGTAGAATAAAGATTATATGCAGACTTCACATAGCCTTTATACTCATCTAAACCAGTATATAAATAATTGGAACTTGACAAAAACCCATAAAGATATTCAATATCCCTTACATAGTCCATTTCAAGCGCGTTTGAGGCAAAATGAATCTCATCACTGGTTATAATAAACTTAAATAGTTTACCAATTTTCTTTTTATCCGTAGGTTCTTCAACCAGGTACTCAACTAAAGCTTCCTTTTCGGATATATTATCCTTAACATCCTCTATATTAACAACTTCATTTTGATATTTGAACGAATAATAATTAGGAAAAGAGTCTTCAAAATGATGAATTAACTCCTGGTATTCTTCATTAAGCTGAAATATTTTTGAGTTATACAGGCTTAACCTGGCAGAATCAGGATCATCTGTTTGTTTTTCCTCAAATACCATCTCCCTGTACGTAGAAATATTCATTTTCAGGTAATCTTCCTGATTTAGCAAACTATCGGGGATACCCCCAAACTCCTTAGCTTTCGAGTCTTTTACAGCGGCAAGAAAACTGGCCGACTTACTTTTTTCAGCAAACTCAAATCCCTTTGCAGCATATTTCTGCTCCCCGGTTAAACGGTAAAGTTTGTACGTAATATTTACGGCCTCAATAAATGTAGCATCCTGATTTTCAGCCAAAAAGAAACGGCTATCTTCAGAAACATACCCGGTACGTATTTGATGTACCAATTCCGTTGCCAGCTCTATTGTTTCCAATGCGGTCTGGTAATGGATTAAAGCATTTTCCCTGTTAAAAACAGACATATTTAAGTCTGCAATCACCTCAAAGCAAACTGCTTTTTTCTTCACAATTTCCAGTAACTGTATTTGAGAAACGGCTTGATTATGTTCCGGGTTAGCAAAAATATCGGTGATCTCAAAATCTTCAGTAGCAGCCACAATCGCCCTTTGATAATAATTTAAAGCTTTTTGTAAATCCTGTTCTCTTTTTGCATTAAAATCCTGTATGCCAGACGCTTCAGAATTTCGATAAAACAAATAATCTGCATAATTTATCATCACATCTGAATACTGAAGACTTTTCTTTGTGTAATATTTTTCAATGATTGATTCAGCCAGATGATTGTAATTCAGTGCATTTTCATAATCACCCGTTTTCAACAAGTAACTCGCATAATTACTGTATTCAAGCCCAAGCTCATGATTATCATCTCCATATAATTCTTTTAGTATATTCAGCGTTTTGAGATAATAACTATTTGCTAAATCAAATTGCTTCTTCTCTGCATAAATATCACCTAAAATACTGTAATAGAAAGACTTAATTTCATCATTAACAATGAGGATATTTTCATTGCAAATAGAAATGGCTTGATCATATTCTTTTAACAAAAAACAGGCTTCAGCAATATTGCGCTTTACTCTCGCAATTGCAATTGTATTCTTCATAGAGTCAAGCTTAAAACTTCTTAGTGCAGCATTTTGAAACTCCTGATACTTAATGTAGTCGCCTTGCGCTTTATAAACATTACCAAGATTGAAATAAACACTACCAAGTCTTGGATGGTTATTAGACTGATAATGAGCAATAATAATCTTTTCAGCCAAAGTATAGTTTTCAATTGCTTCATTATATTTTCCAGTTGTTTTTAAAGGAATCCCCATATTTATCAAAGGGGTAGATAACCTAATGTAGTTTTCACCATAAAGCTTTTTAGTCAGTTCATAACTTTGCTTAAAATAAGAAATAGAAGATTCAAAGTCCCCCATTCTGGATTGTCTTATTCCATTTCGGTTTAGTTCCAAAGCCAGTAAACTATCCTTCTGAAAGTCCGTCAACCCCTTTTCATTAGCTCTTAAACCAAGGGTACCCAAAAAAAATAGAAAAAAAATTATCCGCACCATCTACTTAATATTCAATTACTTATAAATTAATATAGAATACTTATCAACATTTTTTTCAACAACCATGGGTTACCTTTTTTCCTTAATCGGGATAAAGAAGCGAACAAAGGATAATTAAGGAATTTAAAAGTATTAACCATTAAAACTTAAAAGTAATGAAAACTTTATTTGCTAACAACGAAAACAACATTTTTGATTCATTCGAAATTTTAACAAAAGAAGAATTAAGTGAATTAAAAGGTGGTAGTCGCAGAGACTTAGATCATTTCGTAGAAGACTGGGACTAATCATCACGTAAATTAAAGAAACTAAAAACGTACAGTAATTTGTTGACTAAACTCCTGTAGGATAGGAATTAATGAGTCCACTGTGTAGTTTATCATTTTCAATCGTTCTTTGAGCAGCGTTCTTGTAAAAGTTCCTGCGGAGTTCAAAAACAAAGCGTACAAATAGTTAATATAATTTACAAAAAGCTCACTAACGAGATTTTTCAGAGCCCTTATAAAGCTCATATTTTCTGAAGCTGCATTGCAGCGAACCGTTAAAAAGCGGAATTCTTGAAGCGGGTTTTAACCCAATTGATTTTAAACAAGCGTTCGTAGAAATAATCCAGGCATTAGAACCATCGTAATGATGTTTCAAACGTTCTCCAATCATAGCGTAAAAAGCCTGATCTCCGGACAAGATTCGTTCTCCGTAAGGAGGGTTAAAAAGCAAGAAAGAAACTTCAGGTTTTCTTTCAGCAAGGCTAAAATCAGCAATAGTTAGCTGAACAATATTACCGACCAAAGCTTTTTCAGCATTCATATATGCTAAATCAATATTTCTGCGGGAAATATCTGATCCATAAATTGAGAAGCTCACATTATTGTGGTCTTTTTCATTTTTTATGCGTTCAAAAACTTCACTTTTAAAGTCTTTCCATTTTTGAAAAGCAAAAGATTTTCTAATCTCCCCCGGTAAAACATTTTTTGCAATCATTGCAGCTTCTATAGCAATGGTACCAGAACCACACATTGGATCCCACAATGCTTCTTCCCCACTCCAACCCGAAAGTTTTATCATCCCGGCAGCTAACACTTCACTTATTGGTGCATCATGGGTACCCAACCTGTAACCACGTTTGTGCAAAGATTCCCCACTACTATCTAACGATATGGTACATTGATTATTAGCAATATGCAAATTTATTTGAATATCGGGATTATTAGGATTAACTGACGGACGCTGACCCGATATTCTGCGAAAACGATCAACAATTGCATCTTTTACTTTTAGTGATGCGTACATGGAATTTTGGAAAAGTTCGCTAAAAACTTTGCTCTGAACTGCAAAAGTCTGATTTGAATCAAAAATTTCTTCCCACTTAATTTTTCCAGCCTGGTAATAAAGGTCATCCACCTTAAAAATTTTAAAATTCCGGATTGGAACCAAAATTTTTAATGCAGTGCGTAACGAATAGTTTGCGCGATAAACCATTTCATCATTTCCGGAAAAATACACCGAACGCCGTGCAGCTTGAACATCATCTGCACCAATTTGAATTAATTCTTCCGCTAAAACCTGTTCTAAACCGGCATATGTAGTAGCAACTAACTTCTTCATTTTATCCATGCTGCAAAAATAGCATTTGATTCTGGATAATTCGAGATTCATCATTGAATATTGGTTATTGGAGATTAGTCCTAACCGCAAAGTCCGCCAAGTTTTCGCAAAGAAAAATAAGAATGATGTACATTGAGGTTTGGAATTTGGAATTTGAAGCAGGAAGTTAGAAGTTTTTGTGGAAAAGCGGGAAGCCGAGATACTGGATGCTGGATGCTGGAAACTTGATTCTTGATAATTTGAAACTCATTATTGAATATTGGTTATTGGATATTTTGTTATAAAAAACGTTTTCCATGCGGCGAATGAAATGTACGATACTTCGAACAACTCACTGGATTCGCCTAATTTCTTATCACATATCCTAACTCCGGGAAAATCCGTCTAAAGCCGTACAAAACCCGGTGCTACTACTATTTAATCCCTACGGGATATGAAAACTGATATTTGATAACTGATGACCGGAAGCTGGGAGATGGAAGTATATTTTGTTGATTTTTATATTACAAATGATTCAATGTTCTTCTTGTGTCTTTCATCTTTTATCAGTTTTGATGTAGATATTATTTAGGATTGATTAGATATACGTTTCTCAAATAAAGAAAATTCTTAAAGTTGACTATCCCCGTAGCAGAACCAAGGGGTATTATACCAACTTTATTTCAGCTTAATCGCTGAAAACCGAATTTTCTTTATTTCACCCCACTGTCATCCGGCAGTTGCCGGACGACATCTCCCTTCGCCTGGGGAGAAAAAGCGGAACCCCGTGGCAAAGCCTCGGGGAATTCTTTAGATTAAATTTTTGAAATTGATATATCTCTGTAAACTAATCTTATTGTAA